>JBFYKV010000017.1:0-38254 GCA_041305745.1 Methanoregulaceae archaeon | reverse complement strand
GGGAACCCTACGGGAATTGTCGGGGACATGATGTATACGACGGGGAACCAGACATGGCCGGGTCTCTCAATCATGGAGGAAAATGTAACTGACGCGGAAGAGAGCTGATGGTTCAACCCGTTTATCCTGAAGTACTTTGAAAAAAAAGGATTTTCCTTTTTTACGCCCCGGCCGGGATTTGAACCCGGGTCAAAAGCTCCGGAGGCTTCTAGGATGTCCACTACCCTACCGGGACCAGGCGTCGAACTGCAAGGCTGACACAGGAGATCCTGTCACCCTGTAATTCTTATATAACAGGGTCGGCGATATTGAAATACCTTTTTCTGAAAGACCCCTCCCTGCCTGAAATGGATGGCCGGTCCGGAACCATTTTCCGCGATTCCGGCACTTCGGGCGATGACCTGTTTTATCCATCCGGGTGAGGAAAAAAAGGGAAAACACGGATCATTTCACCTCTTGCCGGACCGTTGCCTGTGCCGGATCTTCGCACAACTCCCCCTGCCGGTCCCGCCATGGTTAATTATTGCCTGCACAATAGTTGTTAATCAACATATTTACCTGCCCGGGGAATCAACCTTCATAGAATAAAAGGCTGAACCATATGGCAAAGAGACCTGTTCAGGAAGAGATCCTCCCTGAAATTCTGCCGCCTGGAGCATATGTCTCCCTCCTGCACCGGAGAGACATGATATACCCGGACAGGATGCTCCATCGCCCCGGGATCTCTTCAGGCTGGTTTCCTTTGCGTATCAGGCTCTCATCATCACCGGATATCACCCGGGAGGACCTTGCAGAGTATTTCCAGATTGACAGGGGCACCTTGACCCGTACAATGATGAAACGTGAGGAACGCGGGTTCGTGTGCCGTCGCACCGACCCGGAGAACCGTAGAAGATCCCACCCCGGCCTGAATGATGCGGGGGAGAAGATCGTTCCACAGGTCCTGCTCGTCCCAGACCGGCGGGAGGAGGCGGTCCGTGCCGGTTTTTCAATGGGGGATTTCTCACGGCTGTATGATAATCTCATGACTATTGCGAAAAAAAGCCCGGAACTGGCACAACGCAACTGGAAACACGACCATGGAACCGCATATTACCCCCGCCCCTGAAGTGAGGATTACGAGCGGCGTCTCGGTCATGACGGGCGATCCGAAAAAAGCACTCCTGAAACTCTCGGGACCGATGGTAATCGCCATGCTCCTGATGATGCTCTATAATCTGGTCGATGCAATCTGGGTCGCAGGCCTTGGCACCGGCGCCCTTGCGGCCATCGGGTTCATCACCCCCCTCTTCCTGATCCTCATCGGCCTGGGGAACGGTCTCGGTGCGGGAGCGGCATCGGCAATATCCCGCAGAATCGGGGCAAATGACAAATACGGTGCAGACAGCGCAGCGATGCATGCGTTCCTCATCACCGTCGTCATCTCTGTGCTCGTGACCATCCCCCTCCTGGTCTTTATGGAGCCCGTGCTTCTTGCCATCGGGGCCGGTGACACCACCGTGTACGCCGTTGCCTATGGTCAGATCGTGTTTGGCGGCACGTTCTTCATACTCCTTTCAAATGTGGCAGGGGGAGTTCTCAGGGCGGAAGGTGACGTGAAGAGAGCCATGTATGCAATGGCTGCATCCGCCATTCTCAACGCAGTTCTCGACCCCGTCCTTATCTATTCGGCCGGGATGGGAATCGCCGGTGCGGCATGGGCAACCGTGATCTCTGCTGCAGCGGTTTCTGTGGTCCTGATGTACTGGTTCCTCGTCAGGCGCGATACCTACGTCTCGTTGTCGTGGAAGAAGTTCTCCCATGACCGGGAGGTCGACATGGATATCCTCAGGGTCGGTCTCCCCTCGAGTGCAGAGATGCTGCTCATCTCGGTGCTTGCCGGTATCCTGAACATGATGCTCGTTGCGGTATCAGGAACAGACGCGGTCGCAGTCTATACCGCCGGCTGGAGGGTGGTGATGATCGCCATGGTCCCTATTATCGCCATAGGGACTGCCCTCGTGACCGTGGCCGGGGCTGCAATCGGGGCGAGACGGTACCGTGACCTCTCGGTCGGCTACCACTATGCATCGAAGGTCGGCATCGGGGTCGCGGTACTCACGGCACTCCTGACCTTCGTCTTTGCACCTGAGATATCGGTGATCTTCACCTATTCCCCCGAGACTGCCTCCCTCGCACCGTCCATCACCGCATTTCTCCGGGTGATGTGTCTCTTTTATCTCTTCATGCCGCCCGGCTTCATGGCAGCATCCATGTTCCAGGCGGCAGGCAGGGGCATGACCTCGTTATTCATCACCCTGCTCCGGGAACTGGTATTCATCGTCTGCTTCGCATACCTGTTCGCATTTATCCTCGGCTTCGGCGAGCAGGGCATATGGTGGGGAATTGTTGCGGGTGACATCGCCGGGAGCCTGGTCGGGTATCTCTGGGGCTGGGCCTATATCCGCAGGCTCGGGGAGGGCGATGCGGATATGCAGGTGCCGGCATGGACCGGGTAACAACTGCCCGGCAGTGAATGGAGCGTGGGCACTATACTGTCACTAGTCCCGGAGAGCGAGTTGAAACGTCAGGGAGTAATCCGCATGCACGCTATCGCAGGATTCCCGGGAAAAGTCCTTCGCATCCACTTCACTGAACCGGCTGCCAGGAACAGACAGGGATTATATCGCACCAGTTACAGCGTTCCAGTCCTTCCCCTGCCCTGAACCGGCTGCCAGGAACAGCAGGGGAATCAGGTCTCCTGGTGTGACAAGAGCCGGTCTTTCGCTTCCGGCAGGACAGGACCCGATCAATTCAGTAAAACCGGGTCTTCCTGATCATGACAAGCATCGGCAGGAGGGTCCCAAACACAATGGATGCGGAAATAAAGAGTGTGAGCAGTCCGGTCGATACCATTGAGGCAACGAGAGTGTACGGTGCAGCTGTCCCCATTTGTATAACCTTTGCCATGTCCTGAAGGGTGAGGATGTAATAATACCCGGGGATAAACTGGACCGATGCCGCTACCACAGGCAGGAGAACCGGAATTTCCAGTCGCCTGCAGATGATCACGGCCAGGATCGTGAGGATGAGCGTGCCGAAGAACACCCCCGCATACCCGGATCCCCCTTCGGCGACGACAATGGTGCGTATGAACCTCCCGACTGCGCCGCAGAGCATGCAGACCAGGAAAACCTCTCCCGGACCCTTCATAAGGATACAGAAACAGAGGGCTGCAAGTGCACCGAGCAGAACATCGATTATCAGCTTCATCTCGGTCGTGAAGGAAAACCCGACACTCTCCGCTGACGGGGAATAGAGCAGGAGGACTGCGAGAAGCCCTACCGACATGATGGCGAGCACCCCCATGAACACCATCAGGCGGGGTATACCGATGTGCATGTGGTTCCGAAGTATTTCCCAGCCGCTGTTAATCAGCTGGAAGCCCGGGATGAGAAAAACACAGGGGATGATAAGCGAGACCAGCGGGCTCCCCGTAGGAATGACCTGCGAGAGCAACGCCGCCGACGTCGTAGCAACCAGCGTGGCGGCAAGGACCCCGATATAATAATTAAACTCTTTTCTCAACACCACCTCCCGGGTCAGGCCGGCCAGAAGGGCTGCGATGCTGATAATAACGAGGGCCCACCCGTCGGCACGGTTGAAGTAGCCGAATATTGCCGTAAAAATGACCAGGGCAATTATAGAGAGTGCGAGAGAACGATCCGGCCTGACCTTCAGTTCTTCAAGGTCCCGGGAAACCCGGGATGCGTCTACGGTTTCAGGAAGTGAATGCATGTAGCGGCTGATGCTGACAAGTGACTGCCCGTTCACCGCTGCCGGAAACGGTAACTGCCGCATGCCGACACGCCGCCGGCCATCCCGCTCGTGTGATATTACCAGGGCTTCGAACCCGAGAAGGACATGCATCCGCCCCCCGTGCAGCTTCTCATTGAAGAGGTTGACGGAGTCGAGGATCCTCTGACCCGGGGAGCCGGCGGAAAAGAGCATTGTACCAAGGTCCAGTTCCGCCTTGATGATATCGTCCAGGGGACCGCTGCCACTCGCCGTCGTTCCGGCAACCTCACTATCCGGCCCTTTCCGGTCTGCTTTGTCCACCAGCTCTCACATCCTCATCATTTTTCCGGGTTGGAAAACATGGGATCCCGCTCACGACCGGATACCCCTGTTGGATTTCGTCATGGAGAGGGCCATGCTGCCATCCCGGTGATCGTACCGTTACCAACGATTCGTATCCTTTAGTATTATACTGTTTCAATTAAAGGGAAGACTGGATTGTGCATCACTATTCAGATCCAGCCGTTCTCCCCGGGCAGTGACATCACGCTATCCGGGGTTCTGCTGAAACTTTCGTGCATCGATGCATTCGCCATCCGGTGACTTCACACGATGGGTCTCGCGTACGAAACCCCCGGACATCGGGATCCTTATCACGTTGTACATTTACTACGGGTTTTATTCTTAATGATGAACCAGTCCTACATCGATGCATGTACCGTTTGGTGACTTTTCACCTGACAGGTATTAGAAGAAGTGCATCTGCAGGCACCTCTGCTGCCGTGTACCGGACCGGGCAGGAATCAACGTGTATTGATTATTCCAGCTGTTGAAAATAAAAAAAGAGATCAGGGAAACCGGTACCACATCCCTGTGATGATAGACTATACAAGAAAATGAACCGGTTCAGGTACGCCTCACCTGGTACATGTGCCAGATCTTGCACGCCCCTTCATGACTGACCATGCACGGGCCGACCGGGGTCCGGGGCGTGCATACTTTCCCAAAGAGCTTGCAGTCCGAGGGCTGGGAGATGCCCCGGAGCACCTTGTCGCAGATGCAGGCCGAATGCTTGCCGACATGCTTAAACTCGATGCCGAACTTCTTCTGGGCATCGTACTGTTCAAACTCTTTCTTCAGGCGGAGACCTGACTTCGGGATGACGGGGAACCCTCTCCATTCCACATCGCACGGCTCAAAGACGCGGTACATTATCTCCTGTGCCTTCACGTTGCCTTCACACGAGACCGCCCTCGGGTAGGCGTTATCGAGCCGTGCCACTCCTTCCCTGACCTGTTCTACAAGCATCAGCAGCCCGAGCAGGATATCGTCGGGCTCGAACCCGGCGACCACCTGCGGTACCGGGAACTGCAGGTATTCCTTGTATCCCATCACGGTGCAGACATGGCCCGGGAGCAGGAACCCGTGGAGCTTCGCCTCTCCCTGCTGGAGCAGCCACTGCATCGCGGGCGGGACAAGCCGGTGGCATGAAAGAACGGAAAAGTTTTCAGGGGGATTTGTCAGGATTGTCGCTGCGACGGTCGGGGCGGTCGTCTCGAACCCCACCGAGATAAACACGACCTCCTTGTCGGTCGAATTCGCAATTTCAACCGCTTTATGGACACCCTGCACTACCCTCACATCGCCACCGCTCGACTCGAGAGACCCCTTCGAGCCCGGTACCCTGAGCAGGTCGCCATAGGTGGCAACGATACAGTCCTGCTCCACCAGTTCAAGGGCGGCATCGATCTCTCCCTGCGGCGTGATACAGACCGGACATCCCGGACCCATCACGATCTTCAGGTTCTCAGGCAGCACGCTCCGGATCCCGTTCCTGGCGATCGCCGCCTCGTGGGTCCCGCAGATATGCATGAAAGTGAGGTCACGGTCGGTGAGTTCCTGGAGTTTCCGGGTAATATCCTTTCCAATCGCCATTATTGACTAAAATATTAACATGGCAGAATGATAATAATACTGATATGACAGCCGGAACACTATTCGGTATTTCCGGGAACCTGTTCGCCGTCGGCGTGATTATTACCGGTTTTGTAGTGGCACTCCTGCTCTATGCCATCGTGAACTGGCTCCGGGGCAAGGCAAGTGAAACCGATACCATGCTGGACGATATCATCCTTTCGGCGCTTGGAATACCTGTGGTCATCGCGATCATGGTCATATCCATCTATATCGCACTCCAGGTTGCGGACCTTCCTGAGGCCTACGAATGGATCGTTGACAGCAAGTACTTTGACTCGATATGGATTATCATCGGAGCATGGATCGTCTCGAGCTTTTTCTATGATATCCTGACGATCTACGGTCACAAGCTTGCGTCAAAGACCGAGAGCGATATCGATGACCGCATGATTACTATCGCCCAGATGGCGGCGAAGTATATCATCTGGTTTGCCGCCATCATGCTCGTCCTCTACACCCTCGAGGTCGATATCACTCCCTTCCTCGCCGGTGCAGGGATCGTCACCCTCGGTATCACCCTCGCGATGCAGGACATCCTCTCGAACTTCTTCGGCGGAGCGATTATCGCCGCCGATAAGCCCTTCAGGATCGGCGACCGCGTGAAGATTGAAGAGTACTATGGGGACGTCATCTCTGTCGGTTCGCGGAGTACGCGGATAAAGACACTGGATAACCAGATCGTAACGGTCCCGAACAAAAAGATCGTCGAAAACTTTGTGGTCAACTATGCACAGCCTGATACCCGTCTCAAGGTCCGTATAAACATCGGTGTTGCGTATGGATCAGATATCAGTAAAGTGAAGCAGATACTGATGGAGATTGTAAACGAGCAGGCAGAAAAACTCCCCTATATCTGTACTGACCCGGGACCGATGGTGTATTTCCTCGAGTTCGGCGCATCGAGCTTAAACTTCCAGATGTATGTCTGGACAAACGACTTTTCTATGACCTGGGAAGTTCAGGACGCGATCAACACCCGGATCGCTGATCGTTTTGCAGAAGAAGGGATCGAGATCCCGTTCCCGCAGATGGACGTGCACATGCGGAAGTGATCCCGGATACCTCTTTTTTATCCTTATTCACCGAACCGGAATTCACGTATTGAGGTGAATTTCTGAAACTGATTTTTTCCTGAAACACCACTGGAACGGCATCTGCCAGATTTTTACCCGGATACCGGGGGGAGGGTGCTCCCGTCACTATCACAACATTTTTTTGGTTTTTCGCCTAACGGCATGTATGTTTGGCGTCTCGTCGTTTTGTCTCCATAAAGAACCCCTTGATGAAGCTCTTGAGACACTCTCGGGAATTACCGGTCTCGTCGAGATCATGGATGACGGTCCCCATTTTATTGAATCACCGGACCTGCTCTCCTCGTATTCGCTCAAATACACCATGCACGCCCCGTCACGCGGGGTGAATATCGCGAGCGTGCTCGAACCGATCAGGAGGGCGGGCGTGGAGGTCATGGGGCAATGCTTTTCGGTCGCCGGAGAGCTGAACGCCGGAGTCGTCGTCCACCCGGGCTATTTTGCCTGGGAAGAGGAGCGGAAAAAGGCTTTGATACAGTTCCGGCGCTCGCTCCGGGATCTTGAAGGGCTGGCAGACCAGTATTCGGTGAACTATTATATCGAGAACATGGGGAACTGGAACTATTTCTTCCTTAAAACGCCTGATGAACTTGATATCATCGACGGGTGCGGCCTTGCACTCGACGTGGGGCATGCACACCTGAACAACTGCCTCGATGACTTCCTGAACTGCAGGATCAGCCATGTGCACCTGCACGACAACGACGGAACTGACGACACGCATTCGGCGGTGGGCGAAGGGACCATTGATTTCACTGCAGTCATGAAGGCGGTCGCACGCGACTCGGCCACTCCTATCGTCGAGGTGTCAACACTTGAGGGGGTTATTTCCAGCATAAAATCGCTTACAGCCATTAAAATCTGATTTCACCGCAGTATAGGGTTAATACTCGTGGATATTCCGGTATGCGGCACTGGCGGTCTGTCCCATTTCCGGCTTCAATTCAGGCGAAAATTGTCCTCTTTTTCAGGGCATTTCCGCAATCTTTTAAAACGAATACTCCCAATGTTAGTGGTGCACTGTGCCTCAGTGGCTCAGCCGGTAGAGCGCGTCCTTGGTAAGGACGAGGCCGCGAGTTCAAATCTCGCCTGAGGCTTTAAACAGGAACTTCAAATCCCTCGGAAAATCTTTTTATAGTACCTTTCTGACGCTTTTCTTTGGCAGCATCTCCCACATTGACTGACCACCAGGTGCGATTCTCGGGTATGAGGCCTGAATTCGCAGACAAATCCATTGAGAACTGACTGAACGCAGGCTGGATAACCAAGGAAAACACCGCCCTCGTCCGTGAATTCGTCACCGAGAAAAAAACCTCGGGCGGGATCGGGTTGTCACGGGTGAACAAGATCACGTACACCCTCGTTCACTGGCGCAGGTTCCTCCCGGAGTACCGGGTTATGACAATCGTTGACGTCTACACCGGTATCGAAGCATTGAAAAACGGACTCAGTACGAAAGGCAAACCCTTCTCACAGAATACAAAGCACGACTTCATCCGGATCCTGAAACAATTCATCGTCTGGCTCGTTGAAAACGAGTACATCTCGCTGCCTGAGAAGAAGGTGAGGAGGATCAAGGTCCCGCCCACCAACCCGATGACCAAGACCGCATCCCTACCATTCAGCAATGCAGAAGGACCGTTCCTTTTCCCCGATACAGTCACGCCAAAATTCTCTTTTCTCCAAATAACCCATGAATTAATCATTTTCACCGGGCGGATAGAAGGACCCCAAAAGTCTCCGTTTATAAAAAATAAAAGATTTTTCCACCGCTTTAGCATTTTATACGATTTGCTGTGCACCCTCTGCAACCAGTGCCTGTCCAATGGTTTCCTGGGACGGATCACCGCCGGACCCTTTCACCGCGATCAGGGTATTCCCATACGAAAAGACCTGAACGTCCATTGCCTGCCAGCGTCGCGACTCAGCTTCGGCAAGGCTGACTGCCCCGTTAATTCCTGTACTGTCAGAATACTCTGCTTCGAGGAGATAGACCGGATTCCCCACCGGGACCCGGCTACAGTCTGATGACAGTGTATAGAGGACCGCATAGCTTGAACCGCGGACATCCGGGGTGATAAGTACCCCCGAACATATGGATAATCCGGCTGAACCGGTTGCATTTACAATAAATCCCGGGGCAGAATCAGGTAATGCTGCAGGTTGTGCCGGGGGGAAACTCCAGACGACGATGATCGGCATTATCCCGATAAAACAGAATATAATGAATACTGTCAGCACCGGGGGGGTTTGAGACGCATTGCTTTTTACTCCATGCTCTTTTTCCATTCATTTCACCTTTATCATGTATTGAATAGGTACCGATAATTTAAGGAGATTTTCTCTTGAACCGGGAACTGAAGATATGCCAAAAGAAGATATCCCTTGTAAAGGTCGATTAAAATCAGGTATTTACGGGGCAGGTATGAACATGAGATGCCCGGGGTTATAGAAAACGGCAGGAACGCGAGCAGATCACTTGGATCCGGACCGGAATTTTTCCGATATTTTCTTTTTATTTTTTTTATCCCGTCAGGCGAATAATATGAAGATCACCTGCCGGGTCTGCGATCACCCGCGATCATATGTACGCCGATACAACAGGCAAAGGAGATGTGAGGAACCGGATACCATCCGGGCGAAAGCCTCATTGAGAATCGCATCAGATCATTTTTTATGCGGAAAGATCAGCTCATTCTCGTTCTTGTCGGGATTGTTGTGATAGCATTGCTTATTGCGGCCATTGCCTTTCCTTTATATGGCGTAGCCCCAAATGCAGAAATTTCCTCGGTATCCACCGACCACGACCTTTACCATTCAAATGAAATCATGAAGATTTTTATTTCCCTCCAGTCCCCGGGTGACGGGCAGAATACATCGGTAGTAATACAGGGAATTGAAGACAGGAATGGAAAAATGAGGCTGGAACATACTATGCCAGTCCCTGTTTCACCCGGACCGGCGGTCCTTATCTATGAATACAACCTCCCGTCATGTTCACATTGTGCGGGCCTCGATGAAGGCACATACCAGTTTGACGTTGCACTCGTGAAGGACGGCGCTGTTCTTTCAAATAAGACTCATTCCGTACAAATTGCACAATAATTTTTTCATTAAATAAAGATCTGTTCCGTTTCTGAAGGGATGCCGGATACCGGTAATTAAAACTGTTTTTTTTGATGAGCCGGCAGAACCTCATCCATATACTTGAGCGGATGCCCGGATTCCGGACTCGTTACTGCTATCAGATGGCCCGGCAGAGCATCTCTATGCTCCTTGAGGGAATACTCAAATTGCTTCATGTAAAAACGGTTGTTTTTCACCACACTCTTTGCTGCAGCTCTTGCATATTCAGCAGGAATGCACAGAACACGCCTTCAAACCCTTCCTTCCCGACCTGAATTTCAGCGGGAAGCGATAAAATTCCCTTCAGTACCTCGGTACCGGGGCCTGCCCTTTTTTCCACCATATCCGGGCATTCCAGGAATCTCCCCGCAATTCCCAGCCCTTTTCATCCCACTTCAAATGCTGGCGCAGGTAATCAGTAATGATTCTTCGCGCACGGTCGTCCTTGCAGTTCATCCGGGCACAAAAATCGTCTGCTGCTTCTCCAAGTGCAGAATATACCGGGGAATGCGAACCTGTCTCGACCTCCATGTTCGGAAAGATCTTCTGCTGCAATAAGACCTGAAAAAGCACATCCGCTGTCGGCTTGAAATAATACGGGCTTCCGTAGACCCTGGGCCAGAGGTTCTGCATGATCTGGGCCCATGCCGGGGGTGTGAGGTACCAGAAGAGATATACCGATCCCCGGGACACAAGGTCCATCTTTCTCACCGCATCTGCGATGTCCTTCATCGTGAGGGAATACGACGCGATGACCACATCGTAGGTCCCGAGTTCGTCGGGTGTGATATCCTCCCATGACTTATTGATGGTTTTTATATCCGGGGACTTGAGCTTTGCCTGGCATCGGAGCATCGAATCAATCATTGCCTTTGAGGGTTCCACTGCAGTCACGGAACAGCCACGCTTCGCCAGGGGTATCGCAAGGGTCCCGGTTCCGGACCCGATATCCAGAACCGATGCAGATTCAGGGATCTCTATCTGTTTTAACTGGTGAGATGCCTGCCGGGCCGGGAATGTTCCCCTTTTAATAACCCTCTGCACATTTCTCGGATTTTTCCAGTATTCCCCGCAATCTTTGCCTGATACGGTGGTTAAATGGCGGATGTACCTCCTTTCCCACTCCTCGTTCCAGTTCAGGGTGTCAGCTAAGGAAATCTCTTCGCTGCCATCCCTGGTATCTGTCATCTCCACCGTCACCGCCAGTGCAATATTATTCTATTGATTTTATAATCTTATTAACCTTAATTGATTTCCAACACAAATGCCGGAATATTGTGAGTACATGTGTCTTCCATGTGTATACAATTACCCTGTCCCGCGTAGTGTCACCACACGGCTCTATGCCATGAAACATGACTGATCCAGTTACTCCATTCACATGCATAAAACGTTATTTTTCACGTTTCAATCAATTATTACCGGGAATTATTGTTCATCTCACGGTGAACAGGGCAGGGAGGAGGTAATTCCGGGCCATATTAAAAAAAAGTGGAGCATCACGTCGTTTTTCATAACGTGAAGCGGACATCGGCGGTCGCACCTGGTTCAACCGTGACCGTCCGGACCTGTTCAGGATATCCTGTTTTCCTGCACCCAACCGTGTGAGTACCCGCCGCAACAGTGATTATTGAAGGTGTGATCTTACGTGCCGGTACCCCATCCAGGTATACCCATGCACTGGTCGGGCTGGAGGTCACCATAATAGATCCATATCCGGGTACATCTGCAGGGGATGTAGTGATTGTCGGTGAAACCGTTGTCGGAATGGCCGATGTAACTGGTGCCGTCGATCGTGCAGTCTGACTTACAAACCCGGAATGAGTCTCACGAAGGGTATAACTCCCCGGACCGCTGTAGAACATCACCATGACATAGTACCTGCCTTGGGATGGGTTGTTTATCGTGACGACCTCATCTGCGGTCCGCCCTCCTGAACGGTAATCATATATCCACGTACTCGGGTTGCTCCCGCGTTTCACAAACAGGTCATAGTCGGCTCCGGCCGGGCCGTCGAGGATCACTGTACATGAACTGACCTGGGATCCGGCAGGTATATCAAAGTAATAATATGGCGACTGGCCTGATGAGAGATATCCAATGACTGTTTTACCGGTGATATCCGTACCACTTGTGGTCTGCGTCACCGTCGGTAGCGGTGTAGCTGTCGGGGATACGGTCCATGTGAGTGTCGGGGTAGGGGTCACTGTCGGGGTAGTGCTCCCGCCTGTCATCTCTGATATAGTATACGAGCCGGTACCGCTGTAGGCTTTTACCATTACATAGTACCTGCCTGACGAGGGAGAACTGATACTCACCTGTTCATCTGCTGATGCGGTATATCCACGGTAATCATAGCTGTCAACTGTCGGGTTTGAGCCTTTCTTCACGTAAAGGTCGAAATCTGCTCCTGACGGCCCGTCAAGCGTTATCGTGCAGGGCCGGCCTGACTGGATGGCCGGTATATCAAAATAATAATACTGCAACTGTCCCGACGGGATATATCCTGTTACCGTTTTACCGGTAATATCTGTTCCGCTCGTGGTTTGAGTTGAGGTAGGGGTAGATGTAATTGTCGGGAATAAAGTCCGGGTTATCGTAGGTGACGGGGTTGCTGTCGGGGCTATTGTCCTCGTAACCGTCGGAGTCGGAGTAACCGTCTGCGTACTGCTCCCACCCGTTATCTCTGATATAGTATACGAGCCGGTACCACTGTAGGCTTTTACCATTACATAGTACCTGCCTGACGAGGGAGAACTGATACTCACCTGTTCATCTGCTGATGCGGTATACCCACGGTAATCATAGCTGTCAACTGTCGGGTTTGAGCCTTTCTTCACGTAAAGGTCGAAATCTGCACCCGACGGCCCGTCCAGCGTTATCGTACATGTTCGTCCTGACTGGATGGCCAATATATCAAAAAAATAATACTGCGACTGTCCCGACGAGATATAGCCTGTTACCGTTTTACCGGTAATAGCTGTGGCTACGGTACTCTGGGTACCTGTCGGGGCAGGGGTAACGGTCGGGGATACTGTTCTCGTGATTGTCGGGGTCGGAGTTGAAGAGCCGGCATGGACCTCTGTGAGACTATACGATCCCGAACCGCTATATGCCTGGACCATTACATAGTATCGTCCCGATGTCGGCGAGCTGATACTCACCTGTTCGTTTGCTGTTGCGGTATATCCACGGTAATCATATTCATCCTTCATCGGGGTGGTTCCTTTCCTTATGTATATATCAAAATCTGCCCCGCAAGGCCCTGCAAGAGTTACTGTGCATGAATTTAAGGGCGCCCCTGAGGGGATATCAAAGTAATAATGCTGCGACTGACCTGACGAGATGTACCCCTGAACCGTCTTTCCGGTGATGTCCACAGCAGGGGTGCTCTGGGTTGTGGTCGGAGTTGGTGTGGCATAAAGAGGGGCAATTTCAATTTCATTATTCCGGTCCCCGTCATAGATCTGGGGATGCATCCGGGAGTCGTACCGCGTACTTGCTGCCTGGGCATACGTGAAGGCCTCTTCTATGGAAATATATCGATCCGAATCTCCATTTGCAGACGTCGACGTAAATCCCTCAATAAGGTAGTAGGTGAATACACCGTTTCCAAGGCGTGAAGAATCAACGGCGGACTCATCATCATCACTTGCCATCAGCATTACATATTTGCTGGAACGGGCATCTTTTATGAGATCTTCCGAAAACCCGTCATTCCAGACAAATGCCTCAACTGCGGGAGATTCTTTTGATGCCCCGTAGATTGCACTGATCCTTGATCCTTTTACCATTCCTCCGCTGTTACATGTATCAAAGATGCAGATGGTATTTTTCGAGTTGATCCTCCCGAGCCAGGTCTGGAGTTCGTCATCGCGGATATCCCGGTCATAACTGTCAGAATATGAATCATACGGGCAGAGTACCTCGTCCATACCGTCAGCTTCGTCATACGGGGAAAGGTCCCGGTCCATCTGGTCTCCGTGACCGCTGAAATAAAACAGGACCATATCGGAGGGCCCGGCCCTCGTGCTCATCAGGCGGAGGGCATTCTGGACACCCCCTTTTGAGGCCTGGCCGTTTGTATAGGTAAAAACGTGATCGGGTAAAAAATTGCAGTTATTGATGAGCACAGACTTCATATCCAGCGCATCGTTTACCGCATTGTCAAGATCACCAAGGTTCTGGTATTCGGAGATCCCGATGATAACGGCCCAGCGCTGACCTGTGTCCTTCAACTGGTCCCCTGCCGCTGCAACCGGAAAAGAAATGATTCCAGAAATGAGTAAAATCATTAAAAATTCATATACATACCGACTGCCACGATCCATGCCGTCCCCCATAAAGGTCAGGAAGAGGGGCCTTATGAAAATTCCCGGAAAAATCAGGTTTAAAAATCTATTCCCCCTCCCCCGCTGCCTTCAGATTTATATACAGCGGCCGGTCATATTGGTTTCGTTTGGAACATTGCCGGGGTATTGACATATTGAATTTTTCCGCGACAGTTTCCCGGCCGTAAGCGAATTATTGATTAATTACTGCAGTTGTATCAGGAACCGGACCGGTATCCGGCCCGTGACATTGCAACTCCATACGACAATTTTGATGAGAACCGGACTGCATACTCTATACAGATGGTTGCTGATTACCCAAAGATCAACGAGCTCATGCTCCTTATGTCATACAGGATGCGGGAGACTGCACGTTCTCTCGACGAAGACCAGGCCGCCCGGTTCCTGGATGAAATGCTTTCAGCACGACGCATCTATGTTGCCGGTGCAGGCCGTTCCGGTCTTGTCTCACGCGCATTCGCCATGCGGCTCATGCACATCGGGTTTGAATCGTTCGTCGTCGGGGAGACGATAACCCCTGCACTCCTTGCCGGCGACACGCTCGTTGCCTTTTCGGGTTCAGGTGAAACCAATTCTATCGTTGATATCTGTGAGACTGCAAAGGATATCGGAGCAAAGATCTGCCTCATTACATTTTCACCTGAATCAAGGGCAGCTCAACTTGCCGAATGTATCGTCACGCTCGGTGAGGGAAAAGCAGATCCCGACGATATTCCCAGCCAGTACGAGGTCAGACAGATCACAGGGCAGTACAGATCCATTGCGACCTCGTTTGCACCGTTTGGAACACTTTTTGAGACCTCGGCACTCGTTTTTTCTGACGCTGTCATATCGGCACTCATCGAGGTGCTGCAGTGCTCGCTCGATGATGCCCGGGGAAGGCTCTCAAATGTACAATAATTTTGGTTACCAATTCTCCCGGGACTGGTTCTCTGTTCAGCCGTCAGTTGGCTGAAGTATCCGGCCCGGTACCGTCGTGCTTCAGCGGAATGACAAGAGATGAATAATACGGAGGGTAGAAGATGATCCGTTCATCCCGTAACGGGTCATGCAGCATTACCGAATCCCCGGTTCGTTCTGCCACAACAAAATATGAGTAGTAACGGAGCCGCCGGTATTCAGCCATGTCTTCACACTCCCTGAAAATATCACACGGAACACCCCTGCACTTTTCCCAGGATTTTTTTCCTGATATTTTTCCGGGCATCACGTAACTACGCAGTTCATATGACGATCCGGTCCTGTCAAGAATAAGCCATGAAAACGGGTTGAACCTCGGAATGGTGGTACTGGAAAACTTCATTGCCATAATGATCTTCAGAAAGGCACGGACGAGGATAAAACCGGAAAAAATGACTGCATATGCCCATATATCCGCGAACGTTACCACTCCGGTCAGGTACAGGACAAGAAAACCCGTGCTTACTACCATCAGAAACAGGCTCGGACCCGCAAAGATGCCGGCTGTATATTTCCGGTCTGATACCGGGAACAAGAGGGGTATCCCGGGATATGCAAGGTAATCAAGAAAGAGATGAAAGAGATATCCGATAAATATGGCAGAAAAAATCAGGAAGATACCCGGAACAGTAGTGCCTTCAATGCCTTTTCCGATAACTCCTGCAATAGATACAACGGCAAGAGAAATACACGAAAGTCCGAATGCCCCGCTGAAGGTATGGGTGATTCCTCCGTGAGTGAAAATATAGAGTTTCGGGTCCCGGTCTGATAAAAATTTAAAGAAAAAATCAATATCAGGCACGATCGCCCCGAGGATCCCGAACGGCAGATATTCAGGGTATCCTGCAGCAATAAAAAGAAGCGATGCGCTTAGTGCATGGGTAAAGGTGTCCACTCTTCCCGGGTTGAATTGCCCGGAAGAAAAGTGTATTGATTATACCTCCTCTCCACGGGCCTTCTCACCCGGCCTGTTTGCCGCCCCGGACACCTATCTTCCTGATGATCCGGCAGCCCGGAGAAATCTCAGGGAGAAGTACTTATCGGGTGAAGTGTCACACTGTACAAGGACCGGAATGAGGATCGATGAACTGAGGCAGATAGCGATAAAGGCCTCAAAAGCGGGTACAATCCTCCTTATCGGATGCATAGCACTTCCGCTGTTGTTCGCAGTCGTGCTGAATATACCGGTCCACGCGATGTTCGGGCTTGTTTCGTCCGTTATTATTTTCCAGGCGCTCGCAGTCGTTGTCGGTCTCGGACTGCAGATTCATCCCGGGTTTATTCTCTTTATTGTGACCGCTGTTGCGCTGGCAGTTATCCTGGCAATTTTTGAGATCTGCGATACGTTTGCGGATAACTCGGAACGGGTCTCCCGCTGGCTGAAAAAAATGCATGAAATAAGCCAGACACACACAGGTTTCCAGAAATATGGCGAACTGATGCTTCTTCCGATCATCTGGATCCCCGGTATCGGCCTCTACGGGTGTGTCCTGATCGCATGGCTCTTCCAGTGGAGAGGGAGAAAAGCCATCGCACTGATGCTTGCCGGATGGCTGATTGCATGCACCGTCGTGATGTATGCATCGTTCGGAGTTGTCAGCATCATAATCGGTTTTACCTGACAGGGGAGAGCTGACTCTCTCAAAAATGTGGTGCATTAACCTTCGGACATGAAGAGATTCTTAATTTTTTTTCCCTGTGCTCTTTCTCCATTTAATATTTTCATGAGAATCTTCGATGAATAGAAAAATACCCCTGAAACAGTATCAGGAGGGCGGTCCGATTTCAGATCCTCCACGAAACAGAGCGCTTTTGATACGTTTATCCGGGAAACAGAAATTTTGCCGTGATGCCCGGTCAGCCGGCATTGGGACTCTCACTCAGCCGGTAATTCCCCTCCGGGACCCGTATTTCAAACCGTGCTCCTTTCCCCGGGCTCCCGGTCTCCTTAATTTCCATGCCGGTGATTGAGAGGATTTCCCTTGAGATAAAAAGCCCGAACCCGGTGTTTTTCCCATATCCCCGCATGAAAATTTTTTCTTTCTCCTTTCCCGGTATCCCCTGGCCATTGTCCTCATAAATAATTTTCATATTCCGCTTGTCCGGAAGTGAAGTCAGCCAGACTGCACCCACATGATCACCGTGACGGACAGAGTTATCGAGAAGGTTAGAAAAAACGTTTTCAAGCAGTGGATCTGCGTAAATCTCAAGATCCGTGATCTCGTTGTGTATTGTGAGTTTTCCTATACCGGCAGCAGTTACGGCACACTGGAATACGTCGGCAACAGACTGCCACTGGGGCGAATGGACCCCGATATCCTGGTACATCCTGGTAAACTCAATCTGTCGCCGGATCGTTTCTGCCAGCACCCCTACCTTGCCGATGGTCTCCCGCATGGCAGGGTCTTTTTCGTCTTCTTTTAACAGTTCGACATAAAGGAGAAGCGCGGTGAGCGTATTTAAGATATCGTGGCGGGTCACGCTGTGCAGGAGGTTTAATTTCTCGTTCACCTTCTGCATCGTCTCCTCTGACCGTTTTCTTTCGGTGACGTCGTGGGCAATTCCAAGGACAAACGGTTTTCCCATGATAGTCACCGGGTAGTTCCTCATCTCGACCACCACTTGTGAACCGTCCTTTCTGACAAGGCATATCTCTTCAGGGCCTGTCGGTTCACCTGCAACATGTCGTGATAGCAGGTTAATCGCCTTTGAGATATCGCCGGGTGAGAGGATCCCCGCTTCAAGGAAGCTTTTTCCGATTATCTCATCCCTCTTATACCCGATCAGCTCCTCTGCCGCCCTGTTGCCGTCTAGAAATATACCCTTGAGGTCGTTGATGTAGACTGCGTCAGGAGCATATTCAAAGATAATCTTGAACCGTTCTTCCGATTTCTTCATCTCCTCGATTACCCTGTCCCGCTCTGTGACATCTTCCCCGATACTTGAAATGCCGTCTATCTCCCCTTCACTGCCGTAGAGGGGGGTGTTATTGAGATGGATATGGCGTATTTCACCATCATGGGTATGAATACGGGCAGAGAAATGTTCATTTACAGAATTTTCGCGGATGTTTTTCAGGTACGCTTTTTTCATTTTTCCCCGTTCACGGTACGGGACAAAGAGGTCAAACCAGTTCTCCCCGATAACCTCATCGCGCTGCCAGCCGGTAGTGTTGAGGAAGAAGTCATTGCAAAACGTAGTTACACCCTCATGGTTGAGCTGGAAGGCAATCAGGTGGGCATTTTCGAGCGATTTACGAAAACGACGTTCGCTTTCCCCTAATTTTCTCCTTTCGTCCGTTCGCCTCACTGCTTCCTTTATCATATACCGCAGTTCAAGAAAGTTCATCCTCGGGTTTTTTCCTTTCTGCAGGTAAAAATCGGCCCCGTTGTTGAGGGCTTCAATGACAACGTCCTCGCGGCCTTTTCCAGTGAAGATGATCACTGGTGTTTCGCTCTCCTCTGACTTTATCTTCTTTAAAAGCTCGATACCGTCCATACCCGGCATTTCATAATCAAGGATAAGTGCATCGTATTCTGTCTCTGAAAGCTTTTCAATCGCCTCCGGTCCGGACCCGCTGGTATCGACGGTCATATCATCTCTCCCGAGAAACCGGCTTATCAGGTTACGGAGATCGGGCTCGTCATCGACCACGAGGACTGATATCATGGGCTGGCACACCTGTTTTATATGACTGATTTCTGGATCTGGTTACTATAAGGATTACTGTCCCATCTTATAAATCCCCGTGACTGTTTTTCCCTTTCCCTGACGGTGAAGGAGAGCGGGAGTTCTCCTCTAAAAAACTACAGGGGTACATGTTGCGGTCCTGTCAGGGGGCCCTCTGAAGTGATACCATTATATACCGGGATTACAACCCATTACCTGTATATAAGGAGATTTCAACACATGCGCTATTCTGGTTTATTTGTCACGGTCCTCCTGTACATTGGAGTCCTCATCGCGTTTGCTCCATGTACCGCGGATGACGGGGTGATCGGAGGGGAACAGGGATATTACCTCGTCCACTGTAATGTGGACGGTGCACTCGTCTATGTGGATAATGCATACAAAGGCACTATTCAGCAGGGGGTCCTCTCCGTTCCCGTTTATGTGACCGGAACACCCTATACCTCGTTTCGGGTGATAAAGGAGGGTTATAGTTATTATAATGGCCCTGTTTATTCGGTCCCGGCTGCAGGAGAGACGATCGACCTCTATGCAACGCTGGATGCCCTCCCGATTTACACGCCGGGCACACTGACGATTCTCTCATCGCCTGCCGGACCGGATGTGTACCTGAACGGAAACCTCTCGGGAAAAGTCCCGCCATCCGGGGTATATACCCGTACCCTTCCTGCAGGCTCGTATAGTATCGAACTACACCTTGACGGATACGCACCCTATACAAAAGAGGTCTACATAGCAAGCGACAGCATGATGAAGGTCTCTGCCACCTTAAACCCATATACAAGCGGCACACTTGCGATAACATCCGTCCCTTCCGGAGCACAGATCATGGTTGACAACCTGTTTCGTGGCTTAAGCCCCCTGACACTGACCGACCTGTCGCCCGGCAGTCATACGATCGTGCTCCAGTCAGCAGGGTACATGCAGTACCCGCAGCAGGTCGACGTCGTCGCCGGGACACAAATGACTATGAATGCCGTACTCGAACCCGTTCCGACCCCGGCCCCCACAAAGGCTGCCCTGGCACTGCCCGGTCCATTTTTTGCACTTCTGGCATTCGGCCTCCTTTACCTCTGCCGGCACAGGTAATTGGTGAAATCAATCATTTTTCTGCCTCTTCAATGTCGGGTAAGGGTAAACGCGAGCTCAAATTTTTGAGAAGAACGCGAATAATCATTTATTCCCCGCTTTCTAAAACAGGATAACCCGGATAACGTCGCATATCTTTTGCATGTCGTATTCTCGTCTGGCGACCTGAACGTGCTTCGTTCTTTTAAAAAAAAACCAATGAGAACGATGTTCACAGGCCTTACTTATGAAAACCAATGGGATTTAATATGAAAATATCCCCCTGACATTTTCATCCTGTATGCTTGTGGCCCGTCGGCATCATGTCCGTTTTCATGCCAAATTAACAGAACCTGACTTTGCTGACATCCTCCGGTTCTCTCAGTATTCACAGGTCCCCGCACTCCTCATTGCGATACTCCCGGGGCTGATGCCCCGCCGTATGCGGGACGTCCCCCCATGCAACAGGACCCGTGCTTACTTCTAAAAAAAATGAGGCAGCTTCCAGGCGGCTCATTTGAGCTTTTTTTCGAGCTTCTTGAGCTTTTTCTTGGCTTCTTGGCTACCCGCAGCCGCCTGCTTCGAGAGCTCTTCTGCCTTGGCCTTCTTCACTTTGTTCAGCTTCTCCAGCTGTTTCTTACTCGTTGGCATTCAGTCACCTCCCTACGCCTTTGGCTGGTTCCATTTAGCTTTTTTCCTTCTTAAAATATCCCTGTTGCATTGTGCCCGCCTGTGAACTACCCCGCCCTGAAGAGCGGGGACTTCCCGCTCCGCCCCCTTCACCCCCGCACGTTAAAAAAATACCATAACCCCTGTCAGCCCTGCTTTCAGACCATCCCGCTGCAAGGCCGGAGAGGAGGTAAAACCTCCTGTCAAAGTATGGATCGAACAGGTTTTATCGAAATGAGTTGTTCAACCAAAGGATTGAGTATCTTATTTTTCGTACACAAAAGTGAAAAAAGGTAACTAAAACATGAAAGAAGAAAATATCAGCGATCTCCTCTTTTTCCCGCCCGGTTATAACGGGACCGGAAGATCCCCGAATTTTTCTTCATATTCCCTGCATGCCTTTGGTAACCCTTTTAAAAGCCGCTTTGCAGTATTGTACACGCTCGGTGTCTTTTCGGGGTCAAGCGATGCAAGCAGGTCTGCAAGGATCTTCACCGCATCCGCAACGTACTCCTGCTCCATGTAGTCCACCGCTGAAAACGTCTGTAGCGCCATTACAGTGCTGTACTCGTTGACCTGTGCAAGTTTCACCAGCATCGATGTCAGGAACTGCCGGCCCTTCACCGTCTGCAGTGATTTTTTACGATTCATTGCAAACCGGCCATACAATGCACGCTGCTCATTTGCCTGTTCAATATGGAAATCATCAGAAGACCCGATTGCAGCAACCATGTCAACCACATCATCGCTGCTGCTGCCGGCAACGGCTGACAGGTATGTCTCCCACGATACGGGGTGAGACCGGGATTCCACTCCATACTCTTTCAGGACGTCATGTTTGTCAGGCGCACTGCTGTCAAGATACAGGGAGAACGCAACCAGCCGGTCAGTTGCAGCTGCTGCCGGATCATCGAACTGCCGGCGTATGAGTGCATGGGTATCGGGATCATCACGCGAGGCAAGAATCGAAAGGCAGGTATTTTTTACCTGGCGCCTCCTGATAGCGGCCACCATGGCCGGGAGATACCCTTTATCCACGTCTGTTTCACTGTATTTCTTATAAATTGAGAGAACAGAGTCAAAATAGCGTTCTGCTACCGAGCGCTGGATTTTTTTCTTCACGTCATACAATGCCTGGTACCGGTGGGCGTAGTCCTGGTCTTCCACCGACTCAAAAATGGTCAGGAACTGTGCTCCTGCACGTTCCATCAGGTCCTCATCGCTCAGAAGACTATAAAAAAGACGTGAAAATCCGGGGTCAGGAACCGCTGACGGATCACCAAGGAGCCTCATTTTTTCAGCGTCGAGAATCCTGTAACAGGCGATAAACCGGTTTATGATATCAGGATCGGTCTTCACCTGGAGTTGGAGCTCTTCCCGGGTTGCAGTGTCCCTGACTTTTCCATAAAAGGAGTAGCCCCTGGAAAGCGAGAGATATGCGGGTTCTTCCACGTCCTTTATGATGATACGTTCTTCACTTTTCCGCATCCTCTGTGTAATTTCAATGATGTCCGCCCCGTATTTATCAACAAGGGCCACCCTGAAGGGAAATTCCCAGACGATATCACCCCCCTGCGACGATGACTGGACGAGTGACAGTGAAAAGACTTTTTTTTCCGTATCATATGAGGGCACGACCTGTACTATGGGAAACCCTGTTTTCTTCAGCCATACCTGTGCCATAGCGGAAAAATCCATTCCCGACACTTCCTCCATCGCCGTGAGCCAGTCAGAGCGTGTGGCATTTTTATGGCGGTACCGGCGATGGTAAAGATCGAGACCGCGTGCAAAGAGCTCTTTTCCAATCAGGGTCTCAATCATCCTGACAAATTCCGGGGCTTTCACGTACGTTACGGCAGAGATAAGCTCGTTCGGGTCGTTAAACCCGTCCGGCTCGACAGGCATGGCCCCTGCCCCCTGGTCGAGTGCAAACGTCCCGACGCCGGGAGAGAGGAGCGAAAGGACCGTCTGGAGGCGGCCGTAGTCTTCCCCGAAAAGGAACCGGTGGTACTTCTCCTCGATATGGACGGTGACAGCCTCGTTTAACCATATTTCAAAGGGGCTCCAGCCGGTCACCTCCGAACCGTTGAGGTTATGGTAGAATTCGTGGACTTTGACCCTGACCATGTACTCAAACGAAGGATCGGTCATCCTGGAAAATGGCATGATACAGTTGGTCGTAATCGTGGTGTTTCCGACATTTTCCATTCCCCCGAAGTCGGAATTCTGCATGCCAATTTCGCGGTATACGCTCCCGGTATAAGCATACCCGTGCTTAATCGTCGCGGAAAGCCTCTTTATCTCAGTTTTAATATCTTTAAGCCGGTCCGGATCATTCCCGGATTTTTTCATCGCATCCCTCTCTTTACACCGTGAAAGAAGTCTTTTCCGTGTCTCCACTGCGGTATACTGGTCAGGGCCGGTGAAAATCCAGACCCAGATGACTGCATCCGCGAGCACGTCGAGTGCATGGCCGGCTTCGGAAGGGTCAGATCCGGGCGGAACAAGCAGTTCGAGCATGAAAGAACGCCCGTCAGGATATTCACATTCCCGGGAGTGAGTGTCGTATGTCCCGACACCGAGGAAAAAAAGGTACGGGGCCATAGGGGTGATAGTATTGGCATATTGTATCATATCACGACCGTCCCCTGCAGGGGTACGTGGTTTTGAGACGTCCCCGTTGGAGATCATCGTCGTATACCGGCTGTCAGCGATAATCGTGGTTGTATAGGTACATTTCGCAGTCATATCGTCGATGCAGGGGACGATGCGCTGGAACCCCCATTGCTGGCACTGGGTTATCTGGGTAGGCGGTGCCCCGGGAGGCGTTTTATCGTAATAAAGTCCCTCAAGGACGTTGCTCGTCGGCCTGCAGACCGTCTTTGTAAATATTACACATTCCTTTCTCGGATCGAGCGGGGGCTCAAATGTCAGGTACAGTTTTGCAGATGCCTTTTCATAGCGGTGAATCACCTTCCCGGTGCTGCAGGAGACTTCACGTATTTCCAGGTCTTTTGCGTTGATTTCAAGATTTGAAAGCGGTTTTTCAAGGTTCCGGACCCGCAGTTTCGATTCGACGATCGTGTGGTCATCATAGATATCAAAAACAAGGTCCATATGAAGTACTTTTACGGTGAGTTCCCCGAAATCCTGCGGATAATATTTAAACTGTCTCTCCATTCTCTTTCATCTCCTGTTCATTTCGCTCCTGGCGCAGGGAGTATGTTAAATGTCTTTTCATATCGGTTTATTCCATGATGAATGCTTTTCATGGCGGTGACCCTGGACAAACCCCGGATGACCAGACATCCCGCTGAATGAACAGGTACCATTCATTCATCTGGTATCCGGGACAGGTTTTCCCGTTCCCCGGAAATGCAATGTGATACTACCCTGCCGGGAACGAATGATTATGCAAAACTGCTGAGGGAAAGACCAGTCCCCACCCACCGGAATAGAACACCGGCAGAGATAAACTTCGGGACACGGGGTATTTCGAAATCGTCGTTTTAATGCAGGGTAATGCCAGTTCAACTGCTACCCGGCCCGTAGTGAGTCATATGAATGATCATCCGGGACGAAGTACGGGCGGTCCTTTTATCGCAGCAGGAGGCTGGATTTGGGTGCAGAACGACCTATCCACAACCCTTGTCCCATCCAGGCTTTTCAATAAGCCGTGATGTAACATCAAGGGGCTTTTTGCCCCGTCCCTGTGGCTGTATCACGAGCCGGATGGCGTCTTTTAACATGACCCGGTTATTTTCCTCGCTGCAGATATAAAATCCCGGGTTGAACCGGTTCAGGGCGGCAGCTACCGTTTCGATGATATGTTCGCCACTCCTGAAATCTCCTTTCTTCTGGCCCATCATGTATTCGAATCTGGAGACATCGATGAAAGTGCTGGTCATCCAGTCTGTCTCGCACTTGTACCCGAACATCCACGCGATATGGGAACTCTTTATGGCCTGGATAAAATCATCCACGTTGAGACCGATATTGCATGAACCAAAGACCACTCCCTCTATGTCTGAGTAATTAGCGGCTTTTTTTACTTCACGCATAAGTGTGCTGATCTGCATCCCCTTTTTGGCACCAGGCCCTCCGAACATGCGGTTATACCCATGGGCTGCCACGTAGAGGAAAAGCCGTTCTTCCCGCGTATGGGTCAGGTCATCTTCGAGGGCACGAATAAACCCGTTTTTTTCGTGAAAATTAGAGTAATAGATATTGAAATTTCCCTTGTAATTTTCCATGCCTTCAAAGAAAAGCAGAACCGACGGCCTTTTCGGTTTCTGCTCTGGCGTCCATCACGGCCCTTCGAAAATGAGAATCGCCATATGCGCAAGAGAGCTGGTCAGTTCAGGATCCCCTCGTTATCCTGATATAAATGAGAAAGTTAAAAAAGATAGGTGCAAGGTGAAACTACCATCAGCACGGGATAAATTCCCTGACCAGGGCATCCCGGCATGCACCGGAAAGCAGCCGGTTCATGTCGCGGTATGCAAGGACATAGAGTTTTTTCCTGATCATGGCGGTAAGTTCCATTTTACGGGGCGATACGAGCGGAGAAAGCCATGCCGTCCCTTCATTCTCACCTGCACGGTTGACCACCTCTGCCGGACGGTCCCCCATGAGCGCAGGCATTTCATCGGGGGTGATATAAAAACCAGCCCCGGCAATTTCAATCATCAGCCCTTTACCAGACCTCCGGGCGATTCCTGCCCGGACATACTGTTCTGTTACGGTGTGCCTCATGATATCACCACTGCATTGATTGGATCTTCGTGCATGTATAGCTGGCGTCAGACAAAAATTTAAATGTATTTTCTCAAAATAACAAAGAATTGCCTTTTAAATTCTGCGCTTTCCGCATCGTTTTTCCGGCATCAGGCAGGGTATTCATGCCGGGATCCACCGGATCTCAACTCAAAAAAAGGTCCCGGTAAGTATGACGATTGTCTGACATCCCCTGTCTTCCGGCGCACTTCATCCTCTGCGTCCCCAATATCGAAAATAATCGCTTTTCAACAGTTTTTTAAGGAAAGGTATATATTCTGATCAAGACAACAAGAAATTGAAACCATCATGGTCTCGGGCAGGGTTTAGCATACTCATGCTGATACTCTAATTGATCGATGTCTGATACTCTCTCGCATCAATTGTATACCCCCTGCCCGGGTTCATGCTGGTCCCTTTTGACAGGGTGCTTCCAACGAAGCGGATGCTATTTTGTCAGACCAGGACTGCCTGCCACAGCCTGACGAGCTCTTCCGTTGTCACCCGTGTATTTGCAGGGCTCGTAGAGGGCATACTCACCACTTCAAGGGTGGCCGGGTATCTCCCCAAAAACGATCTCTCAAAAATACGTGCAGCAGCAGAACCATTCAGTATAACACGATGGATTACCGGATATTTCCGGAGGTAATCCGGTATCGGGTTTGGTCGTGGTGCAGAGATACTGGCATCGCTGCTCTGGTGACGCCTGCATGAATCCAGGACGTCCCATAGGGCGATCCCCCTGTCCTTTAAGCATTTTACACGCGCTTCATAGGTGAAATCCCGTTGACAGCCCAGCACCTTTTCGCAGATGTACCAGAAACGGTTACGCGGGTATGCATAATACTGCCTTTTTTTTAAGGATTCTTCACCCGGGAAACTACCGAGAATAAGGATGCGGCTTTCCGGGCCGATGATCGGGAGGAGTCCTGAGCCTGACGGATGACACCTGCAACCAGGGTCATCAGAATTTCCGGCATGCATATATCCTTTACTTCCTTTGATTACGCTATTGGAAACGTCTTTTGCCGGCACGCTGTCGGGAGGACCTCTTTTTTCATACTGACACCTGTTGATTCAACCTATCACGATATATGCCATGAACGAGAGCAGGAATGCCAGGAGAAGTATCGCCACACCAAGAGGGGGTATAAAGAGGATCATCGTGTTGATAGTGCTTGCAATCTGTGCGATGCTATCGGATCCAAAGACCACGACCCGCTCGCAGAGTGCCGTGCTTCCACCAACGGAGGCCGGCGAAAGGTCAGCAAGGGCCTCCTGCAGTGCTTTGTCAATGTACGGAATGATCTCCTCAACAGGGACATGGTACCCGATGGGGTTCTTACCGCTGATGGTATTGACGACATGAGAGTCGGTTGTCATCACCTCTCCGTCATCAGCATAGAAAAGCACCCTCGCCCTCAGTGCCTCCCGTACCCCCTCGTGCATATTATTCCCGTCAAACAACACGTACGCAGTCCGCTGCCCGGCCGCCTCGATGACCATCACCTGGATACCCAGGTCACCGAATCCCTGTTCTCTCGTGAATGGAACTGCCACATGCGACATCCCTGCCCGGACCGGGTATTTATCCAGTGCAGGCGCCGTATCAATTGCGTGGATACAGGCGTTTATGTATTCGGTAGCGGTAAGTGTGCCCGGCTGGATCGCGGTGAGATCCCCGGTATGGGCATTATGGGCATCTACAAATGCGATATTTGGGAATGAACGGTGACCTTCAGCCATTATCGTCATCCCGATGCCGTATTCAAGGTCTTCGGTCTTTTCAGGAGACCGCGTGCTGACGATGAGGAGCGTATCATGAAATACCTGGTACAGCACTTCAACTGTTCCGTACCGGTAGCGGACCGAACGGGAAACCACGGGAGAATAAATTACATTTTCCTGTGATTTCCTCATCGCACTGATAATTTTTGAAATCTCAGATTCTGATACGAGGTTAAAATCGTGCGTGGCAGTGCCATGGGCGGCCATGACAAGATCCGTATTATGCTGTTGCAGGCAGCGGGGTATATTCCCCCCACCGATTTCCCCGATCGGCCCCGGATGCACGTTCGGGACCGTGAAGGTAACGCCGCGTTTTCCCTCTCTTTTAACGAAAATGCTGACCTGAGGGACCCAGACCTCCTCCCCGATCTCCCTGAAAAAGTCTTCCATACCCTTTGAACCATCGGTCAGGTGTTCCAGGAACGAATTCAGGAGGTGTAATCCCCTGATACCAAATGCACGGTACAGGGGTCGTTCTATCGTCCATACCAGGAGAAGGACACCTAAAACAAAGACCAGCTGGAGGACAAGTGCGAGCAGGACAAAAGGTGCAGCAAAAAGGAAATACCCCATGAAAATGCCGAAAAATCCATGTATAAGGGAGGGAGAGAGCATACGCGAGGGGCGGTAATCAGCAATCGCAACGAGAATGAAAAGCCGGACACCTGATATAAACCCGAGTGAGATCGCATAGAAGAGCGGGAGGAGATCAAAGGAGAACACGATGGATGAGAGTGAGATGATAATGCCAAAAACCGTGCAGCTCATCGCAAGCATTGCAGAACGGTTCCATGTCATCGCACTGCCAAGCACTCCGATGACCGGTTTTGTTCCCGCGAATGCGACAAGAGCAGGAATCGTAAATCCAAGTGTCCCAAGGAACTTTACGTCCTGCCCCATCCGGAGACTTGCCCCGTCGATGACCAGGCCAAGCACGATGATTATGAGAAGCGACCGTGGCCACGACGGGGCATTGAACAGGTACTTTGTAAGCCGTTCCATCTTGACATCGCTGCTGATGACCGGCATTGTCAGGCCCCTGTATTTTCCGGATCACCCGTGTTGCGGATATATTTCACGATACCCCCCCGTACTACCGGTTGAACAAAGAAGGTCCAAGTGCACTTGCCGGTCTTCCTTTCCCGTTCCCTGATGCAAGGGTGAAAAATAATTCTCTCCGGTTGTCCGGGCATTTTATATCACGTGATCTTCCTCTCTTTCTCATTAAGTTTGCCGAAGTGGCGTTCGTACCGGGCTGTCATCCGGTTCCAGTCTGCGAGATTTGTCTGGCAGCCGACATGTTCGACGACAAAAGACGCAGTCACTGTGCCGATTTTACCGCAGGTAAGGACAGGGTATCCCCGCCGGTACGCAGTCAGGAACCCGGCACGGTACGCATCCCCGGCCCCTGTCGGGTCGGCGAGTTCCACCGGGACAGCAGGAATGAAGTTTTCGCTGCCATCCGAATGAAGCACGCTTCCTTCGCCGCTCATCGTGAAGACAGAAAGAGGGACAAGGTCTGTCAGCTCCTGCCGTGTGAGCCCCATTGTCCGGCACATCCCTTCCACTTCATGCTTGTTTGCAAACAGGATGGAGATATGATCAAGTATCGCGTAGAGTTGTTCGGCGGTATAGCGGTGGAGGTCCTGGCCCGGGTCAAATGAAGAGAATGTGCCTGACCGTGCAACTTTCACGTTATATTCCGGGTCTGCGGTTGCCATGTGGACAAACGGAAACGATGGCGGGTCCGATGTTTCGAAGGCCCTTGATGCACCCCATTCAAAAAAAGTGATCTGGTCGCCGTCTGCATCGGTAAACATGAATGCAGTGGGAGTGTGGGCATCTTCCTGTACGTAAAAGAGAGGGGTGATACCAAGGCTGTTCATCCATGTCTCATAATCGCTGCCTGCAAAATCCCCTCCCACTGCACTGACCAGCGTGCATGATTCCCCGAGTGTTGCTATCCCTGCTGCAATATTTGCCGCTCCGCCGCCATAGTAGATTTTACGGTCAAGGATAAGGGTTGATCCGTTTTTCTGCGGTAAATGGGTGACGCGGGAGATATGGTCTATCGCGGTATGGCCGACGACGTGGATCATATCTCAGATACACCCTTCACTTCAAGGGGGATATCCCGCAGCGCCTTTCCTATCACCGATCGTGCAATCCGGGTGGCGTGCTGTTCAGTGTCTGCACGGAATACACGCATCTCGAGCATCAGGCCTACAAGTGCCGTATTTGCAACAATGATTGCACTGTTGAGCTCTCCTTCACAGAAGGGACAGGCAAGCATGCCTGCCTCAACCTCGACGTACTTTGCAGCGGGGTTCAACCGTTTTCCTGCTTCGCTTATGGCGATACCGATGGCATCGTCAAGTGTCTTTACATCCTTAATAATCCATGCTGATTCAAGGGTAACCAGATAATCAGGCATAATTGAGCCCTCCTTTTAATTTACCAGACGTCCTCATGGACGTGCTCTGCTATCGACATTCTTTCGGTATAATGACCGGGCGGGGTACCTTTCCCGACGCACAGGATCGCAACCGGCCGGACATGCTGCGGGAGTTTAAGTACCTGGCGCACTTCATCCTCGTCAAATGCCCCGACCCAGCAGGACTGCAGCCTGAGTGAGTGCGCTGCGAGCATCAGGTAGGTACATGCAATCGTTGCGTCCTGCACTGCATACAGGATGCCCCTCTCGCCGTATCGCGACATTGAGCGGACATAATTTGCACACACGGCAAAAAGGACTGCGGCATTTTCAATGTGGGACTGGTCATAGGCTGCATGTGAAAGGACCTCTCTTTCGCCCTCGTCAGTGACCAGCACGACATCCCATGCCTCGAGGTTCCCCGCACTCGGGGCGGTAGAGGCACAGTCCAGTATATATTCCACTTCCTCCGGCGTCACGGGCTCTTTGCCGTATTCCCGCACTGAGCACCGGGTGGTGAGAAAATCAAAAAATTCAGATGAGTCCATTGTCCCCGAGCACGTGCCACGCACCCTGCGCTGCAGTGGTGGCTGACGAGATTGATTCGCTGATCTTTAATGATGCCGCCCCGGACTGGTCGCTTTCAGTAAGACTGATAGCTTCTGAAAGAAGGTCCGCTGACCGTTTAAACTCGTTCCTTTCAGTGCTCCGGTATGCAAAATCGGTTTCAGCCCTGACAGACTGCAGGAGCAGTATCAGCATACGCTTTCCCCCGGCCCGTTCTGATTCAGAAAAGCCAGCGAGCGCCATTTCCATCTGCGAGCATATGATCAGTTCGCTCTTTGCCCGTTCAGCGAACTGGTAGCTCTTCACCGCGGTTTTGAGATCCATACAAGGAATTTAATCTACAGATAAATGATATTTCTGGCAGAAAAAACTGCGCAAAAGAAAAAGTCCGGTGTATACCGGAAACAGCCGGGACCTATCAGCGGCTTGATTTCTGTTTTGCGCCCATTATTGAGACTTTAGCCCGGCGCATGGACTTCCTGACCATCGGGTTTGCAACAGGGCCTGACTCTCCCCTGCCACGTCCGCCGCGGGCTCCGCCACGTCCACGTCCACGCCCGCCACTACGCCCGCCCCGGGCATCCCCGGTCGCCTGTTCCAGCTTCCGTAATGATGCTCCTGCCTTGAACCGCTGGTTCGGGCCTGGACTCTTTGTTTCTCCTTCTGACTTCGGTACAAGGCGTATCTGGCCTTTTACACCTTTCACCTGCACCCACTGGGTTGTTCCTGTCTTTCCCATAATCAAACTCCTTACCTATTAGGCTGAGTACGGACATAAAGGTTCGCTCAATGCAGTATAAACCAGTGTAAAAGGATAAAAATCAGGCATTCAGCACACGTTCCAGTTCTTTTCTGAGCACTTCGCTGACAAGCTTCCCGTCGACGGCACCCCGTACTTCTGCCATCACAACGCCCATCAGCGGCCCAAGCGCGGCCTGCTTCTTTTCCCTGATAAAATCAGTCCTTTCAGAGAGGATCCGGCGGACTATCTCCTCCAGATCGACCCTGGACATGGAGGGAGAGCACTCGCTTACCGCCGTTTCAACTGCCACACCACTGGCAACTTTTGTCAGGATACCAGGGATTGCCTCTTTTGCTGCGGTTCCTTTTTCAACTGCCTTCAGGACGGCAATAAGCGATTCATCTGATATATCCTCGACCGGGACACCTTCCCTTTTCAGCTCCCTGAATGTACCATAAATGGTCCGGTATGCAAGCATCGGGGTGATTCCCCCGGCTACAGCCTTTTCAAAGGTCGGGAGCTGTTCAGAATATGCAATCTGCCGGGCGACTGCCGGGTCAAACTTCAAATCGCTTGCAAAACGGCCTGCCTTTGTGGTGAGAAGCTCCGGCAGCGCCAGGGTTTCCATGACGCCCGGCCCGATACAGACCGGAAGGACGTCTGTTTCAGGGTACATACGTGCTGCACCGGGCAGAGGCCTCATATATGAGGTGCTGCCCCCTTCGAGCATCTTCCGTGTCTCTTCCGGGACCTGCTCCAGCGCCATCTGTGCCCTCCTGACAACCTGTGAAACAGCGCAGGCTGCTTTTTCCCGGGTTGCAGCTACGAGGATGACGCAGTCCTGCTCTCCTGCCCCGCTCACTGCCTTTAAAGCAGCCACTTCGTCCCCGGTCACTCCGTATGCCGGGAGTTCGTCGGTATGAAAAATACCGCCGACGCCGCATTTCTTTGCATAGTCGGAAAATTCACTCCCGAGACGTCTTCCGGGCTGGATTTCACGTCCGACGAGTCCGCCAAAACCAGGGAGTTTCAGCGCGAGGATGACTTTTGCCTTCCTCAGGACCGTTGATGCGGTTCCTGAGAATAACCCGGTCACGTCGATCGCTTCTTCCCCGGCGGATGCATTCCGTGCACGGAGTTCTTCCCGTATCGAAATTAGACCGACCTGCCGTTGCACTTCGCGCCGTACCACCTCTGCAATAAGATCGAGCTCCTGTACACCCTTGATCTCCACGCGGGCCCCGTCGCGGACCGATATATTCACGTCCTGCCTGATAGTGCCCAGTCCGCGCCTGACCCTTCCTGTCGAACGGAGGACCATCCCCATGTATCCCGCTACTTCCTGGACCTGCTCAGGGGTGTGCATGCAGGGCGAGGTGGTTATCTCGATGAGCGGGATGCCGAGGCGGTCGAGGGAGAATGTTTCATCTTCCACTCTCTGCGCAGCCTCTTCCTCAAGGCAGATTGTCTCAATACGCCCGCCTCCCGGGAGAACCCCGTTAATGGCGACGAGGGCGGTGCGCTGAAAACCGCTGGTGTTTGACCCGTCGATCACCAGTTTTCTCATGATGTGCACCTGTTCGATCGGGGTCATCTGAAACATCTTTCCAATCGTCAGGCATATCTCAAGCGCTTCGGTGTTCAGCGGTGCAGGCGGTTCCTCGTCGTTCTCCACGAGGCAGGTGGTGTCGTATGTATAATAGCAGAATTTCCGGGACTGCTTCATCTCTTCCCGGGCTGCCCGGTCAATCTCTCCCATTTCACTGACCGTAGCCCGCAGGTAGCGATAAAATTCCCCTGTACGGTCTTCGAATTTCCGGAGTGTCGTGGGACACCGGCAGAAGAGCTTTTCGCGGGTGTTGAGCTGCTGGTGGATCTCAATACCTGCCTTTAACCCGAGCGCCTCATAGTCCATTGTACGACCTCCTGTTGCACTCGCCCTTGAGATCGTGTTCCATAAGCTCACGAACGTCCTCCCGGCCCGGTGCATTTCCGAGCACCCACATCAGCTTGACCAGTGCAGTCTCCGGCAGCATGTCCCCGCCTTCGATGACACCGATATCGAGGAGATCCCTGCCGGTGTCATACACCCGGTCACAGACACGGCCGTGGAGACACTGTGTTGTCATGACGACCTCGCACCCTGCGTCAATGATAGCCTTTAAGGGCCGTATCAGGGTTGTTCCGACATGCCCAAGTCCGGTGCCTGCAATGACAAGCCCTTTCATGCCTTCGAAACCTGAAAGGACAGCCGGTGGCATACCCGGGTAAAACCAGACCAGTCCGCAGCGTTCTTCAAGGCGGTCATGCAGGGCAGGCTCTGTTGTCCCCCGCCTGGCCGCATGGTCCGAGAGGGTGACTCCCAGTGACGGGTAGTCCACGTATCCGAGCGGGGATACGCCGATACTATGGAAGGCATCCCTTCTTGAACTGTGCATCTTCCGGACCCGGGTCCCCCGGTGAATTGCACACCGGTCGTCACTCGTGGTATCGTGCATGACAACCGCCACTTCCGCCAGGGGGCTGACTGCAGCACTGGCGCTGCAGAGACCGTTCATCACGTTGTCGCTGCTCGGCCGGTCGGCTGACCGCTGCGACCCGACAAAGATGACCGGGACCGGTGTATCGACCATGAAACTGACTGCGGCGGCGCTGTAGGCCATTGTATCAGTACCGTGTGTTACGATCACCCCGGTCGCCCCGCCATGTATCTCTTCATAGACCGCACGTGCGAGTTCCTGCCATATTGCAGGGTTCATGTTCTCTGACAGGATCGTGTAGAGCTGCCTTGTGGTGAACCGGCCGATTGTGCTGAGCCCCGGAATTGCCCTTAAAATATCACCGGCACTAAACTGGCTCGTGACAGCACCGGTCCGGTAATCGATGCGGCTTGCAATAGTCCCGCCCGTGGACACGATCGAGAGTCGCGGAAGGGACTCGTCCTGCGCCACCTCTGCTTCGTGGGCCGGCCGGGCAGGGGTGCGTTCGACCAGCGTACAGGCAGAGGGGGATACACCGATGTTGTAGCCGCTGTCGAGCTTGATCACCGCCTTACCATCACGGTCTGTTATATATGTACCGTCCCTCGGTTCACCGCCATACCTGCAGACGACCCGGTCACCAGTCTCGAATTCCCCCATTACGCAGTCATCCTCCGTGCATCATTAATAAGGCGTGTTACCGCCTCTGAAATGGCAGAAATCCGGCCATCCAGTTCTGACCTGTCCTTTTCAAGCAGTGCCCGCCGCTCAACGAGCGCAACCCTGACCGCCAGGGGTGAAGGTCCACCCGGGGCATTCCTTGAAGCCACGCTTTTTTCGACCTGCAACGCCTCAGCAATGTCGTTTTGTGTAAGACCATCGCGTGACAACGGTTTTCCTCTGATCTCCACCGATGCCTCGTCAATTGTTGCAAGGTCAACCGTTCCCTTCTGCACTGCCCGCCCGATGATCGAATGGGCAGTCCGGAATGGCAGGTTGTACCGGCGTACAAGCATATCTGCGACGTCTGTTGCGGTGGTGTTCCCTTTCGCAGCCTCTTCTGCCATCCGTGACGGGTGGAAGACCGCCGTTGCAAGCATGTCCACGAGGAGCCGCATGCTGTGCTTTGCATCCCATACCCCCCTCCAGAGACCGGGGGTAAGCTCCTGCAGGTCCCGGTTGTAACTCATGGGAAGCCCCTTTACCGTCACCAGTGCCTGCGTATATGACCCGAGCACTGACGCACATTTCGCCCTCATTATCTCTGCAGTGTCAGGATTTTTTTTCTGGGGCATTATCGAACTGGTCGAGCAGAATGCATCGTCCAGGGTAACAAACCCGATAAACGATGATGACCACAGGATGAGCTCCTCGCACAGCCTGCTTGCATCTGACATCATAATAGAGAGATCTGCAAGCACTTCGAGGGCAAAATCGCGTGAAGCGACTGCGTCCATCGTATTGAGCACAATGCAGTCAAACCCGAGCATTTTTGCAGTAAGGTCCCTGTTGATGGGATAGCCTGTCGATGCAAAGGCTGCCGCTCCAAGGGGAGAGCAGTTTACCCGCATGTATGCACCCGTGAGCCGCTCAAAGTCACGCCCGAATGCCTGCTCATAGGCGAGAAGGTGATGGGCAAGCGTGGTCGGCTGGGCATGCTGGAAGTGCGTGAATCCCGGCATGACCGTCCCGGTGTGCTCTCCTGCAATGGTAAGAAGGGTCTCGCGAAGGCGGACAAGTGCCGTCATCTGCTTGAGCAGGTCCTCGCGGAGACGTATCCTCATGCAGGTCACGACTTCGTCGTTTCTCGACCGCCCGATATGCAGACGGCCACCGACCTCTTCTCCCGCGGACTCGATTAACAGGGACTCAATCCCTGCATGAATATCCTCGAACCGCTCATCAAACGCAATTTCAGGGACGCCGCTGTCATACAGTGCGAGGAGTCCCCCGAGTAGCTTCCGTGCCGGTTCATCGTCGATGATCTTCTGCTTCTGGAGCATCAGGGTGTGGGCGATATCCACGAGTATATCCGCATCGGCGATACAGCGGTCTGCCTTCATTGAAGACAGGAAATGCATCATTTCACCGGTACGCTCCCCGGTAAGGCGCCCCCGCCTCACCACGTCGTCTGGCATCCTTTTTCACAACCTCTGATAAGGTAAGGGTTGCAGAAAGAGATTAAAGCCACGCCTTTCGTGCTGCAAGTTCAATCGCGCGCTGCACGGATTCTCTCGGGATGATGGTTGCAACGGGTATATGCACCAGTTGTTCAATGATGGAAGAGACGATCGGCGCACAAACGATGGCGATTGCACCTTCACGTTCGGCACGTACCGCTGCGACTATCGCATCCTCCCAGGTGTGAACAGGATATTCCCTCACCCTCATGCGGTGGCCGTCGATATCTGCAGTCCGTTCCTGTACGATGTCAAGCACGGGTCGTGCAGCGATAAGGCCGATAAACTCCCCTTCCCCGGTACGGTAAAAATGACGCAGGGCATGTACCACTGCCCGGAGCGTGGTGAGATTTGGCGAACGTCTGCCATGCAGGATTTTATAGAGGGAGCTCTGTGCGATTCCACTCGCATCGGCCAGTTCCCTTACGCTGATACGGAGTTCGTGCTTCATTAAATCATGCAGCACCTGCACAAAGTCCTGGTCCGACTGCAATGCCGCCCTTGTCAGCCGGTCTATTGGGTCAAGCTGTACCATGAATGGATACAATAAGGGTAATTTTTGTGTATTAAATATCTTTTTGTCCATCCATGCGCGGGATAAAATTGTTAATTAAGGACATCAATATATGATATGTTAGCCAATTGTATAAAAATTATGGAATATTTTATACAATAAAGAATTTTTAGTTGTTGATTTGGAGAATATTAAATAATATATTTTTCAATACTGTGTATGCATCACGCAAAAGTTCTTGCATTTATTGGAATTATTGCAGTTGCCCTTGTTATTGCCGGTTGTACGCAACCAGCAGAACCGCAGACGGGCAATGCAACCGTGAGTTTCCTGTATACCAGTGTCGGCCAGATGCCGCAGCTGCTTGCAACCGGCCAGGTTGACGGATACATGGTCTGGCAGCCGTTTGTTGCTGTCGCCGAAGTAGGTAAATTCGGAACGGTTGTTTCGTATTCGCAGGACCTGCCGCCGCCGGGACTCTGGGAAGACCACTCCTGCGACAGTCTCGTCGCGAGGAACGACATCGTCGCTGCCAACCCTGGACTCACCGATGCACTCTCGGTAGTACTAATCGATGCCACCACGTATGCAAAGGAGAACCCTGACAGGACCGCAGAGATATGCGCGGACTGGATATTCGGTGGGGAAGACCTGACCTTCGGGAATGTCACCGTATCCAGTATCGATGTCGAAAAGGCATCCATACCAACAATCAGGTTCACCAACGAACCCTCGCCGCAGTGGAAGGAATCAAACACCGTGTTCATCGATGCATTAAAAGACATCGGCTACGTGACCGGATCCCTTGCCAATGTGAGCCCTGAGGAACGCGATGCCCTGCTCTACGACTTCGGACCGTACGAGAACGCAAAAGCCATCATACAGAACGGCACTGTTCCGACACCGGAAGGCGAGGCGAAGAAGATAACCTTCGGGTACCTGCTCTCTGACCATGACGCCCCGCTGTTTGTTGCAATCAAGGAATGGAAGTACTTCGAAGACAAGCACGGTATCGCCTTAAAACCTGTCACCGAAGCCCCCGGTAAAGTCGAGAATGCCGAGCTTATCGTAAACGGAAAGAAGGTCGCCGATGTGCAGCTCGTAAGGGGTGAAGGAGGCGCACAGCTTATGACACTTCTTGCATCCAACACCATCGACTTCGCGGAAGCCGGAACACCCCCGACGATCTCGGCAATTGACAAGGGAACACCTATAAAGATTCTGTTCCCATTACATACAGAGGGATCGGGCCTCGTAGTCACGTCAAAAGCGCAGGTAACAGGCTGGGACAGCTTCGTTTCATGGGTGAAAGATCAGGGAGCGAAAGGAGAAACAGTCACGATTGCAGTCGCACCGAAAGGCTCGATCCAGGACGTACAGTTAAAATACGCACTTGAGCAGAGCGGTGTGGCGGTGATCGAGGCGAAATGAAACGATATATCAAAATAATCTCCCCAATCATCCTTATTTTAGTCTGGGAGCTCGTTGCAATCTACATCAATAATGAATATATCCTCCCACGGGTGGGATCGGTTTTATCAGTCCTCCTCCAGCCGTTTACCGACATCCTCGGGAGCGGAAGCCTGGCAGAAAACGCAATGGTAAGCCTTTACCGGGTCGTCGTTGGATTTTTAATCGGTGCCCTTGCGGCCATTCCGCTCGGGATCCTCATGGGACGTATCCAGTTCATCAATGACTTTTTTGACCCGCTCATCCAGATCTTCCGGCCTATCCCACCTATCGCATGGATCCCGCTGGCACTGGCCTGGTTTAAGATAGGTTTTACCTCGATTGTGTTTATCATCTTCATCGGGGCATTCTTCCCGATTCTTCTCAACACCATCGACGGGGTAAAGAGAGTGAACCGTACCTGGATTGAGACGGCATACATCTTTGGAGCCCGGGAATTGCAGACCCTTTACAAGGTCGTCGTTCCGGCAGCGGCACCGACGATCTGGACCGGCCTGCGGGTCGGGTTCGGGATTGCGTGGATGTCAGTGGTGGCAGCCGAGATGCTGCCCGGCACCACTTCAGGACTCGGTTACCTTATCATCTATGCCTAC
>JBFYKV010000016.1:0-4593 GCA_041305745.1 Methanoregulaceae archaeon | reverse complement strand
TCCCGGGGCTGATGCCCCGCCGTATGTGTGCCCCCCCATAATGCGCCAGGGACCGTGCTCTATAACGGAAAAAAATATCCGGTTTTATGCCTACCCTGCCCTCCGGATATCTTTTGCGGGGTGGGACAGGGAGGGGTGAGAACCCCTTTTGTCAGAGAAATTGATTAAAACCAGGGTTTCATAAAAAAATTCAACTACGCTGACCATACCTAGTACAACCGGAATGAACCGTATTTTCCCCCGCCGCCCGGGAAGAGCCCGACCCGCTCATTCCTGAATGAATCGACTGCAGATGCGACGGCAGGGTCAACTTCTGCGATCTCCGTCACCGGAACCCGGGTTAAAACCGCTATCTCGTTCCCGAATGCCTGGATGAACCGCTGGTAGAGCTCCCGGCATTTCTTTGTCCCGGGAGACGAGATGCAGTATGTCGTCCTGATGATTTCTGCAAGGGGAATAAGGTGCAGGTATGGCGGGCGCGGTCCGGGCGGGCCATCGGCCAGTTCGGCGGCACGGTCTGCCACTCCCTTCTTTATCCTGCCACCGTCCAGGGGGCATTTCCACCCGAGACCTGCCGCTTCGGAGGCACTGTACCGGGTGTAACACCTGATGCAGGCAGTGCTGCTGTATTTCCCCTCCTCCGGGAAAAAGCCGGCATTCATGAAGATATTCTGCCGGGAGATGCTTTCAATGACGGCTTTTACCGAAAGCCCGGCTATCTCAAGGCCGTTGAACTCCCTCCCGAGCTTTGCCGGGTCCGGGCTGTGTGCGTCTGAGTTGGAGAGAAACGGGATGCCGGCCAGGTCACGGACAGGCGCCCCGTATGAAGAATCTGCAGAGAGCCCGAGTTCGAGGAGATCGGGTCGTTCGGTCCCGTAGCAGTCCGGGACCCGGTCAAATGCTGCGAAAAGGGACGTCCATGGGGTGAATGCATGGGCAGGACCGATCAAACCCCCGCATTCGTGTACCATGCCGGCAATCGCCTCTCCGCCAAGCCTGATATGGGGCCTCCCGTTTTTTGCGATATCCCTGCTGTGGGGCAGGAACAGTTCATGCAGTTCCTTAAAGGTATCAAAAGTTTCCGCAAGGATCAGGTGGTGGACGCGGTTTTTGTCTTCCACCTCGCCTGACGGAACGACAAGGATGTCCTGGTCATTCCTGTCAAACCCGGACCACATCCGGCGCCATTCCGGATGGAGTGCATCACCGCTGCCAGTCACCCGGAGTCCTTTCTGACCGCAGGCCGCACAGATCGGACCCGGCATCATCGTCCGGGAGGATGCCATTGAAAAAAGTGAATGAATGTGTAAATCTGCAAAGACCTGCATCAGACGATGTACCTCAGTTCGTCGTCCTGGGTTATCTGTTCGCCTTCTATGAGCTTCTGTATCATCTGTTCCATTGCCGAGCCCCGCTGCTCGAGCGTGGTGTAGTCGATCTCGATGGGAATAAGTTTCGTGAGCACACGAAGCAGGCTCGCGGCGCTCTTCGGGTCGACGAGGTACCCTGACGTCTCCCCCATCAGGCATATCCCGTCCATTCCCCGCTGCCGCCCGAGTCCAAGCAGGAGCCCTGCAGCACCGATTATGCCTCCGCCAGGTTCATTCCGGCTGAAACTGCCGCCAGCTGCCTCGACAGGCCCACGGAGGCCGGGGTGGTTGACCGCTGAAAGCACACGCGGCTCCTCGACAAGGTGCCCGACACCATAGCCACCGAGCGTGTATATCATCTTCACCCCGAGGCTTTCTGCGATATCGAGGTAGGTATCAGCAAGGAGGTAGTGGCCCTCGGCAGATGTGCTCTGGTAATCCCCGACAAGGAAGAGATAATTTCCTGTATCGCCGCTGTAATGATACAGTTCGTTGTTGGAAAGCCGGACGGTGCCGTCTTCTCCGATGATGACCTGCGGCGGGAAAAAGATGGACTCGATCTCAGCCACCTTCACGGCACCAAGTTCGTGGATCAGGTGTTCGGCCACAAGTTTCCCGACGTGGCCGATCCCGGGAAGGCCTTCGATCAACACGGGTGCACGAACCTCGTCTTTCCGGACCCCGTCGAGGAACCGGATCGTTATCTCATCCATGAACGTGCAGTCCTCCTGTATATGCCGTACCTGTCATCCGGCGAATAGCGTGCAGGATGCGGGGTAACAACCGGCCCGCCGCAAAGCGGACAGGCCTGATGAAGAGTATAGGTACCGTCCAGGGTGCAGCGCCGTATCCGGCCCTTCATACTGCCTTTCCGGACTTCGGTTTTTTCACCAGTCTGCCTTCGCCGCCTGCACGTTCGAGGACACCTATTGCAGCAGCGGCGGCCTTTTCAAGGGCTTTCTCTGCCTTTTTATAGTCCGGGGCGGTTACCTTGATGCGGTAGGCCGGTGCCCCGATATAGGTGAGCTCGATATCCACGCCGGGAATCTTTGGCTCGGCGCTGCGAAGGGCTCTTCTGATGATATTGATGCCATCGGGTTTTGTTGAGGTCATGACAAGGTTCCCGGCGACGGTCACTCTCGGGACCTTGACATTCTCGTGTGCGACCTTTAACAGTGCCTCGATGGCCTTTTTTGAGAGACCGGTCCCGTTCAGGATTGTCTCGTCCGAAATGACGATCTCCTCGAAAAGAGAATAGAGATCCCCATATTTCTGATACAGTACCGATTCAATTTCCGCGGCGGATTCACCTGATGCTTCGGCGGCAAACCCTATCCATTTCCGTGCTTTGGATTCGTTCTTCCATTCACGGATTTTTTCACGCCGCTGGTGCTCGTTGACATCCTTTAATGAGAGATCAATGTGGCCGCGACTGGTATCGACATGGAGTACCTTGCATACCACTTTCTGACCCTCCCTGATGTGATCACGAATATATTTGATCCACCCGGTTGCGATCTCGGAAATTGGAATAAGGCCTTCACGGTCGTTGTACTCGTCGAGGGTGACGAACGCCACAAAATCTTTCACTTCCCTGACAGTGCAGACGACCAGTTCTCCTGTCTCCGGCCACTCTCTCTCACTCATGGTTTTATCACGCAAATGATGCGAGTACTTCGGCCTTGATGCTTGCTTTTCCACCGGTGGGTTCTGCAAGCACCTTGCCACATACCACACAGTCTACGACCGTGCTTGCTTTCTCAAATACAAGCTGCTCGTTTTCACAGTCCGGGCATTTTACCCTGACAAATTTACTCCGGTTCTCTCTTGATTGTCGTACCATGTGGATCACTCCGTCAGTTCGAATTTGGATATTCGGAAGCCTTTCCGCAGGTGTGCCTTTCCACAGACGCTGCAGCGGTACCGCACATTGATCTTCTTTGTGGGTTTGTCACCACCCGGTACCTTCGAGAATTTTCCCATATTTCCCACGGTGCCCCTGCGTGCCTTCTGGCGATCGATCCAGTGCAGCCCGGTGGTCTTGCTTTTCTTGACTTTCTCGACCTCGTGCATCTGGTGATTCCTGCAGTTTGGACAGTAGGTTTTGAATTTCGCTGGCATTTTCATGAAATTTGCCTCTCCGTAAATAGTATCAAATACCAGTATTATTTGCTTAGATTGATATTTAAGACTATGTTGCGTTCACACAAAACTCCCGCATTCCGTTCGGGAAGTGTCACAATATCTTCTTTCAGAAGATGATAAATTCTCCCGTCGACGCCCATAAACGGCTCCATATCTCCCAGAACACGGGAGACCACGAACGCAGGGTGTGAAGGGGGTTCTGGCGGCTCTATCGCAGAACAGGGGTCGGAAACAACTAAAACTTCCCCTTCTGCGGTTGTATGAACGTGCGGTGTTCCGGTGACCATCTGGCACCGCGCCCGTTCGATTGCGCCTGAAATCTGGTCAAACATCTCCCGTTCCTCGGGGAGCATCTTTTTTAATTCTTCCCTGTTTACGTACTGGCCGTCCTGCAGCGTCTGCGCGAGGGCCAGAATTTTTTCAGACCTGATCCTGAATATATCGCAGAGCGTCTCCCTGATACTGCTCACGCGTTCGATCTGGATGCGGACACGGTCCGAGAACGGGTCTTCGTTTTCATAGACCTCTTTTGTCAGCGTCTCGATCTCTATTGCTGTTGATGTGAAGAGATCGGCGTGAATCTGGATCAGCCGGCCGGTCTCACGCTCCGAGAGCAGGATGCTCCTGAGTTCATCGAGGTGCATGGCCGGCTTACGCACCTCCTGCGATCTCTGCAATCCCGCGGCAGCAGAGGAAGACCGCAAGCGCCTCCGGGACATCGTTGACACCTTTTTTTAGCTGGTACTGGTTGCCCTGAAGCGACATTCCAAGTTTCATTGAGACGTCGGTCTTTATTATGCGGTCCCCGAATACCACCGCATCTGTCAGCGGGTCGAAGTCAGGGAACTCGCGGATACCGACCGGCGTTACCCGCAGGCCGCTACCGCCATGGAGTGATGAGGGCATCCGGATCAGTCTCTTGATATCGGTGGTGACCGGTTCATCGGCACGTGCAGCCCTCCCGAGCAGACGCGTGTAGAAATCACCCTCTTTTGCGTCAAGGAGGGCAGGCAGGACCTTTCCAATCATGTGGTCCCTGAAATTGACACTCTCCGGTGAATTATTCAGCCTCTCCATC
>JBFYKV010000015.1:0-25878 GCA_041305745.1 Methanoregulaceae archaeon | reverse complement strand
AGGGCATCCGGGACAGAGCCAAAGATTCGCATCACTGCAGAGGGAAGAGACGTAAGGACTGCAAAAGAGATGCTTGAAACCGGTCGTGCGCTGGTACGGCAGAGGAAAAATGCTTAAATTCGTGAGTTGATGGTATTTTATGCAATGCGTGGTCCTGGCGGCAGGTGAGGGGAAACGGATGCGTCCGCTGACCGCAAACCGCCCAAAAGTGATGATTCCCGTAGCAAATCACCCGATGATGGAGCATCTGGTCATCTCCGCGAGGGATGCAGGGGTCACAGTATTTATTTTTGTTGTCGGATACGGTGAAAAGGCGATACGGGACGATTTCGGGAACGGGGAGTGTCTCGGGGTATCGGTCCGCTATGTGACCCAGCGCCAGCAGAAAGGGACTGCGGATGCCCTGAATGCAGTAAAAAATCATGTCAGTGGCAATTTCCTCCTGATGAACGGCGATATGATCCTGAATCCTCAAGATATCCGTGAAATTATCAGGAAAGAGCCATTTATTATCGGGGTCTACCCCTCGGACCACCCTGAAGACTATGGTGTTGTGGTGACTGAAGGGGACCTGGTCAGATCGCTCGAAGAAAAGTCAGAAAATCCGGAATCGGACCTGATCAATGCCGGCATATACCTGCTTTCACCGGAAATCTTTGAAATTTCCGGACAGGTAACATGCTCTTCAAGGGGTGAGTACGAGCTGACTGATGCCCTTGCCATCCTTATCGCAGGGAAAAGACTGCAATCCTGTCCGCTCACGTCATGGATCGACGTAGGATATCCATGGGACCTCCTGTGGGCAAATGAGCGGCTCCTTTCATCAGCAGCCACAAAAAATGAGGGGATTATTGAGGATGGGGTATGGATTCACGGGGAAGTCTCTCTCGGAAAGGGAAGTGTCATTAAGTCGGGCACCTACATCGAAGGCCCCTGCTGTATCGGGAAAAACAGCCGTATCGGACCGCATGCGTATATCAGGGGCTCCACATCCATTGGAGATGAATGTCACATCGGGCATTCCACCGAGATCAAGAACTCGATCGTCATGAATGGGACAAAGATCCCTCATTTCAACTATGTCGGTGACAGTGTAATCGGCAGCGGATGCAATTTCGGTGCAGGCACAAAAGTTGCAAACCTCAGGCATGACCATGCACCCGTGCGGGTCTGCGGTAAAAACTCCCGCCGGAAAAAGATGGGAGCAATTGTCGGTGACGGGGTGCAGCTCGGGATAAACTGCTCGGTCAATGTCGGTGCAGTCATCGGGAGTAATGTGATTGCTGCCCCCCATTCGGTCATTGACGGGTGCATCAGTCCGGATACCAGGATAAGGTAGGTGAAAAATGCAGGCAGTGATACTGGCAGCAGGTGAAGGCATGCGGGTACGACCTCTTACCCGGAGCAGGCCGAAGGCATTGATACCGGTAGCAAACCGGCCTATTCTTGAGTATGCCATAAATGGTCTTCTGGCAAACGGGATACGGGATATCATTGTCGTGGTCGGGTACCGCAAAGAGCACGTTATCCGGTACTTAAACACCCTTGATGTGCCCGTGAAGGTGGTCGTCCAGGAGAAACAACTGGGTACAGGGCATGCTTTAAATTGTGCGAGGCACCTGATAAAAGAGGATTTCCTGGTGATCCCCGGGGATAATTATATCGATTCCATATCCCTGCGCAGGGTAATAAAAGAAAAAAATGCAATGCTCGTAAAAAACCATCCCTATCCTTCGAATTTCGGGGTTGTTGAAATCCGGAACGGAATGGTTGAAGGAGTCGTGGAAAAACCGGATGTTGCAACAGGCTTCACTATATCGACAGGGATTCTCTCCCTGACCCCGGATTTTTTTAATTGTATCGAAAGCAACGATATCACCGATGCAGTGAACGCAATGCTCCTGAAAGGGGGAAAGATAAAGGCGATACCTGCTGACGACTGGCAGGATGCCATTTACCCGTGGGACCTCCTGACCATGAACCGGCGGCTCATCAAAAGCGTTACACCCCGGAAGGCAGGCACAATCGGGAAGAACGCAGTTATCACCGGCGATGTAAAAATCGGCCAGGGGACCGATATCGGTCCGAATACCGTGATCGAAGGGCCGGTTATCATCGGAGAAGACTGCAGGATCGGGCCGTTCTGCACAATACTGTCCGGCAGCAGCATCGGTTCGAGGGTCACGATCGAACCGTACAGCATGACCGGGAATTCCATTATTATGAATGATGTCACGATCGGTTCACATTCAAGGGTCCGGGACGCAGTGATAGGTGACGGCACGGTTCTCAAAGATCACGTCTCTGTAAGCCTTTCGCAGTCTGTTATGGAGATTGAAGGGACCCTTATGAAAGTGACATTCGGCGCAATTATCGGGGACAAAGTATCAGCCGGACCGCATACCACGTTTGAGGGAGCAATTGTCGGAAATAATGTATCGATCAGGGGCGGAAAAAGGATTGTTTCGACAGAACTTGCGAAAGATTCCCTGATGGTGATATGAGTGTGCGGGATTATCGGATATTCCGGCCCTGCAGAAGCGGCCCCGATCATTATTAAAGGCCTGAAACGGCTGGAATACCGTGGATACGATTCCTTTGGAGTGGCAACGCTCGGCAACGGGATCGAGGTCTGTAAAAAGCAGGGAAGAATATCCGGGTATGAGAGCAGTGCATTGATACTTCATGGAACTACCGGAATCGGCCACACCCGGTGGGCAACCCATGGCGTTCCAAATGATGCAAACGCCCACCCCCATCTTGACTGCAGGAACCAAATCGCGGTCGTCCATAACGGGATCATCGAAAATTATGCCGACCTGAGACGCGAACTTGAAAATAAGGGTCACATTTTCCGGTCAGAGACCGATACAGAAGTAATCGTCCATATCATAGAGGATAATTACGAGGGAAACCTTGAAGAAGCGGTGAAATTATCACTTCCCCTCCTTTCAGGGTCATACGCGCTTTTAGTAATTGCAGATGGTGAGGAGCGGATCATTGCAGCGCGATGCAGCAGCCCGCTCGTTATCGGCATCGGGGACAATGAACTCTTTGCAGCTTCTGATATGACCCCGGTCCTTGATTACACCTCAAAGGCAGTGTATCTTGAGGATGGTGACCTTGCCGTCCTCTCGCGCGGGAAACTGGAGATAAAAAACGCGGGCGTGCCGGTACAACGGAAAGAGGAGCTGATCGAATGGTCTTTGGAAGATGTGAAAAAAGGCGGATTCCCGCATTATATGCAGAAGGAGATCTATGAGCAGCCCGATGTATTCTCAAAAACAATCCGGGCGCTCAGGCGCGAGGAACTTCCCGAATGGATACAAAACACACACAGTGTGACCATCGTTGCCTGCGGGACATCCTACCATGCCGGACTCGTCTTCAGATATGTTGCGGAAGAGGTCCTGCAGGTCCCTGCCCGGCTTGAATTTTCATCGGAATTCAAGTATTTCACCCCTCCTGTCCATGATCTTGTCATAGGTATCACGCAGTCGGGAGAGACTGCAGACACCATTGCAGCACTTAAAAAAGCACGCGAACGGAACTGCCCCACGCTTGCCGTGACAAACGTCCTTGGAAGCTCGGTCACGCGGGTTGCAGACCATACCCTGTACATGAGGGCAGGACCCGAGATCAGCGTCGCAGCGACAAAATCCTTTACCGCAGAGCTTGCGGTGCTGCTCCATATCATTGACCGTGCATCAGGAAATACGCTTGAAACGAGGCTTGATTCCGTGCATCTTGGCATGGAAGAAACCCTTCTCCTCGACCTTTCCCCGGCAGTCGAAGTCTGTCGGCGTGCAGAACATATCTTTTTTGTTGGCAGGGGACCATTTTACCCTGTGGCGCTTGAAGGCGCCCTTAAAATGAAGGAGATCTCATATATCCATGCGGAGGGGTACGCCGCAGGAGAGATCAAGCACGGGCCATTTGCCCTGCTCTCGCATGAAACTCCTGTCGTCGCAATCTGCACCCCGGGAACCGCATACCAGGTCATGATCTCGAACATCAAGGAGATGAAGGCAAGGAAAACGCCCTTGATCATCTTCGGCCAGAAAGATGACCAGGACCTGGCCGGTATTGCAGATATATACATACCGCTCCCGGAAGGCGATATCTTCACGCATATCTTTGCGGCCACCGTTGCATTGCAGATGCTTGCATATTATACCGCAGATGCACTCGGCATGGATATTGATAAACCGAGGAACCTTGCAAAGAGCGTCACGGTCGAATAATATTGGTAATAAAAACCAAAACATTCAGGTGAATACTTTGAAAACTTCTTCCTTTGCCATATTGGGGCCTTCAACAAGATTTTTATCTGGTATTAGTTATTTTACTATAAGACTTGCAAATGCATTATCCTCAGATATTGATGTAAGTGTGATTCTTTTTCGAAAAATGCTCCCTCAAAAATTATTTCCTGGAAGTAAGCGTGTCGGAAAAGATCTTGTTGCGAAAAAATTCAACCCCTCCGTCAAAGAATATGAGATTCTTGACTGGTATAACCCAATAACCTGGGTTGAAGCATATAATATCATCCGAAAAAAAGATTTTATTATTTTCCAATGGTGGACATCAAGTGTTGCACATATGTACCTTTTTATCTTATTATTGAATGTACATAAAAAAATTACAGTGATTGAATTTCATGAGGTTGTTGATCCCTTTGAAAATTCAATTCTACCATTAAAGGGATATTCCAGAATTATTGGTAAGTTAATAGTAAGATATTCAACAGCATATGTTACTCATTCATTGACTGATAAGGAATTAATTGCTAAAAAATTTAAAATTAAACCAGGAAAAATTTTTATTATTCCACATGGACTATACGATCAATACAATAAGATTCCAAAAGATGAAGCCCGGAAATTGCTTGGAATCAGTGAAGAAAATGTGATACTTTTTTTTGGCCTTATCCGGCCATATAAAGGGTTAAAATTTTTAATTGAGGCGTTTGAGCAGTTATCCCCCACTCTTTTAGTTCAGAGCAGATTATTGATTGTTGGCGAAGCCTGGGAAGATATCGAAGCCGTTAATAGAGCCAGGAAATCAAAATTTTCGGAAAAAATCACAATTATCAACAGATATGTAAGTGATGACGAAGTATCACTATTTTTTTCGGCTTCTGATATTCTTGTTATTCCATATACGCGTGCATCACAGAGTGGAGTTGCACATATAGGAATGGCTTTTGGAATGCCAATAATAGCATCCCGGGTTGGCGGACTCGTTGAAGGCCTTGGATCGTATAAAGGAACTTTTTTTGTAAATGCTGGTGAGAAAAATGAGATAACCGGTAAAATTGTTGAATGTATAAAGAACAGAAAAATATACACCGTTCCTGAAGATCTTGACTGGAATACCGTAGCCGACAAATGGAATGAATTATATTTGGAATTAGTTCAATCTGGTAGATATATACCCAAGAATCACGGCGAAGAGCATCATGAGTGATACTATTGCAATTTTATCTGCAAATGATTTTTCTGTAATCGGAGGGGCAGAACGGTTAATTATTGACCTTGCTCGTGTCCTGAACGCTGATGTGGTAGTTCCGGCATCAAATAGAGATGCCATAAATCTATATGATTCAAAAAAAGAAGTGAATTTTAATATATTATCAAAAAAATTACCTTCTGAACCATGGAAACAAATTTCCGGGATGCGTTTATTTAAAAAAATAAATCTTTCTTATGATTTTGTAATCAGTATGGATGATATGTCATTACGGTATCTTGCAAAAAATCCCCTCCATCTTTATTACATGTTAACCCCCAGGCGTGCACTCTATGATATGTATTATCCGACCATTAGATCAATTGGTTATCCCCAAAAAATTGCATATTGGCCGATATTAAACTCTTTTAGATTTCTCGATATGAAATTTGTAAATAAATATGTAAATAACATAGCCTGCATCTCTCATACGGTAAGAAACCGCATATTCAAGGCATACGGAAAAAATGCAGGGGTATTGTATCCACCTGTTCATGTCGAAAGGTATTTAAACCGGGAACCTGAGGGGTTCTGGCTTTCGGTAGGACGTATCGACAAATGGAAACGGGTCGATCTCCAGATAGAGGCGTTCCGGAATATTCCCGGAAAAGAGCTGCGGGTTGTTGGCGAGGTATACCCGGAATACCGGTTGATGGTTGAGAATGCCCCTCCGAATGTCACCTTTGTGGGGACCGTTGGCGAAGAAGAACTCCGTGATCTCTATTCGAGATGCGAGGGGTTCATTACCACCGCAATTGACGAGGATTTCGGGCTGACCCCTCTTGAAGCCATGGCGAGCGGGAAGCCGGTGGTGGCGACAAAAGAAGGTGGCTATCTTGAGACAGTCCTCGACGGCTACACGGGAAGGCTGGTATCTCCCGATCCTGATGCGATCCGCAGTGCAGTGTATGAAATTGCCGCAGATCCGGAAAAATACAGGGATAGCTGTATAAAAAGGGCAGAACTGTTCAGTTTTGACGCATTTAAAAAAGAGGCACAGGAGCTCCTGAAAAAAATCCATTCTCCCTGAAAAATGAGTAATTAAGTTTTATTTTTTAATATAAAACCGGCAAAAGCCGATTTCTCCCAAAATATTATCATAAACTGCAGCACATATTAATCATATTTTAATCTAATCAGGATGATCGGATGTCAGAGAACGAAGGCTGGAAGTATACGAATTACGTAATCATCGCGGCAATCATTATTTTTGCCGTTTTTTGCCTGTGGATACGGCTCCTCCCGATGGAGGCTCTCGGGAGTACCGATGCATTAAACCTTGTGGGAAGCGATGACCCGCTGTATAATTTAAGACAGATAGAACAGATGACAGAGAATTTCCCGGCATACGGGTGGTTTGAAGCGATGACCCTCTTCCCCTACGGGGAGAGTATCCACTGGGGGCCGTTGTTCATCTGGATTATCACCGGGCTCTGCCTCATTACCGGCGCCACGACGCGACCTGAAATAATCCCCATTGCACTGGCAGTTCCCCCGGTAATGGCTGCATGTATGGTACCGGTGGTCTTCCTGCTTGTCAGGAAGATCTCTGACTGGAAGGCGGGACTCGTCGGGGCAGCCCTTATCGCAGTGGTATCAGGACTATATTTTTTCCGCTCCCTTTTCGGGTACCTGGACCACCATATGGCCGAAGTCCTGTTCAGCACCATATTCTGCCTATGCTATATCTTCGCGCTTGCATACACACGAAGCAAAACCCTGGACTGGAAAATTAAAGAAACATTAAAAATACCGGTGTTGCTTGGGCTGCTCGCGGGTTTTGCCTATCTCGCCGGGTTCCTGACAATGCCCACGATGATCCTTTTTGCACTCATCGTGGCCCTCTATACCGTATTCCAGTTCATATGGGACCATTACCGGAATGTTCAATCCGACTACCTTGTGCTCCTCAACGTGGTCATATTCCTGTTTACAACACTTACGTTCTTCCTGTTCGGGCCGGTCCAGGAGGGAATGCAGTTTAATTATTATACCCTCGCCCATCCATTCGCATTTATCCTGATAATAGCAGAGACCCTCTTTCTCTACCTCCTCTCCGGGTACTTACGTTCCAGAAAATTCCTTTATTACCCCCTTGCCCTGCTGGGAGTAATTATTGTAATAGTCCTTGGACTGCTCGCAGTTGCACCAGGGCTGTATAATATTCTCATCGGTGCAATGGTGGAATTTTTCGGGCAGAACCCGCTTTACCTGACCATCCAGGAGGCCCGTTCACGGACAATTGCAGAGGCCTGGACCACCTTCAGCTACGGGCTGATCCTGATGGCAGGAGGATTTGTTGCGCTCGCGTACTCGCTCTGGAAGGAAAAACGGGCGGAACACCTTTTTGTCATGATATGGTCCCTGATTATTGTGTATTCGACATGGCAGCACATCAGGTATGAATATTATATTGCCGCGAATCTTGCCATTATCTCTGCATTCGGGGTGGGGTTTGTACTCCGGCGAAGCGGGAATGACGTTGCCGTGCTGCTCCATGGCGGGGGGAAGAAGAAGGAAGCCGCTCCGGCCGAAGTAAAAGAGAAGGAGAAGGGTAAAAAATCAAAAGGGCCGCAGAAAGCGAGACCCGAAGCAAAAAAACAGGTCCATTACGTATATGTCGGGTTGACGGTCGTCGTTTTTGCCCTTGTTGTATTATTCGCCGTGTCATCGGTATCCTACGAATACCAGGTCGCAGCCTCCGGCGGGATACGAATGAACCAGGACTGGCGGGAATCGCTCGAATGGATGGGGACTGCAACACCCGGCACAGGAGTCGATTATTACCACATTTACGATGAAAAAACGTTTTCATACCCTGATTCCGCATATGGCGTTATGTCATGGTGGGACTACGGCCACATGATTACCTACATTGCAAAGCGGATCCCTAATGCAAACCCGTTCCAGGCCGGAGTCTCGGGTGAGAACGGGGCTGCAACGTTCTTTATATCCGAGTCTGAGGCACGGACAAACAATATTGCAGACACGCTCGGTGTACGGTATGTCGTGACCGATATCGAGATGGATACCGGAAAATTCTGGGCGATGGCGACCTGGTACAACACGTCAGCCGGTCAGTATCCGTACCAGCGCCAGTTCTACATCCCGGACCCCGGGAATCCCGGGACCTACGGGGCAGTCACCCTCTATACCCCGGACTATTTCAGAACAATGGTCTCCCGGCTCCACAACTTTGACGGGTCGATGGTCGAACCGACGACCGGGTATTACATCGTGTACAGCGACGGGGTGAATTCAGCCTACCCGCTGATTACAAATGCGCAGGCGATGAATGTTGCCGATGCAAAGGCCGCCGCGGAACAATATAATGCCAATCCCGCCTCCCCTGCCGGGACACATGCAGCCGTAATGAACACCGGCATCCTGCAGCCCCTCGACCTTATTCCTGCCCTGCAACACTACCGTCTTGTCCATGAATCACCACGAAACGTGTTTTCACAGGCGGTCCCCGACCTCAAGTATGTCAAGGTCTTTGAGTACGTTACGGGTGCGAGGATCAAAGGAGAGGGAATCATCGAACTGCCGCTTGTGACTAATACCGGGCGGACATATGTCTACCGGCAGGCAAGCAGCAATGGAGAATTTGTAGTTCCCTACTCCACGACAAACAACCCCTACGATGTCAGGGCAACCGGGAAATATCATATCGAAGGTACGGCCATTGAATTTGAGGTAAGTGAGGAGGATGTGGCCCAGGGGACTCTCATCAACTGAATGTCACATAAATGTACTGCAATAACCGGAAATGAGTTCACCAGGCACGATATGGACCTGCACAAGGAAAGCGGGAGCCGTATCCAGCTTGCGATCGATGCGATACCGGCGGGAGTACGGGTTCTCCCACCGGTTGCCGCAACACGCGAGGACCTGATCAGGGTCCATGACCCCCGTCATGTCAGGTTGATCGAAGAACTCTCGGCATACGGTGACCGGCGGTATATCGACATGGACACCTATATCACCGGCGACTCTTTTGATGTGGCACTGCTTGCTGCAGGTTCCTCAATCCTTGCAGCCGAGATCGCCCTTGACGGGGATCCTGCGTTCGCGCTGGTGCGGCCACCCGGCCACCATGCAGAACCTGACCGGGCGATGGGATTCTGCCTGTTCAATAATGCTGCTGTAGCCGCAGCATGGGCGCTTGATAAGGTTGACAGGGTTGCGATCGTTGACTGGGACCTCCACCATGGCAACGGCACGCAGAAGATATTTTATTCGAGTGACCGCGTCCTCTACTGTTCAGTTCACCAGGGAAATATTTTTCCGCGGACCGGATGGATTGATGAGATCGGGGAGGGGCGCGGGCGTGGCTTCAATCTGAATGCCCCTATCCGGGCAGGGGCGACAATTGATGACTACCACGCGATTTTTACCGAAGTGTTTGCAGAGGCTATCTCACGTTTTAGTCCCGACCTGGTTATCATATCTGCCGGACAGGATTCACTCATCGATGACCCCATCGAAAGCATGAAATTATACCCTGCTGATTACGCCCTCCTCACCCAGATAATGAAGGATGTCTGCACAACACCCCTCGCCCTTGTGCTCGAGGGAGGGTATGGCCCGTCAGCCGGGATTGCAATAGGCGAGATCTTCCGGGCGCTTCCTGGACCCGCCAAAAAAGAAGACCTGCCAGGGCAGGTAAAAGACAGCACAAAAAGGACGATCCAGCAGTTAAAAAAAGTGATGATATAGGCTATTTTCGTTTTATCCTGCTTTTATCAAGATGTGATATTTCATATCCCGGGACAACGACCCTGACCACGGGGATCCCGGTACGGGAAAGGTCGCAGATGCAGACCTGTTCCGCCGTCGGGCGTATCCTGTCCAGGACAAGGGAAATATCAGTATCGATACGGGGTGTGCTGATATCAGGGACTGACTCAAGGCCGATCTCCTCTGCATCCGAAAACCAGTGCCTGTTGATTCGTTTCAGGCGCTCATACCCGATCTTATCCAGCATCTCTTCCCTTACCTCGATCTTTGTACCCATGATATTTGTCACGCGGCTCTGTGCAATTTCTGTAAGGGCTTTTATTGCGGCAATTTCAGGGTTCGTGTGCGTACCTGCCCCTGTCACAAGTAATGCAGGATTTTTTTCCTGCACATCGTCTGCTGCAGCAGCAACCGTGGGGATACCGGTTTTTCCCTCAACGAGCCAGAGGTGTATAACGATTCCGGCATCGTTATATTTCTGCATAAGGTCTGCCGCCGGGCCCTTTGTGCCGACATCCAGGCGCAGACCGAAAGTGCGGTTTTTTTCTGCACCGCTGACCGCGTCCCGTTCAACGACTTCAAGGAGACCGTGCAGGATGGCCTCCTCGATGACATTGCCTGCCGCAAGACCGGTGGGGCCGCTCTGAAAGAGCGGAAAAGCCATTCCGAGGGTGTCATACGGGTGGAATACTGCGTTGCTCGGGACGAAAACCTCCATATCGTTCAGGAGATCATATCCCGGAGACCAGTGGATTTCCTCCTCGCGCTCCAGGGCCCGGGGAAGTATAAGGTCTGCAGGATCAACCGCACGATGTACTCCGAGAGCCTCGTAACTGGCACACTCCATCCGGTCGCCGTGGTACTCCCCTGACCAGCGCTCAATCGCTTCCATCATCGCAGATACGCATGACTGCAGTGGATCCATACCTTTACCTGGATGATACTTTACCCCGCCCCTGCGGGCGTGCGGCCGGTATGCCGAATAACAGGGGATGCCAACCCGGTCCTTTCCGGTGATATCCGATATCTCCGTTACCCCGACCTCTTCCATGAGGGGTTCGATCCTCAATTTCGTCTCTTCAGGGGAACAGACCCGGTGGGTCCCGTGGAAAAAATTTTTCTTTGTCGGCCGGAGCGAAATTTTCATTCATAAACTCTCTCTCCGGGAATAATTTTATAGTTTCTTTGTGTCTCTCACTATGTATGGATAATTCAGTTGCTGCAGTCGGGATGAGGGTACGATACCCGAGGACCGGCACAACCGGAAAAATAACGCGGCTTGAAAAGCTGAAAGGCGAAATTTTCGCCGAGATTGATACGACCCACCTCCTGTACCGGGTTGACCAGCTGGTCGCTGCAGATATGACGCAGGTCAGAAAAAAGGCTGAAATAAACGATGATCTTGAAAAGGTTAAAAAAGAAAGGGAATACCTGTCAGATTCCGGGTTCTCTGAAGCAGTCCTGCACTCTGACCAGAGCTGTGAAGGCGGAGGCTAGTCAGCCACAGATATTGTTGTCAGTTTTACTGACTCAACCCCTTTCTGGGACATCAGGCGCTCGGCCAATGCTTTTAACTGCGAACCATCACCGCGGATCAGTATCACCTCGAGGCAGCGATCGTGTGTCACGTGTGAATGGAGCGATGCCTGGATGATTCCCATGAACTCGTGCTGGATATCGGTCAGTGTCGTGAGGAGTCCACGCTGGTCATGGTCATAGATCATGGTTATGACTCCCTGACGCTCGCCCTTCACATCTGACATCCACTTATAGTAGGTGATGTAACTCCGGATTGCATCCCGTATTCCTTCAGAACGGGAGGAGTACCCACGGTAGTTGATAATCTCATCAAATTTATCAAGCAGGTTCTTCGGAAGAGAAATTCCTATGCGCGAAAGATCAGAATCAAGAGTCATTGTATGAGACCTCGTACCTGGGTGATCTCTCTCTGCAATTAATTTTAATCTTTCGAAAAAAATGGCATTCCCGGTAATACTTGGTAATAATTTCAGCCAGCTGGCGTGCTGATATGTAAATGGCCGGCAGCACAGGGGGGGACACGCGGGTGACCAGGTCCGGGGCGTCCTTGAAATGTTCCGGATTCAATGAAAAATGGAGATGCGAGTATTTTTGGTCACTGAGTATGTATAAGTATCATTATTCTATATTTATTAAGGAGGTTTGATCGCATTTGCGTGATGTAACAATTCCAGGCGTCAATATTGGTGTCGTCGGCCATGTTGACCACGGTAAAACGACCCTGGTCTATGGATTGACGGGTAACTGGACTGACAGACACAGCGAAGAGATGAAGAGAGGGATCTCTATCAGGCTCGGCTATGCTGACGCCACATTTTACCGATGTGAAAAATGCGCGGGGGCGGAGGCGTTTTCGGCGGTTCCCGAATGTCCGGTTTGCGGTTCGAAAGCCGTCCCGTTCCGTTCGGTCTCATTTGTTGATGCTCCCGGCCACGAGACCCTGATGGCAACCATGCTGTCGGGATCAGCACTGATGGACGGGGCGATGCTGGTTATCGCTGCAAATGAACAGTGCCCGCAGCCCCAGACAAAAGAACATTTAATGGCGCTTGAACTGGTGGGAATTAAAAAGATAGTAATCGTTCAGAATAAAATTGACGTGGTCTCGCAGAAAGATGCAATCAAACATTACGAGCAGATTAAAAAGTTCATTAAAGGGACTATAGCAGAAAATGCCCCGATAATCCCGGTATCTGCGCAGAAAAATATCAATATGGGCGCCCTGATCGAGTCACTTGATCAGACTATTCCTGAAGTAGACCGTGACCCTGATGCCGACCCCATGATGCTCGTCGCAAGGTCGTTTGATATAAATAAGCCCGGGTGCAACTGGCGCGAGGTAAAGGGAGGTGTCATAGGTGGCTCACTTATCAGGGGAGTATTCCATGAAGGTGACGATATCGAGATCCGCCCCGGAAGACAGACCCAGGTTGAAAACAGGATCCGGTGGGAACCGATCGAGACCAAGATCACGACGATCAACGCAGGATCAAAAAAAGTGGCAGAAGCGACTCCGGGAGGCCTGCTTGGTATCGGCACAAAACTTGATCCGGCCCTCACCAAGAGCGATGCCCTTGCCGGACAGGTAGCCGGTCATATCGGATCACTTCCCCCGGTCTGGGATAAATTAAAATTCAGGGTTACCCTCATGGAGAGAGTGGTCGGTGCCAGCAATGAGCTTACCATTGAGCCCCTAAAGCACAACGAACCCCTCATGCTCTCGGTGGGCACTGCAGTTACGGTCGGTATTGTGACCAACACGAAAAAGGAGTCGGTTGAGGTGACGCTGAAGCGGCCGGTATGTGCTGAAATCGGGGCAAGAATTGCGATCAGCCGCCAGGTGGGAGCACGATGGCGCCTGATCGGAATGGGAGTCCTCACCGATTGATCGTGTTGATGGACACAAATGCGCTCATGATACCTGCTCAGTTCAGGGTCGACATCTTTGAGGAGCTGAGAAGCCTTATTGGGGCATATGAACCATTTATACTCACAGAAGTCGTTGACGAATTAAAGGGTCTGGCAAGAGGGCAGGGCAGGGACGGAACTGCAGCCCGTCATGCCCTGATCCTGGCAGAGCGGTGTACAACTGTTGAGAGCGGGGAGACCGGGGGAACTGTTGATGACCATATCGTCGTCTTTGCACGTCGCCATGGGTGTATGGTCCTGACCAATGACCGTGGCCTGCGAAACAGGCTCCTTGCAGATAAAATCCCTGTTATCTCGTTAAAAGGGCAAAAAAAACTGGATATAATAAGGAAGTAGGTGGGTTCATGTATTACAGGATGAAACTGGCGGACAAGGTACGGGTGCCTCCGAACCGGCTGGGTGAGGAGTTAAAAAAGGTTATTCTGGATGTACTCCAGGAGCAGCTTGAAGGAAGCATCGACAAGGAGATCGGGATCTTTATCGCGGTCACGCGGGTGGTCGATGTCGGCGAAGGAGAAATTATCCCCGGGGATGGAGCGGTCTATTACGATGTTGAGTTTGAATCAGTGGTGCTCCGTCTCGGCCTCCAGGAGGTAATTGAAGGTCTCGTCGTCGAAACGACCAGCTTTGGAGCGTTTGTCAGCCTTGGTCCGATCGATGCCATGCTGCACGTAAGCCAGATCTCTGACGAATACATCAATTACGACGAGAAAAACGCCCGGCTGATATGCCAGGAATCAAAAAGGTTTATCGGCGTAGGCGAGAGCGTTCGTGCAAGGGTGGTCACTCTCAGTTTAAATGAGCGGGAACCGCGCGACAGCAAGATCGGGCTCACCATGCGGCAGTCAGGACTCGGGACCGGCAGGTGGATTGAAGAGGACATGCAGAAAGAGAAAGACAAGGAAAAAGAGAAGGGTGGAGAGCGTGGCAGCCACTAAGAAACTTGTCAGGGTCTGCCGTGACTGTCATCGTGTCGTTGACGGGGAGAGTTGTGTTATCTGTGGCACGACGAACCTCAGCACCGACTGGGCAGGGTACCTCGTGATCATCGACCCCGAGCGTTCGGAAGTGGCAAAAAAAATGAATATCAAGCTTCCGGGACGGTACGCTCTGAAGGTCAGGTAATGCTCCGTCTTCCGGAAGAAAAGCGACATTTTTTCAAGGCACCCTTCGGGACGCTGTACCGGGACATTGATGAGATACTCCCGCTCCTCAAAGACCGTACAGTATATACCGTCGGAGACGTGGTCACACAACGGCTCCTGAAAAAAAATGTTGTTCCCGATATCGCCATCATCGATGGACATTCCATGCGTGAGCCCTGTAACCGGTCTCCTGCGGTCTATCCTCACTGCATCAGGGTGAAAAACCCTGCCGGAATGATAACCGACGAATTGCTGGAAGGGCTGAACACGGCCATTGAAAACACTCCTGCCCTTCTGTACGTGGACGGAGAGGAGGATCTCGCGGTAATCCCGCTGGTTGTTGCTGCACGGGAAGGGGTTATTATCCTCTATGGTCAGCCTGGTGAAGGAGTGGTACTTAAGGAAGTGACACAGGACGCGAAGAGAAAAGCGGCAGAGATGCTTGCGTTATTTGAAAAATTTTGAAAAATTCCGACTATTGAACCGCTCTGACTTTTCTGGTGCAACAATGCAGTTATAGTTAAATAACTTCAGTGTCAATAATAAGAGGATATCGATGGAATTTGAGGTCACCAGGGATAATAGAAATGAACTCCTTGCGAGGAGAGAAGTAGATTTTAACCTTCGTTTTGATGGTGCAACACCATCGCGGATGCAGGTAACCGGAAAGCTCGCAGCACTCCTGAATGTGAGTGACAAGAACATGGTTCTTGACTCAATGAAGACCAGTTTCGGGATGACCGAACTCCGGGGAACTGCACGCATCTACGACAGCGAAGAGGGTAAGAACAAGGTCGAGCGCGAGTACCTGATGACACGCGGGATACCAAAGGCCAAGGAAGAAGGTGCATAAAATGGCCGCAAAAAAGGCAAAGGCAACTGCAGTCAAGCGTAGCTCCTTTTACAAGGTCGAAGGCGGAAAGGCCGTGATCGGCAAAAAGTTCTGTCCCCGCTGCGGACCCGGCATCATCCTGGCTGATCATAAAGACCGTGCTGCGTGTGGCAAGTGCGGATATACCGAATTTAAGAAATAAGGTCAAATGCCTGTTTTTGGGCAGATTCTTGGGATTGAGGGGACAGCCTGGAACCTCAGTGCCGCCGTTTTTGACAGGGAATGCATTTCGCTCTATTCAAAGCCCTATAAACCCCCGAGCGGAGGCATTCATCCCCGTGAGGCTGCGCAACACCACGCATCAGAGATGAAATCCGTTATCTCGCGGGTACTTGAGGATCCTGCACTGATAACGGGTGTCGCGTTTTCACAGGGCCCCGGACTTGGCCCGTGCCTCCGGACCGTTGCCACTGCTGCACGGGCACTCGCACTTGCACTCAGCATCCCGATTGTGGGTGTCAACCATTGCGTTGCGCACGTGGAGATCGGGCGATATACAACAGGGTGCACCGACCCGATTGTCCTGTACGCAAGCGGTGCGAATACTCAGGTCATCGGGTACCTCAACCGGCGATACCGCATATTTGGCGAAACGCTGGATATCGGGATTGGCAATGCACTTGACAAATTTGCCAGGGGCAAAGGTTTCCCCCACCCTGGCGGGCCGCTCATCGAGGAGATGGCGCGGAAAGGGAGCTACATCGACCTGCCCTACACGGTGAAGGGAATGGACCTGGCATTTTCGGGACTTGTGAGTGCTGCGCGCGAAAGCAGGGCGCCCGTCGAGGATGTCTGTTACAGTCTGCAGGAGACGGCATTTGCCATGTGCGTGGAAGTGACCGAGCGCGCCCTTGCTCATGCCGGCAAAGAGGAGGTGCTTCTTGTCGGGGGTGTCGGTGCAAACAAGCGGCTCCAGGAGATGCTTGAGACGATGTGCAATGAGCGCGGCGCCTCATTTTACGTACCCGAGATGCGGTTCCTTGGTGATAACGGGGCCATGATCGCCTACACAGGGAAAATTATGCTCGAAAGCGGGTATTCCCTTTCAATTGAGGACTCGCAGGTCAATCCCGGGTACCGTTCCGACCAGGTAGAGATCACATGGAGGAACGAGGATTCAGTAAAGGATCTCCGCCGTCCGCTCCTTGACGAGATGGAAGATGCACGGGGTGCTGAGGCCGTGGTGACCCTCACACCGGAGAGCGCGGTTAAAAAGAGATTTTCCAAGGGGTACAGGGAAAGCGATCTTGATCGCCGCCTGATCGCCGAACGTACCCGTGCCGAGGCACGCCTGATTGCCCATGCACGGAGGGGCGGTGTACCGACGCCGCTTGTCAGGGATATCACCTCTGATACCATTGTAATGGAGCGCATAAGGGGGACACTGCTCCGCGATGCGCTGGATGAAGAAAACCTTGCGGAGGCAGGCAGAGTTGTGGGAAACCTCCATAATGCAGGGATTATCCATGGTGACCTGACGCCGAGCAACATGGTGATGAGAGAGAACTCCTGCATCCTTATCGATTTCGGGCTTGGCCTTGCATCCACGGAAATTGAGGCACGGGGTGTTGACATCCACGTGCTGTTCCAGACACTGGAGAGCACCACTGACCGGTTCCCGGAACTCAAAGAGGTATTTACACGTGAATATGCGAGGATATTCCCGGGAGGGGCCGAAGTCCTCGAACGTGAACGTGAGATCGAGAAACGGGGGAGATACCTGTGAAACTGAACGTGGTGACAAGCAACCGGCATAAGGCAGAGGAAGTGGCTGCTTTTTTCTCCGGGGTTCTCGAGGTTGAACATGTTGATCTCGAATGCCCCGAGTACAGGCATGACGATGTGGGGGAAATTGCACGGCAAAAAGCAGAATTTGCATATGAGGTCCTGAAAAAACCCCTCATTGTTGATGATACCGGTCTTTATATCAATGCCCTGAACGGATTTCCCGGACCATACGCCTCGTATGTCTATCATACCATCGGCAACGAAGGTATTGGGGCGCTTCTAAAAGGAAAAAGCGATAAATCGGCATATTTTGAAACGGCTGTCGCATATGCCGGGGAGATGGGTATCCGCGTATTTACCGGGAGACTTGAGGGCCTGATTGTAGCGCCGAGAGGGAGTGGCGGGTTTGGGTATGATCCCATATTCGAATGGAAGGGTGTGACGCTTGCTGAGCTCCCGCTCGACAGGAAGAGCTCAGTATCGCATCGTGCGAGGGCGCTTTCCGCATTCAGGGACTGGATTGTTTCGGAACGCTAAAAATCCGGGGAGTCCCCGGTATACAAAACCGTTAATACGGACTATGACGTTGTATATAAGACTAGAAAGTGGTGAATAACGAATGGCACGATTCCCAGAAGCAGAAGCCCGGACACTTAATGTGAAGATATGCATGCGTTGCAATGCGAGGAACGCAATACGCGCAACCCGTTGCCGCAAGTGCGGTTACCAGAACCTCCGTCCGAAGAACAAGGAACGCAAAGCCTGAAGTTCAGGCACTATAAAACGTAACTCTTTTTCCTTTCTGGCTGTACTCGCCTTTGAACGTCTCAATATTGCGTTTATAGCCTATGCGTTCCGTAAAACCGAGCGTGCGCAGGCTCTCCCTGACACGCATGACATCGTCTTCATCCCGCCAGTCCGGGGTATAGATATAGATTACCTTCATATTGTCACGCGAGTCAGGGTTTGGTTTCGCGGTGCTGACTTTTGCAGAAATGCCGAGTTCTTTATTCCAGGTAGCGTCACGGACTAATTTCCATGCTTCATCGACATCTTCGGGCGGGAGAAAGATGAGCCATTTCCCTGCAAGTTCGTCCTGGATGGCATCGGGTGAGATATCAGGGGCGTCCTGCACGATCCAGTACATCTTGGTGGTCTTTCCCGGGACAACTCCTTCGCCATCCATGATATGGCGGTAGATGATATCAGGGCTGCCGAATTTTGTGATGAGGGCATCAGCAAGCTGGGGGTAGTCTTCTGAAAACCTGGAAAATATTGTATTGAATGTATCAAAAAAACCGGTATTGCTCTCGACCAGTTCAAAGAGACAGGCTCCTGAATCCCGAAGTTCCTTATTCAGCGTGTGTTCGAAGAGACCGTATGCAACATCCGCAAGTGCCTCTGGTTCAACATCACTCATATGTAAGGGTTGCATGGTTCAGGAAAAAAGGTTATGATTGATATCCGGCAAAAGACAGGTTCCCTGGCGGAGGGTCCGGCAGAATATTTTTACGGAAGGATTAAAAAGTGCCCCGGCATCGGCCCATTGCAGGAACATCAAGGGGGGGCATACCGGAGACCTGAAGTCATCAAAAATAAGAAAATGCGGAGCATCCGGCAAAAGGAATGCCCTGCTGTTTCCCTGGGAACAACTGTGTTCTTAACGGCAGGCAAAATTGATGATGCATTTTCCATGTTCAAGGGACCGCATAACGGGACGCGTGGATGAACTGGTATACCCGGGTGCAGATAAGACCGGAAACGGCCGTGATCAGGGTGCGCAAGCAGGTCGTTTTCCATCAATAAAAGAACTTTTTTTTGATTTTGAGAGATAATCAGGTGCCATTTAGGGAATGTTTATGAACTGATCCCAATATACATCTTAGCATGAAATGGAAGCGCGATTGGGGACTCACCGCACGAGTCTGGTTTACACTGTTTCTACTGTTTTTAGTGTACCTGATATTCATTGCCGTGCTTTCAATGCTTGGAATCGGGTTGCCGTTCCTGGTGCTGATCGTCTTTGTGATGGCGTTCGTGCAGTATTTCTTCTCAGACAAGCTGGTATTGTGGACGACACGGTCACGTGTTATCGAGCCCGATGAGTACCCCGAGTTACACAGGATGGTGGAACGCCTGTGTGCCGAGGCAGATCTGCCCAAACCACGAATTGCGATTATGCAGACGCCGGTACCGAATGCGTTCGCGACCGGAAGAAACCCGAAGCATGCGGTCGTAGCGGTCACTGATTCGATCATGCGGCTCCTTACCCCTAAGGAACTCGAGGCAGTCCTTGCACACGAGCTCTCGCATGTCAAGAACCGCGACATCCTCACCCTCACGGTCGCGAGTTTCATTGCCATGATCGCCGCACTCGTCATGCAGAACTTTTTGTTTGCGAGCCTTTTCTCACGGAGGGACGGAGAAAATCCATGGATAATTGCAGGGATCGTTGCGATCGTGGTCTATTTTGTGGCCCAGCTCCTTATCATGGCACTCTCGCGGTACCGCGAGTTTGCGGCAGACCGGGGCAGCGCACTCATTACCGAACGGCCGCGTGACCTGATATCGGCCCTCCAGAAGATAAGCGGGAGGATGGACAATGTCCCGCAGCAGGCCAGGCAACAGGTGGAATCTGCAAATGCGTTCTTTATCATCCCGGCACTGTCAGGCAACACATTAATGGAGCTCTTCTCCACTCACCCGCCGCTCGAGAAGCGCATCGCAAATCTCGAGAAGGTCGAGATGGAAATGAAAGGCTATAAGGAATATTAAAGAACAAGGGGTTTTCCCCACACTTTTTTTCCGGAATATACCTGTTCATTTCAGGATAACCGGACCGGAGTACTCTTACCATGGCTGCATCCCTGCGGTCCGGCGACAAGGGCTCCCGCACTGTCCGGAACTATCCCCTGCCTGCGAATTTGGGACTTTTTTCCCGGCATGGAACAAAAAGAATAATAGGGATTATCTCGATAGTTAAAAGGCACAACCGCATCGATGGTCTAGTGGCATGACTTAGGCCTTCCAAGCCTATAGCCCGGGTTCAATTCCCGGTCGATGCATTTTTTGGGCCCGTGGTCTAGCTGGTTATGACGTCGCCTTCACACGGCGGAGGTCAGGAGTTCGAATCTCCTCGAGCCCATACCTGTTCTGCAAAATTGTATTGATGGGATCGTCTTTTAATCTCTTTTCCGCAAAACCACTACTATTATATTCCTCTGGCAGCAATCTCCGCGTTAATGGTGTTTCGTTGTCTCAAGCAGATCAGTGAGGAATATATTTTGTCTGACGTGACTCCCGGCGAGGTGAATGCGTATGTCATGGAGCACTGCGAGGAGCAGTATGAAATTCCGCCCGACGTGGTGATATTCCGTGAGACCCGGATTCAGCTCGGGTCCCCCATGCTCGTCGGTTTCAGGATGAAAAAAAGGAAGATCCTGGTGCCCTTTACGAAACGGTGCAGCGGGACATATTTAGTCGAAGTTGATGCACGAAAGGAGGACTTTGAATTTTTCAGGAACCGGGTGTGGACAAATATTTCGGAAAATGAGGTGTGAATACGATGAACCTCTTCGCTGTGTTGTAATGGTGTATAGAAAATAAAATCTGTCCAGGGGTTCGTGAATCGTTCTGAACCCCGACAGGGTATTTCTATAACGGACCTGTCATGGGTCCGTGTTAATCTTTCAGCTCTTTTTTTATTTTCCCTATACCTTGTTGAATATCCCCTTCTACCTGCTCAATCTTGCCTTTGAGCTGTTCAGTTTTGTTGTCTGTCAGTTTGCCGACTTCTTCACGAATCTGTCCTTTGATTTTTTTACCCTTTCCCTCTATTTCGTCCTTGTTCATAGTCATCTGATACACGTCGGGGTTAATAATACCTGTGGCGTCCCCCCCGGTTTTGAAGGGGAATAACGGCAGTGTATTAAAATTATCAACAGCGCTGATGCGCTGGCCACCTGGAACCCTGAAATTCAAAAATACCTTCGGCATGAGGCAAATACTGCCGTATCCCCCCGACCCGGTATTTCCAACCTGACCGGATGCTACTATCTGACACCTGTAGCCGGTCGCTCTCGTTGAGATGGACCGCGCTCAAATATTTTTTCTCTACCCGAAGATGCACAGAATGGTGAACGGTTACAATTCCAGGCCACGAGGGCAAAGTCCCGGGATGGCATTCTGCGTGCGTGGGGAGCGATTAATGGTTGATTGAGTAATATATTTAAATTAAGAATCTTTAACAAATTCACTGACGACGACAAACCCCTCAGCGTACGATTAGAATATATGGCTATGACAAAAAACGCTTCAGGTACGGAAACACCATCTTCGATAGACAACGATATATCCGAAATATCAGAGAGGATTCTGGAGGAGCTTGAAACCGCAAGTTCCCAGAATTTATCGGAAGTCGAATATGCAAAAAAGATATTACAATTATCTGATCTTGATTATACAAAACACATTTTTAACGAGATAGATAGTGTTCCGTCCGGACCTGAGCGTGTTATCGAAAAAAGGGCGGTAATAAAGGCATTGTTGTTTTCTACGTGGTTGCAGAGACTCTATTTTATTATCAGGTCCGCTCTTATGTCTGTTCTGGCAATGGTCGTTACATTCTTTTTCGTGTCGTTCTTTGGCCAGATAGGTGTTTTTCTCGCAGTCTTCATGGGCGTTCTTATATTCATTTCAGGGTTGATTGTAACAAGATTATTTGATCAACAAACAGTCACTGTCACAAAATATATCGTCAGACGTCTGGCGAATCATAAAAAGATCAGGGAATTTATCATGAATCACCTCTAGGGGAAAAACAGGTGCAGTTATTTGATAACATTTTTTGATAGATTAATTCCAATTCCGGACCTTTCGCTGAAAGTGGCACTAATTTCAGGTATTACCTGTTATACGATAGGATAACGGTTTAATTTCGGAATCGCCTGAAGGCAGATCTTAAATTTATATCCTGGAAATCAATATAATGCCTTTACAACGGTTAAAAAGAGAAGTCTGTTTCCGAAAAGAAACAATGCGCCCCGCAACACGAAGAAAGATGAAGCTATTCAGGCACCAGTTTGAGCAGATCATTTGGAAGTTTTGAAAATACTTCATTGGCACCTCCGCTTCCCTGTCCTGTCATCGCGTCATATCCGGACCGTCTTCATTTTAAGGAGAATATCAATCGACGTGTACGATGGAATTGGGCGCTATGGAAGTTTAATTCGAGAGTAATTGCTGAGTTCCAGGTATTTGTGAGCGTTGTACCTGCGAATAAAAAAGAATCGTTGACTGGAATGAGTTCCGGCATAGCCCGTCCGGACCTTGGACTATTGGTCGGGGAGCCGGTAGATCACGATGATTACCAGATATTTTTTTCAAATAGATCGTTAATGGGATTGAGGATCATCCCCCTCTATTATTTCGCTTACTTACTCTTTTCAGTGTTGGTAAAATCGTACCACGAAAGCTATCATTTATAGCAAATTTCAAATCGTATGTTGACCATGCTGATTCTACCACACAACCAAGGTTACACAAGTTACAATCGGCATATCTTGAATAGATTTTTTGTTCTTCTCTCCATACCTCAGATAATCTCTTTTTGGACAGGTCTGTTTTTTTCCCGTCCGGGAACAGGTCAGGTCTCTCTGAAGAGATCAGACACGGGGATAACAAAAAACCCATTTCATTTATCTGTACGCATTTCCAGGGATTACACCTGTAACTAAAATTTCCCAGCTGGCTGATGAATCGTGTAGAATTACTGATTGGATACACTGATTTATAATCAGAAATGACTTTTTTGCAATAATTTATTTGTTCAGGTGTCGGTGACAACTCATTTGCCGTTGCACCGCCGCGCGGGTCTAATAAATTAAAAGAAATGGTATCCATTCCGAGATCTTCAAAAATCAGGTGTAGCAGGTCGTGCATTTCATAAGCATTTCTATTCGTTATTGTAACCATTCCACACACGTTCACATCGGCCTTTAACCCGGAAAGACCGTTCATCATTGTTTTAACACTTTCTTTAATTTGTTCTAACCAGTCCATGCCTCTGATCTCTTTATAGATCTCCGGCCGTGTACTATCTATTGAAATTCCGAAAAAATCGAAACTCTCTGCTATTTTTTCTGTATGACTTTCTCTGAATAAACTCAGGTTTGTAACAACCATCGTAATTAATCCCTGTAATTTTGCATAAGAAGCGAGTTCGAACAAATCTTTGCGAATAAAAGGCTCTCCCCCGCTGAAAGTCAATGTCACAACACCAAGCTTAACCAATTCATCGATAATTCTTTTCCATTCATCAGTATTCAGCCCGGCATCTGCTTTATTTTTCCACATATCACAATACCTGCATCGGGAATTGCACAAAGACGTAATTGTGATATACGCATATGTTGGGCGCTTGATAGTGTTAAAAACACGATTTGAGAGGTGGTTATGTAAAAACCTCAATCCTGCTGATTTTTTCATTCTCCCGGGAGTGCCTCCATACGCAGTAAATCCGGAAACTCCAGTCCAGATAACCCATCTTGGTCGTGATATATAAAAAAACCATTACCCGGGATCCGTTCTTCATTGATATGATAAGAATCGATACAACCGGACTTACCAGGGAAATGTCATTGTTGGCTGCCCCGATCTTCATCTTTTCCGGGTTCCTGCCTGAAATGAAAAGGCGTGGCATGCCTGATGCATTTTTTACAATGATCCCGATTGATGAACTGGCAGGAAAAATGCCGTTCAGGGTTCCCGGTCCCGTCTCTTCTTTTCCCTGTGTGCCGGGCAGTCAAGAATTGTCTCGTAATTATCCCAGGAATAGGGGGTGAATCTCCTGCATACCGAAGGCTTGTCAGCATGGATGGTGCAGAGGGAGAGCCCGGCATCATCGTACGAAAGAAAGGGACAGACGTCTAAAGAAGACCCGTCAGGGGCCTTCCAGAGGTCCACCACGTATACGTCACCGAGGTCAGTTACTTTTAATTCTGAACCGCATACAACGGTTCCGTCATTCATCCGGGCAGAACAGTACTGCAGGATATCATACCGCTCTTCTTCCAGCCACCGGTACAGGTCATCGACCGTTCCTGCAAGCGCCGTCCCCCAGCGTTTACAGCACTCCCCGCACCTCTGGCAGTCGTCCGCATCTCTCGTCATTATGCAGGTATCAATGTACCTTTTATGAATGATTAAACCGGTTATTTCTGAAACAGTATGCGGGGATGCACACGGGACACGAATGAGATCCCCTGGTCTTTTTTGTTTCCCAGAGGTTGAAGGGGGCAGCCCAGCGTTTGTGATACCGGGGAGCACCAGAGGGAGGAAAAGCAATACAATCGGGATGATGCGTGGTGAGTGAGACCCTCAACAGCCCTGAATTTCTTTTACTGGCGGTCACATCAGTACTCGCGATTATGAACCCGGTCAGCACAGCAGCAGTCTGCCCTGTCCTGACTGAAACGAGTGGAAAGGCTGACAGGAAAAAGGTAATTAATTCTGCAATGAGGATTTCTTTTGTTGTACTTGTCTTTTTTCGCGCTTACCGGGCAGTTTATCTTCCATGTCCTTTGCCTGACCATCCCTGCGTTCAAGATCGCCGGCGGGATACTGCTGGTCAGCGTTGCGATGGGGATGCTGGCGCCAAAGACAAATCGAATATTCTCATGAGGAACTCGAAAATATTTCCATGGTGCCGCTTTCTTTTCCGCTTACCTGTGGTGCCGGAACCATCACCACGGTCATCCTCCTCATGTCGGAAGCCAACGGGATACTCCAGAGTTTCTTTGTGATCCTCTCAATCGTCATTGTGATCCTCTCAATCGTCATTGCGATAGTGATTTCATATCTTATGATGACCTATTCCACCGTTCTCTTCGCATTTATCGGTAGTCACGAGCAGAAGGTCATTTCCAAAACTGATGGCCGTTTTTGTGCTTGCTATTGCCGTACAGTTCATTATCAACGGCATTTCAGAAGCGATGCCACAGATCCTTTCATATATACCGGGCATCACGGGGTTCTGATCCTGTGGTATCTTATTAACCTGTTCAGGTTGTGACCGGGCAGAACGTGAACACGATTTTTTAAAAACGTTAAAAACGATTGGAATCAACCAAAAACATATTAAAATGATATTTAGGCCTGTTCGGCAGGATAATAAATCATGACCTCGTACATTATTCTCCATAGAGGATATGTGCCGCGTGTCTCTCACCCTTCAAAATGTAATCCCTGTCATTCTTGTAGTATTCCTCCTCTCCGGGAGTTTCATACCTGTATCTGCTGATACGCCGTCAGAAATTTCCGTATCCTGGGTACAGAAGGGAGCCAACTAGGTCGCACAGGGAATGTACCGCGAGGCACTTGTTGCATAGGACAGTG
>JBFYKV010000014.1:0-20230 GCA_041305745.1 Methanoregulaceae archaeon | reverse complement strand
CGGTAAAAATTGAATGAGGAATTTCCAATCCTCGTCAAGTTGCATTCCATTCACCATCTGCTATATCTGATATTGCCTCCCATGTTATATTAATATCATTCTTAAGTTAGCGCATATGGGGCTCGGACCCCCTTCCCCGTCTCACCCCGCTTTTAGGATTTACCCGGGGCAGGGTTTACGGGAACCTGATATTTTCACAAATCAGGAGCATCGGTCCCTATCGCATTATAGGGCGCACTCATGCGGCGGGGCATCAGCCCCGGGAGTGTCACGAAGTGGAGTGCGCCGGGAGCTGATTAATAAGATTACGGGTGGGATTTTTAAAAAGAGCAAAAAATAAAAAGAGAAAAACCTGATCAGGCCTTCTTCTGGCTCTGGATATAAACGTTCACTGCACCGGTGATCGCAGCGACCTCTTTGCCCTGCCGGAGCGATGCCGCCAGCGTGTGGATACGCGTCTCTTCCTCACGCACGTACCGGTTGAGCGTCTTTAAGATATGCTCCTCCTGCAGGAAGTGGGTATGGGTGTTCCCGTCCACAAAGTGCTGGTTGTGCATGATGGCGTGGTGGAGGGGGACTGTTGTCTTCACCCCGATGATGACATATTCGTATATTGCACGCCTCATCCGCGCAATTGCCTCCGTGCGGTCCATACCCCATGCACAGAGCTTGGATATCATTGAATCGTAGTTGGGCGGGATGGTATATCCCATGTGGATACCGCTGTCCACCCGCATGCCGGGTCCGCCCGGTGAACGGTACCGCACGATCTTCCCGGGATCTGCAGCAAAATTGTTGAGCGGGTCCTCTGCATTGATACGGCATTCGATCGCATGACCCCTGATGCTGATATCCTCCTGCCCGAAGGGGAGCGACTCCCCCGCGGCAATCGAGATCTGTTTTTTCACGATGTCAAGGCCTGTTATCAGCTCGGTCACCGTGTGCTCCACCTGCAGGCGGGTGTTCATCTCCATGAAATAGTAGTTGCCATCGGAATACAGGAATTCAACCGTACCCGCATTGGTGTAATCCGATGCCTTTGCAACCGCAATTGCCGATGCAGACATCCTTTCCCGGAGTTCGGGGGTCATAATCGGGCAGGGGGCCTCCTCGACAAGCTTCTGGTGACGCCGCTGTATCGAACACTCGCGGTCATAGAGGTGGACGATATTTCCGTGCTCATCGGAGAGGAGCTGGAACTCGATATGACGGGGTTTGACAAGGTATTTCTCAAGGAATACCGTGGCATCGCCAAACGCAGACTCTGCAATGCGCATCCCTGCGGTAATTGCTTCTTCCAGCGCTTTTTCGTCATTGACGATCTGCATGCCGATGCCGCCACCACCTGCACTGGCCTTGACAATTACCGGGTACCCGATCTCCGCCGCGATTTCCTTTGCGTCCTCGATATCCTTAACGCCGCCCTCGGTCCCGGGCACTACCGGCACCCCGGCGTCCCGCATCATCTGCTTGCTCTCTATCTTTGAGCCCATTGCCCTGATGGTCTTCCATGACGGCCCGATGAACGTAAGACCATCGTCATGGCACCTTTTTGCAAATTTGTGATTTTCTGCAAGGAACCCGTAACCGGGGTGTATTGCCTCGCTCCCTGATTTCCTGGCAATGTCGACAATACGGTCAATATTGAGGTAACTTTTCGACGGGGGTGCCTCTCCTACATGGAATGCCTCGTCCGCGTACTTGACGTGAAGGGCGTCCTTATCAGCCGTGGAATATATGGCCACTGTTTCAATGTTGAGTTCCTTGCAGGCCCTCATAACCCTGATAGCAATTTCGCCGCGATTTGCTATGAGTATTTTATCAAAATATTTCATTCCACCACCATCAGAATGTCACCGTTCTGGACCACATCCCCGACATCGATGAAAATATCTGTGATTTTCCCGTCAACAGGGCTGTGGATCGGGTTTTCCATCTTCATGGCCTCGAGGACAAGAAGCAGGTCCCCTTTCTTCACATCAGCTCCGCGGCTGACCGCCACTTCAAGGACCATTCCCTGCATATTGGACTTTATGCCTCCCTGGATATCTCCGCGTGGAATTTTCTCGGTTGCCATGGGAGTGCCTGCCACCGCACTTCCCCCGACCGAGATTATCCGTACATTAAAGATCTCCCCGTCCACCTCGACTTCCATGGAGTGCGGGATATCTGAAGGTGCAGTCGCTTGTTTTTGTCTGACCGGGATCTCCTCGATCTTCCTTTCGCCTTTCAGGAATGACGGGGCAATCGCGGGGTAGAGGATATAGGTCAGGACGTCCTCTTCTTTTTTTACCAGACCATCGGCGATTGCCTGCTGTTTCATCTTTTCGTATATTGGTTCCAGCAGATCCGCCGGCCTTACAGTGATGACCTCCTCGTCATCAATGATGAGGTGCCTGATTTCATCACTGATGGGAGCGGGAGATTTTCCATACAGTCCCCTGACATAATCCTTGACCTCTTTGGTAACGTTGCGATACCGTTCGCCCCCGAGAAGCACGTTCAGTACTGCCTGGGTTCCCACTATCTGGGATGTCGGTGTGACCAGCGGGGGATAGCCGAGATCTTTCCTCACCCTCGGGACCTCTTCCAGAACTTCCGCCCGCCGGTCGAGGGCGTCCTGCTCCTGCAGTTGTGAGACGAGGTTTGAAATCATCCCTCCCGGAAGCTGATAGATCAGGACATCGCTGTCAACGCGTTCCGATATTGGACTGACCAGCCCCTCGTATTTCTCTCTCAGTTTCAGGCACAGATTTTTGACTTCACGAAGCTGTATCAGGTCAATGCCCGTATCCCTTGCGGTCCCCTGAAGCGAAGCCACAACGCTCTCCGTTGGCGGCTGCGACGTACCAAGTGCAAATGGGGACATTGCGGTATCAAGTATGTCCACACCTGCATCCACTGCCGCCTGGTAGCTCATCGAGGCAATACCGCTCGTGGAATGACTGTGCAGGTCCACCCTGATATCAACTGCCTCTTTAATCCCTGATATCAGGTCCCGTGCGGCGTGGGGCATGATGAGCCCGGCCATGTCCTTTATGCAGATCGAATCGCATTCGAGGGAATAGAGGTCCCGTGCCATCCCGATGAAAATCTCTTTTGTATGGACAGGGCTTGTTGTATAGCATATGGTCCCCTGCAGGTGTGCCCCTACGTCCTTGACCTTCTTCATGGAACGGGTCATATTCCTGATATCATTCAGCGCATCGAAGACCCTGAATATATCAACACCATTCTTATGGGCATATTCGACAAACCGGTCAACCACATCGTCCGGATAATGCCGGTACCCTACCAGGTTCTGGCCCCGCAGGAGCATCTGGATAGGGGTATGTATCAGCTCTTCCCTGAGAAGTTTCAGGCGGTCCCATGGATCTTCAGCGAGGAAACGAATGCTGGTATCAAATGTCGCACCTCCCCATGCTTCAACAGAAAAAAAACCCACCTTATCGATCTGGCGGGCGATGGGGATCATATCCTCAGTTTTCATTCGCGTCGCGATTAATGACTGATGGGCGTCCCTCAACGTGGTATCCGTGATCAATACTTTATTCTGATTCGCAACACTCATCGGGATCCTCCGGACGGGGACTTTATAACAAGCAGAAGCTAAAAGCCTCTAAAGTCTTCACTGTAAAAGTATAAAAATATCACGAACAGGAATAAAAGAGACAATTAAAATTAGAATTGAGAAGACTGCGGCAGGTATATCCCCCCTCCCCCGGCGGAAGGCCGGGCATACAGTTCCACCACTCACATAACCCCTCATCGAGAGCAGATCGGCCTGGTCATCTGCCCTCTTCATCTGGGTATGGATCAGCATCCCGGCCGCAGGGATTATTGTCTCCATGCCGGGTTTCACCGGTTTTAATCTGAAGGCAAAACGGAGCCTGGTTATTTCGTCGGCAATAAATTCGATCGACTGGATGCTCATTTCTGCGGCAAGACCTATATCGAACCCTGATTTCTTTCCGAAGAGCCAGACCGGGAGGTCCATAAACTCCCCGGGAGATCGGTCATGAAAAACCCAGAAGGCAATAAGGAGAATGACCGCCATCCTGATAAAATATGAAAGACCGTCTCCCCCTGAAAACCATATCAGCACAGAAATTATGCCAGAAAACAGGATAATAAGAAGGCCGTACCGTGATTTCCGAAGTACCCTGATACCCGGTGTGCACACGAGCCACCAGATAAATACCAGGACTGCGGCAAAGATGCTTAAAAATGCTGCAACAGAGAGCATAACCGTTGCCAGCAGCCTTATTCGTGCATCCTGCATGATGCCTCCAGTATATCGGTCTCTGAAATATTTTCCGGAATGATGCCTCTTTCCACCAGCTGCCTGATGCGGGCAGGTGCATGGGACCACCGCGTAAGTGCGAGGGGCAGTTCACCGGTGCGGACGAGTATGCCGCCCTTTATCTCCCAGATAACATCGACGTGCGGGAAAAAACGTTGTTCATGCGTACAGATAATGACAATTCCACCGGTTATTGCATCAATTCGCTGGCAGACGTCGTTTTTCTCCCTGCAGTCAAGTGCACTGAACGGTTCGTCCAGAATAAGCAGGTCCCACTGGCGTGACAGGACACAGTGCAGGTGAAGTCTCTTTAACTCGCCCCGGCTGAGCCTGAACGGGTCTTTTTCCCCGTATCCTGAAAGTCCTGCCGATGCAAGTATGACGTCCGGGTCCAGCCCCCACGAACGTATCTCTGCTGCCAGAGTGCTTCCGGTAACATGATACTCAGGGAACTGCATGGATAGCATGACAGATTGTATGCCATTGCGCTTCACACTGCCATTCCCGGGCGATATAAGCCCTGCAGCCATCAGCGAAAACGTGCTCTTTCCGGCGCCGATCTTTCCACTTACAAGGTGAACTCCCGGTAAAAATTGTCCTTCCGCCTCAAGATGCCAGCCCTCCCGGTAAAAAACGGTGCGGTCAAAGACCAGTTCCATTGCGTATCCTCCAGTCAAACGGGTAAAAACAGGTACCTGCCAGATTTTTAAAGACCTCGCCGGGAGTGCCGTAATACTGCACGTTTCCATCTGAAATAAATGCTATATGATCGCACGATGCTGCAAGCGCCATGTTCTGTGTACATTGAATACAATAAGACGCACCTGACTGGATAATCAGGCGTTCTGCCGCCTCGAAGGTTTCCATGTCAAGATGTGAATCAAATTCATCTGCAACAAGAACATCCGGACCGGATACGACCGAGGTGACCAGCGCCACGATCGCCTTTTCACCACCGGACAATTCTTTCACAGGGCGGGGCAGGAGGTGCCCGATACCTGCCTTTTCTGCAAGCCTGGTCACGATGGCATCAGCTTCGCTGCAGGGGACATTCCTGAACCGGAGCGGGGATGCAATCTCATCCCTGACACGTAAAAAGAGCATATTGCGGTCGGGGTACTCGTTAACCCAGCCTATTTCGCACTGGCGCGGGGGGACTCCGTCTATGGTGATACGTCCCTCCTTCGGAAGTGCAATACCGGATAAAACATTGAGAAGACTTGTTTTTCCACTTCCGTTCGGGCCGATAACCGCGGTCCTGCCCGGATGAATGGACAGCGCGGGTATGGTGATCTTCCGGAACACCATGTCCTCGATCCGGATTATGTTCCCTCACCCCGAAAATTCAATCCCGGTCGCATCAGATCTCTCCTTTTTCGGGCGATATGTACCGTTCTGCAATAAAATACGCTGCATATGCCTTGAGTGCATCTCCAGGAATAAAGGGAATAACCCCGACAATGAATGCATCAATGAGTGGAAGCCCTGCACTCACCGAGAGCCATACCATACCTATAGCATAGATTGTGCCAGTCCCAAGGGCAAACCCGCCTGCATGACGGGAACGGCCCGACCCTTCATACGCAATCCCGGCGATAAATGCAGCAGGGATAAAACCGAGCATATATCCACCAGTCGGCCCGAGCAGTATCCCGATTCCTGCTGTACCGTTATGGAACACGGGGAGGTTCATGGCCCCGAACAGCACATACAACCCTGTCGGAAGTACAGCGTAGCGCTTCATGACTGCACCGGACAGGAGAACGAAGAGCGTCTGAAGCGTCAGTGGAACCGGGAAAAACGGGATTGAGACCCAGCTCCCCACTACGATAAGCCCTATAAATGCCGCAGTCTGCGATAAGATCAGCGATCGCCGGTGGTCACCAAACATCTGTCAACCTTATTTTATTTTATGGTTGACGAAATCAGTCTATCGCTGGATACAGTCACCGGCAATAACCCTCTCGATCTTGCCGTTTTCTTTTCGAATCAGCAAAGCGCCGTATTCATCGATATCTATGGCTTCTCCCTCAAAACTGCACTTGAGGGTATTGATACGGACGTGCTGGTCAAGCGTGCAGGAGAGACTCTTCCATTCCCGGGTCAGTGCCTCGTATTCGCCTGCCTCAAGGAGATTGTACCTGCTTTCGAACTCTTTCAGGATCCGTGCAAGGAACGAGGCGCGGTCGACATCATGGCCCACTTCGGCACTGATGGAGGTTACCGAGCTTGGGACATTGGAAAGGTCTGACGGGGAGATATTTACATCGACACCAATTCCAAGGAGGCAGTAATGGATCGTGTCTGCCTCTGCAGAGAGCTCGAGCAGGAGCCCTGCAACCTTGTTGTTCCCGATATAGATGTCATTCGGCCACTTGATCAGTGCCCCGAGGTCAAACTCCTTACGGATCGCCCTTGCAATAGCGATCGATCCGGCCATGGTGATCATGAATACGTGGTCCATCGGAATCTTTGGTTTCAGGACAATGGTGATCCATATCCCGCCTGCAGGGGAGACCCAGACCCGACCCAGCCTGCCGATTCCACCGGTCTGCTCCTCTGCGATGATAACCATTCCATGAAGTTTTGAGACGTCCCCTTCTGACGCCAGCTGCTTGCCTACCCAGATGGTGGAGGGGGTATTCTCAAAATACCGCATTTTTTTCCCGATAAAAGACGTCCTTAGTTTTTTATGAACTTCATACGGGAGAAGGCGGTTACTCACCTTCGTGAGCCTGTAGCCTTCGTTCTGCGAGGCTGAAATATCATACCCCATATTGGTGAGTTCTTTTACATGCTTCCAGACCGCAGACCGGGACATCCCCAGCTTATTGCCGATAATTTCACCTGACACAGGTCCTTCACTGGTTTCGAGAATTTCAAGCACTTTAAAAGCCGCTTCGTACATTGCCATTACCTTTTTGCATCAATCTGCTCTGATGGCAGTGGGCAGGGATCTTTTCCGCAGACCTGTTTTAGTATTGCCGACTGGTGATCCATAAGTGTTGCGAGATCAAATATCCCGGTGATGTCAACAACACCGATTGCACCAATTGCCGCTCCATCCGAATCACGAATAGGGCTGACAACAACGGGTACACCCCGGTATGCCCCGCCACGGGGTGTGACACGCAGAATCCTGTTCTCTTTGATAGCCTGTTCAAGCACCGGCCCTGAATAATTACGGTCGACAATCTTCCCCTCTTCTATCCTGATTCCCGGGAATTCACGGGATCGGGCAGTAATTGGCAGGCGATTCAGGAGTTCGTGAAAGGCTATCCCTACCGGTTCGATATCCTCTGCTTTCGAATCCGAAGAGATAATATAACGATGCATGGGACATACCTCATAAATCCCTCGTCACCGACTAAAATAATGTTTCCCTTGCTGCTGTGCAGAACTCACGTATAAAATCCCTGGATGGGTATTCATGGATACACGTTACCACGATCATTCCTTCTCCGACCGATCGTGCAACCATTACTGCTTTTCCTTCACTCGTTGCAACGACGTCTGCATCATGCAGGTGGAAGAATCCGTCGCATTCGATCGTGCTTTCGTCATAATCATGGAGTATTGTGGAGCATTCGTGTCCCTTCGCAACTTCCACCCGTCCCTGTCCATAATTATGAGTGTACTCCAGGTTGAACGGCAACCAGTCGTACGGATTGCGCCTGTCATCAGCTGCCCCGAATACAAGGACCCTGCCGCCGCCTTCCGCAAACCGGCGGATGCGTGACCCGGAAGCCCTTAATGCAGGAAGAAGGTTGGAATAGGTCGGATGACCAAATCCGGTCGGTACTATCAGGGCCGTGTAATGTCCCCTGAAAAAGGGTGCCGCCAGCATGTGGGGGGTCACATGCTCGCATGGCACCCCGCACTCCTCAATAAAACGGCTGAATACCAGGTTTGTATCCCATATAAGTCCTGAACGCCGTATCACCCTTTAATCACCCCCAGCGGTTCAAGACGTGCAACAATGCGTGAAATTCCTGCTTCGTGGACAACGCGGACTACCTCGTCACTCGGCTTGTACACTTCCGGGGCCTCATCTGCAATGGCACTGTCACTATGTGCGCGTACAATGATTCCTTTACGGGCGAGCGCTGCTTTCACTTCCTGGCCCGTGATCTTCTTTTTTGCACTGCTCCGGCTCATTACTCTCCCCGAACCGTGGCAGGTACTTCCAAATGTCATCTCCATTGCAGCGGCCGTCCCGTGCAGGAGGAACGATGATGTCCCCATGCTTCCGGGAATAATAACCGGCTGGCCGACAGCACGGAAATCAGGAGGGAGGTCCGGAGAACCGGGGCCAAATGCACGTGTGGCACCTTTCCGGTGAACGCAAAGCGTCAAATTCTTTTGGTCTACCATGTGCTCTTCTATTTTTGCCACGTTATGGGCAACATCATACACGAGCGGCATCTCTTCTTCACCGATGTGGAACATCTTCCCGATAACATTCCGGGTCACATGCATGATGATCTGCCTGTTTGCCCACGCATAATTGGCTGAAGCCGCCATTGCACCGAAATATGCCCTGCCTTCGGGAGAATTAACCGGTGCGCATGCAAGCTGGCGATCAGGCAGCCTGATCCCGTATTTTTTTGCAGCCCCTTCGAGCACTTTAAGGTGATCAGTACACACCTGGTGACCGAGACCACGCGATCCGCAATGAATCATAATGCAGACCTGCCCGGATTCAATACCAAAACGCGATGCTGCGTGTTCATCGATGATTTCCCGGACCACCTGGATCTCAAGGAAGTGGTTCCCGGACCCGAGGGTCCCACTCTGGGGCATACCTCTCTGTCGCGCTTTTCCTGATACTGCAGCGAGGTCAGTCCGGTCCATGCAGCCATTTTCTTCACAGCGATCGATATCCTGCCTGATACCAAAACCCTGTTCTACGGCCCATGCAGCCCCTGAACGGAGCATTCCGTCAAGTTCTTTTGAGGAGAGCCGGAGGTCGCTCTTTGCACCAACTCCTGTCGGAACTGCTCCAAAGAGTCGTTCGATAAGTTCCCTTTTTGCAGTAAGATCCTTCACCTGCAGGGGGGTAGCCATGAGACGTACTCCGCAGTTGATGTCAAACCCGACACCTCCGGGCGAGATTACGCCATCCTGCATATCAAATGCGGCCACCCCGCCAATGGGAAAACCATACCCCCAGTGGATATCCGGCATCGCAAGTGAATTCTTTACGATTCCGGGCATGGTTGCAACATTTGCCAGCTGGCGGACCGCTCCTTCTTCAAGGGTGGGAGCAAGCTCCTCTGACAGGAAAAAACGGCCAGGTACCCTCATATCGGGGACATAACCAACAGGAACCTCCCATTGATACGGCCCGGTTTTTTTTACCCCCGGAATCATATGCACTCACACATCAAAGATGACATCAAGTATATAATTCTCATGTTCTTTCACAATTTTCAGTCCTGAGTAGGATATTCCTTTGACTTCGCTGCCACCCCTGTGTTTTGCGGGGTCAAATGTCTCCCCACAGAGGGTCCCCCTGATAGTATTATCTCTGATCCTGATAGTGCCCGCAAAGAATACAATACTGTTTACTTCAGAAAGGAAGAGCACCTCGGAGAGAAAATCATGGATGAGCCCTTCCGGGTCTGCAGAGTCGACAGAAACTTCACAGCATGCAGTTCCTTCAGCGGCCACCCCGTACATAACAGTCATCAGGGCGCGTGCAGCTTCGGTGAAGAGTTCCTCATACGACGGTGCACTTACCCTTATCATTACATCTGCAGTATGCTCGAGCTCAACAAATGTCATTCTCCAACCGGACTGTCCTCGATGTGCTCAAAGAAGAGGGGTATCATATCCATGTGGATAGAATGAAGGTATCGTACCTGGTGGACAGATATGAATATGGTATAATCGCCGGCCTTCACCTGCAGGTCGGTGGGCTTCGGGGCTTTCATACTGACCGGGAGGAGCATCGGGCCTCCACAGGAGGTTGAAACACGGAAATCACACTTTCTTTTCTGAATATACGCTATGACTTCGTCTGCGATGCTGATATTTTCAGGACGGATCTGATCATTGGGGTGAGCATACATTATGCTCTCATCATACGAAGGCAATATTAAAAATAATTATGATCTCCCGTTATGCGGAATGTCGTTTATGCACCCGACACGATACGGAAGACAATGTCAGCATACTGTTCCTTGAGGCGGTATACCGTCTGGGACCCGTCGCCGGTCCGGGCAACATGAAGAATGCCGATTCTCGATGCAATGATCCCGACCATAGCAGCAACAGAATGGTAACTTATGATAAAGGTCTTGTTCAGCTCCTCGAATATCTGGGAAATCGTGAGCGTCCTGATTTTTAAAAAGAGCTGAAGCATCGCTCGCCTGATGCCGGTCCTGTCACGGGAGATGTATTTATTTAAACGTGCCTCAATGAGAGTCTTGATCTCAGCCGGAGATCTCATGAAGGGTACTGATTCTGTCCTTTATTTATTCTTTTTGTTTTCAACCCTTAATAACGAGGCCTTTTTTCAAATAAGGTGAGATATCTCAGCTCACCCTTACCGGATAATCCTGATTCTCATAATATGGGCCTTTTTTTACCTGTTAGCAGCCACTGATATCCGAAGGATTTTACCCTCTCTCACACAACGTATTATGATATGGGATTTATCAATTATGACGTAAACCGATATTCTCCCAAACAGATGGTAATCATCCCGATGGTGCTCCTCATACTTGCCCTCGCCTCGCTTGGATACACGATGGCGATGACAGGTATGCCGGTCAAACCAGGGATCGATTTTTCCGGTGGAACAGCGGTGACACTCTTTACCAGCGACAGCGTTGAAGAGCTCCAGTCCACGTTCGCCGCTTATCCACTGCTTTCGATTGGCGAGAGTATCAGCAATGGGAAATACCTGAAATTCGGACCGATGGACGATGCGTCCCTCCAGTCGCTGGCGACAATGATAACGGATCGTTATCCCGATGCCAAGATTGACCAGATTGGTGCATCTTTTGGAGAGACACTCCAGCAGCAGGCACTCATCGCCCTCGTATTTTCATTTATCGGGATGATGATCGTCGTCTTCGTGGCGTTCCGGACAATTATTCCGGCAGGCGCAGTCGTGCTGTCAGCTTTTGCTGATATCGTGATGACCGCCGCATGCATGAACCTTGTCGGGATTGAACTTTCACTCGCTACGACCGCAGCTCTCCTCATGCTCATCGGTTATTCCGTAGACAGTGACATCCTGCTTACCATGCGTGTGCTGAAACGGCAGGGAAAACTGGAAGAGAAACTGAGCGGTGCATTCCAGACCGGCATCATCATGACTACTACGACCATCGCAGCTATTGCAGCCATGGGAGTTGTCGCATACCTCGGCCAGATCACCGTGATCTGGGAGATCTCAGTAGTCCTGCTCTTTGGCCTTTTCATTGACATGATGAACACCTGGCTCACCAATGCCGGAATAATAAAATGGTACGTCAAATCGAGGGGTGGACGATGAACAGCAAAGATATTATTGCCATTGTGAAGAACTGGCAGGTCGCCCTTGTTATCATCCTTGTCATCCTCTCCGTCATTGCAATAAACCCTCACTTCGAAGACGGCAAATTTACGACGAACCTTCAGTTCGGTCTCGACCTGCAGACCGGGACATGGCTGCAGATGGAGTTCAAGGCCGAGGTTGTCGGCTTCGATACCGACCGGCCCGTCAGCGAATTCATCACCGATCTGCAAAAATCGCTTGATGCCGATATTTACCGTATTGCCGATAATAAACTGGAAATAAGGAAATATTACACACGCGACGAACTTGAACCGGTATTTACGGCAGCAGGCGGCACACTGACCTCATACGAAGTCGGTGTCTCAAAAGAGACTGCAGATGATGTCAAACGCATCCTTGAGAATAAGATCAATAACCTCGGGACCAAGGACGCCAAGGTAAACCCACTTACCGGTCTGAACGGTGTGACCCATTACATCAGGGTCGAACTTGCCGGTGTCAGCATGGCACAGGCAAAGGAGATTGTTGGCAAGCAGGGTAAATTCGAGATCAGGATCGAAACAACGGGTAATCAGACCGAACATGTCCTCTACGGGGACGTGATCACCAGCGTCGGAAAACCAAGCCAGGAACCCCCGGGCAGTAACAACTGGGGAGTCGCCTTTACCTTAAGTGACACTGGTGCGAGCCAGTTCAGGGACGGTGCTATTAAATACGGGGCCGTCAGCGACCCGAACAACCACAAGCTCAACATGCTCCTCGATAACGAGGTCGTCTACAGTGCACCGCTCTCTGAAGACCTTGCCGCTAAACTAAGGACCGAGACAATACGCCAGCTCTATGCGTCAACCGGTTCTGGGGAGGACGGGCTGGAAGATGCAAAGAACCTCGAAATTCATCTCAGGGCAGGAGCCCTGCCCGTGGACGTCACCGTTGCCGGGTCAGGATACGTCCCTGCGGCATTGAGTGACTATTTCAAGATGATGTGCGTTATCGCCGGTCTCCTTGCACTTCTTGCAGTGGCGGTAACGGTTTACTACAGGTACCGTGAGCCATCTATCGTCCTCCCGATGATCAGCATCAATATGGCAGAAATTATCATCCTGCTCGGGATATCGACCTTTATCCAGCAACTGGACCTTGCAAGTATTGCCGGTCTGATTGCAGTGCTTGGAACAGGTATTGACCAGCTGGTGGTCATTACCGATGAAGTACTCCATGAAGGGCGTGTTCCGTCGCCAAACCTCTATAAAAAGAGGCTCACACGGGCGCTGGGCATCATTGTGATATCGGCATCAACCGTGGTCATCGCAATGCTCCCGCTGGTGCTCATGGACCTGTCATCACTGCGTGGGTTCGCACTCATCACCATCCTCGGCGTGCTGATCGGTGTGACCATTACACGGCCGGCGTATGGTAAGATAATCATGGGCATCCTGTCCAAATAATAAATATAAAAACCTTTATCTGTTTTTTTAACCGATTATCTTCAAGGTAATTTAAATGAGTAAACCGGTTTTACTGGACTTTTTTGCGGACTGGTGCGGACCATGCAAACGGCAGGGGCCTATCCTCGAGGACCTGAAGCAGAAAATGGGTGATAAGGTCGAAATCCGAAAAATCGATGTCGACCAGAATATGGAGCTGGCCAATAAATACGGAATCCGTGTGGTGCCGACTCTGATAATCGAAAAAGATGGGAAAGTCATACGAACTCTTGAAGGAGTGACCAGTGCGGAGTCACTCGAGTCGATGATTTCACCGCTGGTGGATTAATTGAAAGTAGGAATCGTCGGCGGCACAGGTGATATCGGGGAAGGGATCGCGATGCGCCTCGCCTTACATCACGACGTTATAATCGGTTCGCGTGAGGAGGATAAAGCGGTTCAATCAAGCGAGTGTTGTATCAGCACGCTGAACGGACTTGGTTACTCCTGCAGTTGCAGCGGTGTCAGCAACCAGGAGGCTATTGATCGCTCTGATATCGTTATACTCGCCATTCCTTTCCGGCATGTGGAGTCCACGCTCTCAACACTGCATGGTCTTGGCGATAAAATTGTTATTTCCCCGGTTAACCCGATGGAAAAACGTGATTATTTTGTGTATACCCCGCCTGCCGAAGGATCCGCAGCACTGCTGATAAAGCGTCTTCTCCCGCCGGAAACACGTCTCTGTACTGCATTCAACACCGTTGCCGCGAATAAATGGAAGGCTCTTACCGAGGACCTGCACCTCGCGGTACCGGTATGCGGTGATGATCCTGCAGCAAAAATCCATGTGATGGACCTGATCGACAGTGTATCACATGTCAAGTCATATGATGCCGGACCACTTGCCGCATCGTGCATGGTAGAGTGCCTGACGCCCCTGCTCCTCAATATTGCCCGCTTTAACAGGATGAGGGATGTCGGCATCCAGTTCAGATAAAATAAACCGGATTATTTCATTTCTTTTCCGGATATACGGGGACATAGACTGGTGGAAAGCAGAATGTGCCGATGAAATCATCATCGGTGCAATCCTTACCCAGGCCACACGGTGGAAAAACGTTGAAAGTTCGCTTGATATACTGAAAGAGCTGAATCTCTGCAGGATATCATCCATCCATGCTTCCGATGCGGAAACGATTGAATCAGCAGTGAAATCATCAGGATTTTACCGGCAGAAAACCGCATGGCTCAAGGCGTGTGCGGCGTGCATCATGGAGGAGTCCGGTGGCGTGGAGGCTCTCTCATGATATAATACAGATCTGCTCCGTGATAGGTTTCTTTCGGTGAAAGGGATCGGAGAGGAGACTGCGGACAGCATCCTCTGCTATGCGCTGGACCGGCCTTCCTTCGTAATCGATGCCTACACAAAAAAAATCTGCACCTGCGCCGGCATCACAGGAAACTACAGTGACTTGAAAAGACTTTTCGAAGAGGTCCTCCCTGCAGGGGCCGGAACATACCGGCAGGTACATGCTCATATGGTTGAATATGCAAAAGGGTATTGCCAAAAGAGGAGATGTCAGGAATGCTGGATCAGGAATTTAAACGTATAGGAATGCGATTGCACAGGGATGGCCTTGTTGCTGCAAATTTTGGGAATATGAGTGTACGGGCAGGTGACGGGTTCTACATAACAAGAACCGGTTCATACCTTGATGACCCGGGATCCCCGGTCTTTGTTCCCCTGCATGGCGAAGTCCCTCCTGAGGCTTCAAGCGAGTACCGCGTTCACCGGCAGGTATACCGACGGACCCGGCACAATGCAATTGTCCATGCACATCCTGCATATGCCGTCGGTGCATCGCTGGTCTACGACGAGATTATACCGCGGGACAGTGAAGGCGAAATGTTCTGCCCGATGATCCCGGTTGTGCAGGGAAAACCGGGATCTGATGAGATCGCACGGAATGTTTCAGAAGGGCTCTGTCTTTCCCAGGTCGTGATTGTATCCGGGCACGGGACATTTGCAGGCGGGAAGACCCTTGACGAGGCCTACATTCTCACATCCCTGACAGAGCACAGCTGCAGGGTCCTCTGGCTTGTCGGAGATATGCAGGCGCACCAGTGAGAAGAATCTGTCATGTTAAGGGCAGCCTTGAAATGCATTTTCAGGGGATTAGAAATATGAGGAAATAAGTAATACCAAAATGAAACAGGGAGAATTATTCTGACTGGCATGCTTGACGAAAAGGTATCCCGCCTGTCTCCGGAAGAGCAGCGCATGGTCGATGAGTTTGTTGATTTCCTTCTTTCCCGGCACGGGCAGATTCGACCCGATATTCCCTCCATGCCTCCCATGGCAGGTTATCATGAAAAAGCCCCGTCAAAACCAATTATCACCGCAGAGGAGACCCATATAAACCGACAGCGTGACCTCCTTCCGGATTACAAGGACCTGGGAGATATCCCTTCAGAGCTGCCAAAAGATGAGGTCCACGAGGAACCGGTAAGGGTAAGAATCCAGAAAGTCCCGACAAATAAGCTCCTCGACTGGATTGACTGATTTTTTTTTATGCCGATTGCTCAGATCAGAGCACAATTTTTCAGGGCATACCGCAGTCATTCCTTTGATACTCTGAAAAAAAACATCCTGAAACAGAAAAATTCAGAAAAACGATGGACCCGACGGGATTTGAACCCGTGGCATTTTCTTTTGCAGACCGAAGGCTTCGCCTTTCGAATCCACGGCGACCTTGCGGTCACCTAATCTCTAATCCTTATTTCTAATCCTTAAATGTTATATCTCAATCATTCCTTTGATACTCTGAAAAAAAGCATCCTGAAACAGAAAAAATCAGAAAAACGATGGACTCGACGGGATTTGAACCCGTGGCCTTCACGTTGCAAACGTGACGATCTACCCCTGATCTACGAGCCCTTCAGATGTGCCCTCTATATGTTCACTCCAGATCATATATTACTTCCTGATTGAATCTCCCCACGGGTTTATATGGTCCAATTGAGAACGTCTTTTCCATGTCAATCACGAAATAATCAGTGAAACCACCGCCGGGGCGCCCTTCGGGGGCGTCGGCGCGTATCATGCAGGGATATAAGGGGAATAATGATCTCAAAATACCATTCTAAAAAAAAATTCCCGACAATCTGATGAGGTAATTTTTAAAAATGAAAACTCAGAAAACTGATGGACTTGGCGGGATTCGAACCCGCGGCCTTTACGTTGCGAACGTAACGATCTACCCCTGATCTACAAGCCCCGAAATGTGGTGTACTAGGTATCTTCCGGTTGAATATAGTTGTTCCTCTTCTGCACTCAATACCGGGGCATGCCGGTTCAGGTGCCAATAAAAGTTTCGGGGAGATCAGAGGATGATCTCGATGTCAAGTTTCTCTGCCAGTTCTTTGTACCGGTTCCGTATGGTCACTTCTGTGACACCGGCAACTTCGGCGACTTCACGCTGTGTACGACGTTCTCCGCCGAGGATGGAGGAGATGTAGATTGCTGCTGCGGCAACACCTGTCGGTCCGCGACCAGAGGTAAGTTCACGCTCTCCTGCCTGCCTGAGGATCTCTACGGCACGGCTCTGCACCTCGCCCTTGAGGTTAAGACCCGAGCAGAAGCGCGGCACGTAATCGATTGGCGAGGTTGGGAGGAGCTTTAACCCGAGTTCACGGGAAATGAACCTGTATGTTCGTCCTATCTCTTTTCTTGAGACACGGGACACTTCCGCAATTTCATCGAGCGTCCGCGGGACGCTGCACTGCCTGCAGGCAGCATAGAGGGCAGCTGCTGCTACTCCTTCGATACTCCTGCCACGGATGAGGTTCTTATCGACCGCATCACGGTACACGACTGCGGCGGTCTCCCTGACATTCCTGGGAAGACCAAGTGCAGAGGCCATACGGTCAAGTTCGGAAAGGGCAAATGCCAGGTTCCTCTCTGTTGCGTTGGATACCCTGATACGCCGCTGCCACTTGCGCAGGCGGTACAGCTGTGCACGGTTTTTGCTTGAGATGGCCCTGCCGTAAGAGTCCCGGTTTCTCCAGTCGATCATGGTCGAAAGACCCTTGTCATGGATCGTGAAGGTCATTGGTGCACCGACACGGGAACGCTTCATTCTCTGGTCATGGTCAAATGCACGCCATTCCGGGCCCCTGTCGATGAAATCATCATCGATGACAAGACCACAGCTCTGGCAGACCAGTTCCGCCCTTTCATAGTCATGCACAAGCTGCCTGCTTCCACATTCAGGACAGACCGTCTCTGTGTGATTCTCGGCCTTCTTTTCATGCTCCTTTACACGGTCTTTCAGCCTGTTTTTGAGGGCTTCGCGCTCATTCTGGAGGATTTTTAACTTCTCAACTTCCTGCATCTCGAATCTCCTGCTATTTTATGAACAGTTTCTCTCCCACCTTCGTTCCGCAGGCGCCCTTGCAGAGCACGGCGGCATACGGTGTGGAAACATTGCCAAATACATCCATAACCTTCCCAACAGGCCTCATCCGACGGTCAACAACTTCGCTGTAAAGTTTTGGCAGGCGTGCCGCATCGCACTCAACGACTAAAAGACGCTCTCCAATTGTATGCAAAACACTGCCAATGACAATCAAGATAAACCTCGGGCGCTCTGCGTCGGAATAAAGCAGAGGAATGATTTAGTAATCTATATATATTAATTTTATATATACATAAACTTTTTGTAAAGATATAAATATTAATTTCGACGCGACAGCAGTTTTTCAATATTTAAAGATAATACATCGCTGCTCTGTTTTCCGGTCAGTCCGGCTCCTGCTGCAATGTTAAATTTCGCGCGCTTATCAAGGAGATCGCCCGGGGCATGCGCGTCTGAATCAACAACAAGCGTACACCCTGTGCCCAGTGCAATCCGGGCAACATGTCCGTTTGTGCGGTTATGACCGCCCCTGGAAGTCAGCTCAAGAGCCACGCCGTTCTCTCGCGCTATCTCCGCCTCTTCCTGCGTGATAAATCCCGGGTGGGCAAGAATATTGACGTCACTGCACGAACATGCAGCACGGTTCGTTCCCGGTGCCACCGGTTCCATTGTCGTTTCACCGTGAACAACGACGATATCTGCACCTGCCTGTCGTGCCATCCTTGCAAGAACGGGAATTTCAGACGGCGGGACATGGGTTATCTCGACACCGCTAAGGAGATTTATCCCGAAAAGACTTGCTGATTCCTTCACTCTCCCGACTTTTTCGACCAGTTCGCATACATTTGACCGGTCTGCGTGATCAGTGATTGCAACGGTTGTATAGCCAAGCACCGACATCCTCCTGAGGAGTTCGACCGGCAGCATCTCTCCGTCGGTCATCGTGGTATGAGTGTGAAGATCGTAAAGGCCGGTCATTTCCTTACCTCGAGCTTTCCTGCAACTGCTTTTAAGAGCTGTTCTTTGCTCCTGTCATACGCAACAACAACCCTCCCCTCTCTCTTCCACCAGTAGGCAGGGTGATGCTTCTGTTCAGTGTGACAGGTAAGACCGCACTTTTTCACCGCCTTCTCAATATCTGCAAGAACCGGGTCTTTTATGGCACGGGACCTGTGGATCCGCCGTCCCTCGCTCCGCTTGAGGCCGGCATTAAAATAACAGGGGTAGAGGATGCGTTCTCCTTTCATCTGTGTTACATGTTTGAGAGTGAACCTATAAACAGTGTCCCATCCAACCAGTAAGCATGCATCATATCGACGTCAGAATTGAAAAGGATGTATACGACGTCAACAATCGCATCGCAGATGCAAATGCCGCTCATTTAAAAGCCCACGGCGTGCGTGCATTCGACCTGCTCGGCGCGATTGGTTCGGGAAAAACCGCTTTGATCGAGCAGATTGTCCCCCACCTTGCCCGTAAAGGTCTTCGTGCCGGCGCAATCGCCGGTGACGTGTACGGGGATGACGATTTCAAGCGTATCAGGTCACTCGGGATTCCGGCCGTCAACGCAAATACCGGAAAGGAGTGCCATCTCGATGCTCATATTGTCGAGCATTCGATTGAACATCTCCCGCTGGATGAGGTCGATGTTCTTTTTATCGAGAATGTAGGGAACATGGTATGCCCGACCGACTTCCGGCTCGGTGCCGAGAAACGTATCGTGGTCGTCAGTTCAACCGAGGGCGACGATGTCGTCAACAAGCACCCGATGATGTTCCGCGGAGGAGATATCGGGGTCATCAACAAGATCGACCTGGCACCTCTGGTCGGCGCTGACCTGGACCGGATGGAAAAAGACATACACCGGTATAATCCGTCCATGCAGGTCTTCCGTACAAACTTAAAGACAGGGGATGGCGTGGCCCGGCTTGTCGAAGAAATCCTTAAATGATCACAGCTGTTATATAGCCATCCCGAGAAATATTAAAGGCACTCTGATAGGGAAATAACCCGACAGAATTTATGCAGGCACAGGGGAAAAATACATGCTCTGGCAAGGAAGGTCAATAAGGCAGTCAAGCGGTGGCCGTTACAAGCCGTCGCAGGGAAAGAGGAGAACCGAGATTGGTTCAGCACCAACTGATACCCATATCGGTGACGAAAGGCTTCGTATCGTTCGCGTCTATGGCGGAAACCATAAAGTACGTGCAATGCGGACAAATTTTGCCAATGTCGCAGACCGTTCAAACGGCGAGATTAAAAAGGTAAAAATTGAGACCGTGGAACAAAATGATGCAAACCCGAACTTTGTAAGAAGGAACCTCCTCACAAAGGGCGCTATCATCAGGACAGAGATCGGCCGTGCAAAAATCATCAGCAGGCCCGGACAGGACGGCGTTATCAACGCGGTCCTCATCGAATAATTTTTTTTTGATTTCGCGCTTTTTCTGATTTTTATCATCCGGTTTACATCAGATCCTTAGTAATTCATCCCGGAATGATCCTCGCATCGTCGGAGCGATCCCGTTCTCCCGTGAGCGAAAACAACATTCTTCGAGGAGTTTGTTGT
>JBFYKV010000013.1:0-19503 GCA_041305745.1 Methanoregulaceae archaeon | reverse complement strand
GAACATACACCCCAATATTTATCACGATGATTCAGATTCATCGCATCGATGAACATTCATCATCACAATCAATGTGAACCATTCCGATGAGACTATCCGCATGGAGTCCGGCGGATACGGCACTAATAATGCCCCTGACATTTTCATCAATTTTGACGCTTTATTAAGGTTTTCACGACAGATTAAAGAGTTTTTTTTGTATAGTTCACTCTTTTTAGGGTGTGCTGCAACGGGAATGGCCTATGCCTCATGTTTCATACAGGATCTCCCCTTCAGTGCTGCAACAGGTGCGGTCCTCTTCATGGTCGTATTTTCCGTGTATAACCTGAACCGCAAAACCGATGAGGCTGAGGATGCAATCAACCACGCAAACCGGTTCTCTTTTACCCGGAGATTTGAAAAACCGCTTATTTTTGCTGCTGTTCTCGCATATGTATCAGCAGTTATCATCGCGTTTCTGATAAACCCGGTCGCATCAGTGGTAGCCATGATCCCGCTGGTATCGGGAATACTGTATAGCATTCCCATCCTGCCGCAGACATGGGGTCACCGCCGCTTAAAAGAGATCCCGGTGGTGAAAAACCTCATAGTCTCGTTTGCATGGGGCATCTCGTTCGCACTTATCCCGGTTCTCATTGCAGGAGAACCTGCAGGGCCGGCAACAATAATTGTCCTTGCATTCATATTCTGCTGGACCTTTGTCGGATCAGTCCTGCCGGATATCCGTGACCGTCCAGGTGATGCCGCAACCGGGGTTACGACAATTCCCGTCCTCATCGGTGTTCAATACAGCCGGATCATCCTGACCGTTTTCTGCCTTGTGACGGGCTGTATCATTATTGTTTCAGGAATACCGTTCCTGCCGGCACCGGTACTAGCGGTCATTATCTCATCGATTGTCTACTCACAGGGATGTATTATCCTGATCGACCAGATCCGGGATAACGACCTCCTGTGCGACGTGATATCTGACGGTCAGTTCATTGTAATCGGAGGGATTGCACTTTTATTTTCCTTATAACCGCGTTTCAGGCGAACCGGCTTCCCATCCGGTTTATCGTCAATAGTAAAGAAGAATAGAATGAAATATCCATCACCTGTAATTAAATTATTACGATGGATACCCTGGAGGTCTACGACCGGTATAATACGCTTATCCATTCTGTGTACCGGTCACGCCTTAAAGTGCAGATACTTCTGACACTTCATGGAGGAGATGCTACGCTTGCAGAACTGAGGGTGGTGACAGGGAGTACCTCACAGGCAGTCATACCCAAAATCAGGGGACTTGAAGGACAGGCACTTGTCGAGCAGTCAAATTACCAGTACAGGCTTACTCCACTTGGAAAGGTCGTCGCCACCAACGTTGAGCGGTTTGTCCTGCTCATGGGCGGCATCGGAAGGCACCAGCAGTTCTGGGCTGCCCATGACCTCCAGAGTCTTCCCAAAGAATTTCTTGCATCCATAAGTGACCTTCTGGATGCCGAGGTCAAGTACGACACTACTGTAGACATGTTTTCAGTCTACTCTCATTATCTTGAAATACTGAAGAATGCGAAATACATCCATGGACTTTCGTCCGTCGCAAGCCCGGGATTAGCCGAATTTCTTGCTCAGAAAGTCGTATCAGGGATACCGGTGGAACTCGTTGTGCGCAGGGAAGTCGTCGACCTCCTTTCGCAGGAACCCTATGCCGCAAATATGAAGGAACTGGCATCATTTCCCAACTTTATTGTATGGGTCACACGTGAAGATCTCAAAGTCGGACTGACAGCAACAGATCGTTACCTTTCCCTCGGGCTGTTCAAGAAAGATACCAACCTTTACGATAGTTCGACCGATCTCTTCAGTAACAACCCAAAAGCGGTAGCGTGGGGAGAACGGCTTTTCCAGTATTATAAAAAACGGTCTAAACACCTGGATATCACGAAATTATTCCCATAAATCTCTTTTTTAATGAAAAATTTTAGTGCATCCATCCGTCTCCTGATACCGGCGCGGGAACTTATAATCGCCTGCACCCGGGGTGTTTGTTCCATGCCGATGTGAAAAATCACACTCATATCTTGTGCAAAGATGAGCCGGAAAAACCTTGGTTTCGCACCATAATGTCGAATACAGGGTACAACGAGCACTGAATTCAGCATTCACCGATATCATATCATTCAGTTACCGAAATCAGGGTCCCATACTATGATCATCGGAAAGGACCGTTTACCGGGCCATAATAGTCTCCCGGCATGATCATTTTTTAATAACCGGGAAGAGGTATATGAATATTCAGAACAGGAACAGATATGTCAGAAGGCCGATCACTCTTTCTTAGAATACTATTGTTCATACTGCTGGCCGGACTATTTATCGTCCTTCTTTTTTTCGACGTCTTCCAGAAAGGAATAACCGTGATGGTCAATACCCTGACCTCTTCATTCGTTTTTTTCACCGGGGTACTCGTGCTTGTTGCGGTATCGGATTTTGTTCTGCTCCTCTCGTATGTTCAGCTCAGGAATACCTCTTTTTTTAAACGAAGGGACCTCACACCCGATATCATCCTCTTTTTCTTCGCAACGGCCTTTGCCGCGTGGGGCATGTTTACCCTGACCTGCTATAGTGCAATCCTGCTGAATGGTGTGCCCCTCCACCAGTTTCATGACCATATATCAGGATACCTGCTGATCGGGGGGCTCTTTATCCAGGTTGTAGGGTGCGCACTGATTGGACGGATTCACCGGCAGGTCCTCTACCAGCTTGCACTGGTCGGGCTGATAGTGGCAGGCATTGGCGGATTCATTCTGGGTTTTATCAGTTTCTAAGTGTTCCGGGTGGTGCATCAACCGTACCCTGTATCATATAACTATCTTTTCGACCTGATTTCCTTTTCAAAACCAGGTAAAACCAAAATATCCCTCACCATGCCAGGTCTCACATTTTTTCGATGGCCGGGCCTGACATAACCTGATTCACATGGCTGGCGGGCATGAACGTGTTCCTGTCGCAGAAATGGCAATGACGCAGCAGACAGACAATCTGTTTTTCAAAATGGATTCCCCCATAACCACCGCATGCATGATATCAGGGAAGATACAAGGACCTGCCGGGAATCTGGTAGATCAGCATTTTTTTATTCTTTAACCTGCGGGGATGAAGGGGGCGGAGCGCGGGAAGTCCCCGATCTTCAGGCAGGGGATGAAAGCGGAGTCGCCCTTCACGCTATACTTACACTCTGCATGGCAGAATGAAATATGCTCAACCGCTGACTACCCGAATGTCGATGCTCCTTTCTTACCACTATCGGGCGTATCCAGACGCAACCACCGGGACGCGGCTGAATGCCGCACTCGAAACCAGTCGGTGGGGTACTTCCCGGATTCATGCCGGCTTTTAAAAAGAGACGCTATTATAATCCCCGTCTAAAACCATGGGTAAAAATCCTAAAACCTGATCTTCTTAAAGAGATATGCCCCGATGATGGTCATAACCACGGCAAAAGATCCGAGCACGATGAAGCTTACCAGCGGATTTATCTGTGAAACCCCGGTAAGGCCGTACCGGATACCCTCGACTCCGTAGGTCAGCGGGTCAAACAGGGTAATGGGGGCCATCCACGATGGAATGCTGCTAATCGGGAAGAGCGCTCCTGAAAGTCCGAAGATCGGGAATACGACAAAGTTCATGATCAGCTGGAACCCGTGCATATCCTCCATGCGTGAGGCAATGGCTATGCCAAATGCGGTAAATGTAATCCCGATAAGGGCCATAAATCCAAACGCTATCAGGAACCCGGCAGGATTTGTTATCTGAAGCCCGATAAGGAGTGCGAGCAGCATAATTATAACCCCCTGTATAAAGGCGGTGGTCGCCCCACCAAGAGTCTGGCCAAGCATTATTTCGAGTCTTGAAACTGGTGCGACAAGGGTTTCTTTTAGAAATCCGAACTGTTTATCCCATATAATCTGAATCCCGGAAAAGACAGAGGTGAAGAGCACGCTCATCGAGACAACGCCGGGGATAAGGAACTGGATGTAGTCCTGGCCCATGCCGGGTATCTGTACCACCGAATTCAGTCCGAATCCAAGGAATATCAAAAAGAAAAGCGGCATGCTGATGCTCCCGATAATCCTGCTCTTTGACCGGATGTACCGCTTGATGCTCCGAAGCCAGATGGTGTATATGATGTCCATGGTTACCGCCTCGCCTTCCTCTGGAACATTCTCACCATATCCCGGTTGTCAGCTTCTTCTTCACGGATGGTCTTTCCGGTAAAATAGAGAAAGACGTCTTCAAGCGTCGGCTTGTGAATCGATACCGATTCAACCGGGAGCCCCTTCGAAGCAAGCAGGGTAATAATCCCGCTGATATGCTGCTCGGCATTTTTCATGCTCAAAGTGACGGTACCGTCATGTTCTTCCATGCGGGAAAGCCATGGCTCATCCAGGGTTTCGGCAATGGCATGGCAATGTTCTGATCTCAGGGTCACGACATCTCCCCCGACACCTTCTTTGAGGTTCTGTGGAGAATCGAGTGCGATTATCTTCCCATGGTCGATGATTGCCACCCGGCTGCAAAGCCGGTCTGCTTCCTCCATGTAATGGGTTGTCAGGATGATGGTAATCCCCTTTTCCCGGTTCAGTGTCGCGATATACTGCCAGAGGTGATTCCGGGTCTGCGGATCGAGGCCCAGCGTCGGTTCGTCGAGGAAGAGGACCTTCGGCTCGTGCAGGAGCCCGCGGGCTATCTCAAGGCGGCGTCGCATCCCGCCCGAGAACGTCTTTACCAGGTCGTCTTTCCGGTCGGACAGCTCGACAAGTGAGAGCAGGGTACTGATACGCTGCATCCTGGTTTCTGACGGTATCCTGTACAGGCGCCCGTGAAAGTCCATGTTCTCCCATGCGGTGAGTTCCTCGTCAAGGCTCTGGTCCTGGAAGACGATCCCGATGGACTTCCGTACCCCGTCCTCGTTATGGATAATGTCCATCCCATTCACTGTTGCCGAACCTGACGTGGGTTTGAGCATGGTTGCGAGCATGGAAATAGTCGTCGTTTTTCCGGCACCGTTCGGGCCGAGAAGGCCGAATATCTCTCCGGGCTCGATATCAAACGATATACCGTCTACTGCCACGAGGCTCTGGAAGCGTCGTGTCAGGTTTTCTACATGGATTGCTGCGGTCATTTTCAGGGAATACTCCTTAAATCACTGAGACATTGTTCCAGAAGTGCTACGGCCCGGTCCTCATTTCCGGGAGGTACCGCTTCCACGGCGGTTTTTATCTCGAAAAGAAGTTTTTTTACGTTAAATTTTTCCCCCCCGAAGATATCGAGGATCAGGTTCCTGTAAAGCACCATTTTCTTATGGGACTCGCGCCCCCGCTCCCTGATGGTCGTCAGGGTATCCGCTCCTTTTCCGGTCAGCCCGTATACTTTCCTTGACCGCTTTTCACTGGAGATAAGAACAATAAGGTCCTCTTCTTCGAGCTGCAGAAGAACGGGATAAATGGTCCCTTTGCTCGGGACCCAGAGCCCGTTTGTCTTTTCACCGATCTCTTTCCGGAGGTCGTAGCCTGATGCAGGGCTCCTCTGCAGTGAATGGAGGATATAAAGTGCCAGCAAGCTCCTCATTTTACCGTCATGGGATCCAAATTTAAACAGGCTGGTCATTTTAATAGTCCGAATTCGTACTATTATACTGTATGGTCCGGAGGTATATGAATATAGGGTTTAACCCCAAACCGGGAGAGGGATAAACAATATAGATGAACATAGAAAGAAGAGATAGTACAGGCAGTGTTGCCGGAGAGGACGTTTCTTCTCCCTGTAATGCACGTTTTGCGTTATGATCAGCCTTGACACTTGCAAAAATGTTCAATTCATATGGCAACCGGCTACGAGAGATAGTCTCGGGACATGATATGCAGGAATGAGGCTCACCCCGACGGCGTGCATACCGTGGAATCGTACAACGAGAGATAGTCTCCGGACGTGATATGCATGAATGAGAGTGGATGCGAGACACAGCCACCCGGGCTTTCCAAGAACAGGGTCGAGACACTGACCGACGGGATATTTGCCATTGCCATGACCCTGCTTATCCTCGGAATAGAAGTCCCGCAGATTGATCCGCTCACGCCGATGAATGCCCTTCTCTATTCACTGATACCTGATATTATACAATACGTGGTTGCGTTTCTGGTGCTTGCAGTCTTCTGGACTATTCATCACAACCAGTTTTACTATATCAGGATCATCGATTACCGGCTGCTCTGGCTCAATATATTATGGCTTCTCTTCGTCGGGGGAATGCCATTTACCACTTCGCTTGCAGAGACCTATATCAGCGATTACCAGTCGGTGATAATTTTTGGCTGCAACATCATGCTGATTGACATCATACTTGCCGCCCACTGGTTCCATGCTGCGAGGGGACGGTGCCTTATTGATCCCACAACAAGTCCCGGGGTCATTGCCGCAGGCGAGAGAAGAGTAAGAATCATCTTTATCCTTGCACTTGCCGGGACTATCGCGGCACCATTCTCCGTATATGCAGGTATTGTCCTTTTTGCGATAATCCCGCTCACGTTTATACTAAATACCCGCCTGACAAGGTTTTCGCCGCGTATTCCCGCGCTCTGGAAACAGGACCGGTAAAATGTCAAAAAATTAAGTGAAAAGAATATACTCTTTTCACCGTTACCTGACCGGTCTGTCAGAATATCCCTGTATACAGGCGTAGCAGGAGATCATATCAGATACACTCCCTTCTTTTCAGCGGGTGAAAACCTGGAAAAGCGGTTTTCCAAAATACCGGGTATGAGAAAATCTCCCGGTAAAAAATGCTAAAATCCAGTGAAAACCAGATTATAATTACATTCCCTATCTGGATCACACTCTATTTACCCCGGGACAACATGATAATAAAGAGATGGATCCAACAAAATCTCCTGATTCCCCAAAATCTCGTGATGACCAGCATGTCGTAGAACATTATTTCGAAGGTGCCCTCTGGAGTTCACGGTTGATCGTGCTCCTTGCAGTAATTTTTGGAACATTCAGTTCAATCATCCTCTTTATATCAGGCTCGCTTGAGATTATTAACACCCTCCAGACATCCGTGAGCCTGACGCACTTTGAAGTGGAACATACCGAGATCCTGATCGGCATTATTGGTGCGGTGGACTTTTACCTGATCGGAATGGTCCTGATTATCTTCAGTTTCGGCATTTATGAACTTTTTATTTCGAAGATCGATATTGCACGGGCCACCGGCAGTTTCCATACCATCCTCGAGATTACCAGTCTCGACGACCTTAAAAACAAGATCATAAAAGTTATCATCATGGTACTTATCGTCAGTTTCTTCCAGCGGGTCCTCGCAATGAAACTGACAACCGGGACAGATATGCTCTTTATGGCCCTCTCCATCTCGGCAATCTGTATCGGCGTATATTTCCTGCAAAAATTGAAAATTTAACCAGGCTTTCATTTTTCATCCTGGCATGTACATATGGTATATACAGGCATTCACAAACCTGCGAAAGCGGGCATCTCCCTGGCAGGTACAAACCTTCAATACAAATTTTTTTTACAAAAATGATATTATAAACAGGCCGTTCAGACCGGCTTTCCATCGTATACAAAGGATAATCAGCTCACGTTCAGCCCTGCCCGGGTTATAAATACCAGGTTCCTGTAACCGGCATGAAACAACATCAGCCGAAAATTATCTGTTACACTACCAGAGGATGGCCACTCTCTTCCTCCCGGCAACAGGCCGGGGCCAGGCAGAACAACCAGAAAAAAGATCGAATTACAGGTACCGGTTCTTCCGTAACCAGTCTACCTGCGGAGGTAAGTATCGATAGATGATATCACACTTTTCGTCCTGGAAAGACCACGGGACAACAATTAGCGTATCGCCCTCGCGGATCCAGACTCTTTTCTTGATCTTTCCCTTGATTCTCCCCATGCGGGTGACACCATCAATGCACCGCACGCGGATATGGTTCGCCCCCATCATAAGGTCAGCAGAGGCAAACATTTCATTGGCCCATTTTTTTGGTAACCGTACACGGACGGTCGGCGTGCCGTCCTCATTTACTGCATCATAATCCACTGCTTCAGTGGTATTTTTCTTTGGACTGGGTATTCAAACAACTCCGGTTTGTATAAATGAGTGCTGAAAGGAGAAGAATGTATGCATCGAAGGGCTGTTTTTGCAAAAATAAAAAGGTACAGGTTTCATATCGCATGATGGCCTGCAGGGGATACCGGCATTTTCCAGGGTATACATTCTGACGGGTAAATTTCTTAAAGGCAGCGAGCCCTTTGCAAGGGTCTATATTTTCCGGGATAATACCTATCTGATCGATGCGAACCAACAGACATGAGTATTTTCTCGACCTTGCGCTCCGGTGTGCACACCAGGGGACCTGTTTACGGCGGAATTTTGGCGCCATCATCGTTGACGAATACAATACCATCGTATCGACAGGGTATACAGGAGCACCACGGAAGCAGATGGACTGCACTGAACTGAAGAAGTGCTGGAGGAAAGAACATAATATCCCGTCCGGTTCAAATTACGAGCGGTGCAGGAGTGTCCATGCAGAAATGAATGCACTCATCCAGGCGGGAAAGCTTGCCCGGGGATGCACCCTGTACCTTGCAGGCTTTGATGTCGAAACAAAAGACCTGACCCGGATCTGGCCCTGCTTTCTCTGTTCAAAGATGATCGTAAACAGCGGTGTGAAAAATGTAATTATGCGGACTGCACCTGACGAATACAGGGAGATGGACCCGATGGTACTCTACCAGATGCGGAGCAGGGAGGCACTTGGTGAAGATCCGTCCGTGTGATGAGACTTAATCGATCACGAAAAAGGCAGGTCTGCACTTATAAAAGATATAAAAAATCCGGCCCATCCCCTTTCATACATCCCCGGGCTTATATTGTCCTGATGGTGGTGATCCTTATTGGAATTCCCCACATGGCGGTGGTTGCAACGTCAGGTTCGGGGACAAAGGTAAATACAATACGGGTCCCGTTTTCCTGGTAATACGGCTCAAGGTTCACAGGGTAATAACTTTTCCCGTCGTCACCGGCTATTCCATAAAATCCACCTTCGAGGGGTATGTATGTCACGGTCCCCGAGACTTCATTCTCACCCGTGGTTGTGGTGCAGCCGCATATCAGTACGCCAGCAGAAAGAACCATCAGAATCGATACGAGAGATACATCCCGGACCACTTTACGATTCATATAGTGTAGTAGCAGGCACTGCCTCAAGAATGTTCCGTGGCAGTCCTGTTCATATGACCCCGCATTTCACGGCCAACGGGTATAATCATTCATCTTAAACGTTCGAAATCATTCTGTTTCAGATTAGAAAACCGGTACACACAGCGGGATGGATTCCAGGGACCCTGCTCGTTTTTTATTCGCATCCCCGTGTAACTGCATCATGGCAGAAATAATTCCCTGCCTGTTCATGATAGTACCCGGCTCTCTGGTAATACGTATCTGCGGCCCCTGCCAAAAAGCCATTATTTCACTTAAAACGTCAATGAGCACCCAGGGCCGACGCGGATAGCTCAACAGATATATGCAGGACGTAAAAGGAAGTGTTATACGAATTTTTGCTTCATTGAGGAATGAGTGAAAGGAGGTACAGGTATGAATGCCAGGAAGATTGTACTATCAGGAATTGCAGGTGGAATCGTACTCTTCATCGCAACGTTTTTCTTTGATTGGATGGCAGCCCTTGCTGCACCATACGACGTAATGTTCCTAGCCGGAATGCGGGCAGCGGATGACCCTGTAATGGCCCTTTTCTTTTTGTCTCCCTTTGTCTTTTCCTTCGCCGCAGCAATTGTATTCGACACCGTTCAGGGGTCACTCCCGCCAGAACCGGCCAGAAAGGGCACCTGTTTTGGCCTGCTCATGTTTCTTATCTATACCATCCCGTCCATGTTTATCATCTTTACAACCATGGTCTATCCGGCCGGGTTTTTTATCGGACAATTTCTCACTGGCATCTTTTTCATACCCGCTGATGGGAATTACATTTGTGATAACAAGGGGGAGATAAAAAATATCTCACCGGTTTTCTTCATGACATACATACATTCACCCTCCGCCAAATACACTTCCTGTTAAAATCTGCTGTATCAGAAAGAAATGACAGATAAGAATTGAATCCGGGCGATTTTTACTATCCCTGCATTCTGTTGCTCTTCCGATCCGGTCACCGGGCACCATTCCGATAAGATATCGGCCAAGGTTTTATTTTCTTTAAAGTAAAAAGGCATCAATACCGGCATGTGATACAATGGAAGACAGTTCGTTTACCGACCCTGCCCAGTATCTCCCAAAAATCGGGGATATCGCACCAGGGGACCATGTTTCATTTTTCTACCGTCAGGGTGACAAATACAGGACTGTCATCAACCAGTGTATCCTGCATGCACATGCCCTTTCGTTCAGGGTCCTCTTCTTCAGCCAGACCCGTTCAGACGAAGAAATCCGTTTAATTCTTACGTCCGGCGGAATCCCGGACGAAGATATCGGGCGGTACATAAAAATTTTTCCCAGAAGTGATTCAGAGGTCCACTCAATCTTCAAGGATATCTTTCGGACAGTTACGTTTCTGCAAAATGAGATAGAGACGGCGAGAAAAGAGGGCTATGAAGGCTGTTTTATCTTAAGGGAGATCGTCGGGGTCCACAAAATCAGGAGTACCTCAAGAATGATCAATGATATGTCAGGAATGGAACCGCTCCTTGAGTCAGGCCGTATCGTTCTGGTCTGCATCTACCGGGCTTCGGAGTTTCCTGCATATGTCCTGAAGGATGTTATCCGGACCCATCCGAAGGTCATCATCGGGGACGAAATGTTCCATAATGTATTTTTCATACCCCCTGAAGAGTCCAGGGGACATGACGTAGACTCTGTTGAGCTCAGCCACTGGATCAGGACAATGCGCGAGCTGACGCTGTCCGAGGCGGCACTGAAGGCTGGCAGGGAGCGTTATTACGATCTTGTAGAGAACTCCAATGACATGATCCAGAGTGTCGCTCCGGACGGGCGTTTTCTTTTTGTCAACAGGGAGTGGGAAAAACAGACAGGGTATTCAGGCGATGAAGCACGACAGATGAGATTATTCGGGATCCTCCACCCGGACTGCCTTGAAAAATGCTGCCGGACCTTTGAAAAGGTCATGTGTGGTGAGGATGTCGGCCTGATCGACGCAACATTTGTCACGAAATCCGGCGAAAAAATCGATGTCCAGGGTACCGTCAGTACGAAATTTTCAGGAACGGTGCCGCTCTATACGCGAGGTATCTTCAGAAAAGTAAAAAAATAAGGCTCTTCACTGTTTTGTAAGGGTTTAAATAATCCTGAATCTTTGAGGTGATGGCGAATAGTCATCGAATCGCCGACTTTTAATCAAACAACCCATAAGATATTATTTATCCTGTATATCGTCCTCTTTCGTTGGCGACTGGTTAGTCGCCCCGGATTCGAAAGGCTTAAGCCTTCGCGGTAGTTTGGGGAGCGGTGACGTCCATCTTGTCAGAGGCGTGTGGCCAACGACCCTCATAAATCAAACATTAAAAGGAACACAACAGACCATATAAAACAGCGAAGAGACAAAAATAAAGAGGCCTGCTGCCGCTTCAGGTCTTACCTGAATCTTTTTACATTACCCGGCTATAAAGGCAGTATTCTTTTTTATTGAAACTGAACCATCCTGCGTTTACCCGAACTAATCCGGGGCCGGATCCCAACCTCATTATTACTATTTCGCCGCACCCGGCATAAGTGACACTCCGGGGGCTGATGCCCCGCCTTATATGTGCGGCCCCATATTGCGACAGGGACCTTCTCTTCGTTCTTTTAAAAAAAATAACAGGATCCCAATCAACCCTGCCTGCAAGGTTATCGCCCGGGGGGTGGGGCAGGGATGACGCAGACATGCGGTAGTTACGGGTCATTCACCTTTGTCCTTCAGCTCTTCCCTGGCCCGTCGGATATTTTCCAGCGCTTCTTCTGATACTTCGGGATAATGAAGGTCAAGGGCCTGGATCTTCGTAGAGATAATATCGGCGATGAGCGTCCTGGCAACCCACTTGAAATCGGCAGGTATTACATGCCAGGGAGCCCATTTTGTGCTTGTTTTTTCAAGCATTTTTGCATACACGTCCTGGTATTCGTCCCAGCACTGGCGCTCTGCAAGGTCTGACAGCGAGAACTTCCAGTATTTATCTTCGTTTTCAAGACGCTCAAGAAGACGCTTTTTTTGCTCGTCCTTAGAAATGTGCAGGAAAAATTTAAGGATCAGTGTGCCATTCTGCGCCAGGTGTCGTTCAAAGGCGTTAATATCTTCGTAGCGGGCATTCCAGAACCGCCCGTCTCTTTTTCCCGGTGGAAGCCTCATTGAATCAAGTATATCAGGATGAACACGCACCACCAGCACATCCTCGTAATAGGACCGGTTAAAAACCCCGATACTACCCCTCGGGGGCAATTTCCTGCCGTATCTCCAGAGGAAATCGTGATCGACCTCTTCGGGTGCCGGCACCCTGAAGCTGCTGACCTCCACTCCCTGCGGGTTGACCCCTGACATGACATGCCTGATCGTCCCGTCTTTGCCGGCGGTATCCATGCCCTGCAGGACAATAAGGACAGAGTAAATATCACTTGCCCAGAGAAGCTCCTGGGCAGATGCAAGTGCCTCCCGGTTTTCTTCCAGTAATTCTTCAGCCCGTTCTTTTAAGGCGTCTTTTCCGACATCTCTCAGTTCCTTGTAGTGGGCCCACCCTGTACCGAAATTTTTCAGCGATACTTTTTTTCCGGGCACTACCAGCGTTTTTTTAACGATTTTATCCTTGATCATCGTTTTTCCTCCCGCGAACATTCTTTTTTTTAGTCAGAAAGGATCTCAGAGACCCTCCCCTTGAACTGGCTCATGTAGAGGTCATAGTAGAATCCCTTCGCTGCCATCATCTCCTCGTGAGTGCCGCGTTCCACGATCTCCCCCTGGTTGATGACGAGGATCTGGTGTGCACCCCTGATTGTGCTCAGGCGGTGGGCAATCACAAAACTGGTCCTGCCCTCCTGCAGTTTCTTGATTGCGGCCTGGATATTTTTCTCGGTCCGGGTATCTACATTGCTTGTTGCCTCGTCGAGGATCAGGATCCGCGGGTCAGAGATCATTGCCCTTGCTATCGTCAGGAGCTGGCGCTGGCCCTGGGAGAGGTTGCTGCCGCCATCAGACAGCACGGTGTCATACCCTTTCGGGAGCCGGGTGATAAAGTCATGGCAGTTCGCATCTTTTGCCGCATCAATACATTCATCTTCGGACGCCCCCTCCCGGCCATATTTTAAATTGTTCATCACGGTATCAGAGAAGAGGAACGGTTCCTGCAATACCACGCCAATCTGCTTCCGAAGGCTCTCCTGCGTCACATCATAGATATTCTGACCGTCGATTTCTACCAGGCCGCTGTCGATATCGTAGTAGCGGGTGAGGATATTGATAATTGTACTCTTCCCTGCGCCAGTGGGTCCGCATAACCCGATCATCTGGCCGGGGAGGGCTTCAAAACTATTATTTTTCAGGATCTGCCGTCCCGGGACGTATGAGAAGTTCACGTCCTTAAAGACAACGTGCCCTTCCACAGGCTTTAAGTCAACAGCACCGGGTTTATCCACCACGTCAGGCGTTTCATCAAGGATTAAGAATATCCGCCCGGCACTGACGGCAGCAGAAAGGATGTAGTTGTAATTGGCAAAGATAGTGAGCATCGGGAGGACAAAGAGAAGTGTTAATGAGAGGAATGTGGTGAGTACCCCGACAGTCAGGGTTCCCCTGACGATCATGACCGAACCAACAAGGGCGACGATACCGACATCAAGGTTGGTGATAAGGACAGTCAGCGGATTGATGACAAGTGAAAGTATCTGTGCTTTTACCCCGACATCACGTGCCTCCCCGCTTACGCCGGCCTGGCGTGTAGCCATGTAATCCTGCTGCCGGTATGCGATTATCGTCTTTTCGCCGGCAAGGGTCTCCTCCATCAGGCCATTCAGGTCAGCGAGCCGCTCCTGAAGCAGTGCAAATGCCGGCCCTGCAACCCGGGCGAGGAACCATACGAGTCCCATCAGCAGGACAATTGCAATCATTGCCACCACTGCCAGCCGGGTATCGAGCCAGAACATGGCGGCAAGGGTGGTAAAAAGCATGAATATCCCCATCAGCAGGGTCCCGAGTGGCTGCTGGAAGAAGGCCGTGATGACATCGATATCGTTCGTGACCCTGCTCATCAGTTCGCCGATCGGCTGGCGGTCATAGAACCGCAGTGACAGAGTCTGCATGTGCTCAAACAGGTCCTGCCGAAGGCGGAAGAGTGCGGTCTGGGTAGCGTCTGCGAGCAGGTAATACCCGATGTAATAACAGATAAACGAAAGGGCAGACAGTCCTGCCATTATCAGCACAATGTGATAAATGTTGCCGGTCGCGGTGGTAACAGTAAGAGAATTAACCGCAATTCCGAGCATAACCGAGAGGGAAATGAATGCGACCGTCCCGATCAGGAAGAGCAGAAGAACTATGCCAAGACTGACCTTACGCAACGCAAGGTAGCTGCTTACGCGTATCAGGGATCTCATCCTGCCTGCACCCGCAGGAGGTTTCGGCCGTCCAAGGGTATCCCCGGGAACTGTCATGAGACGTCCTCCTTTCTGATCCCGCCGAGTTGGGATTCAAATATCTCGCGGTACAGGGGGCTCCTGCCCATGAGATCCTGATGATTTCCTTTATCCACGATCTCACCCTGATCAAGGAGGATGATCAAATCCGCCATCAGGACCGTGCTGATCCTCTGGGCCACCACGAATGTCGTGGTTCCCTTCAGGAGTGTGCTCATGGCACCCTGTATCCGGCTCTCGGTGGCCACATCAACCGCACTGGTGCTGTCATCAAGAATAAGTATCCCCGGGTGAGGGGCAATAGCACGTGCAATCGAGAGCCGCTGCCGTTGTCCTCCCGAAAAATTCGCTCCCCTGCGGGCAACCCGGGACTCGTAATCACCGGGAATTGCAGAGACAAAACCGTCCGCATCAGCGGCCTTTGCGGCACCCTTCACCTGTTCAAGCGACATATCCGGATCTGCAAAAGCGATATTCTCGCGTATTGTCCCGGAAAAGAGGACTGACTCCTGAAGGGCGACATCGACGATCATCCCTAAGTTATCTTTTGGAATGTCCTTTACATCACGTCCGTCTATCGTTATACGCCCGCCGGTTGTGTCATAGAAACGTGGTATGAGGTTGATCAGCGTTGATTTTCCCGAACCTGTCGGACCAAGAAACGCAACAGTTGTCCCGGGTTCGGCGACGAGGCTGATATTTTTTATTGCATTTTTCCCGCCCGGTCCGTCGTAGGAGAAGGAAACATCCTCAAATGCCACACGTCCTTTCACTTCGCCGGGGGGAAACGCCTTTGCCCCGGGGGTTTCAGGAACTGCTGGGACCGAATCCATCAGTTCGGCCAGCCGCCCGGCTGATGCTTCAGCAGCAATGATCTGGGGGAGTACAAACGACAGAATCCAGAGTTGTGCGAGGATAAAGAAGAAATACTGGGTAAATGCGACGATCTCCCCGACATCCATTGTCCCGCCGATAACCTCAAGGCCGCCAAACCAGATGACCAGTGCATTTGAGATACCGAGGATCAGGAAAATTGCGGGGAGCAGGAGCGCCATCGAGTGAAGCGGTGACATGGATGCAACCCGGAAGATCTGGTTTTTCCCTTCGAACCGCCTGTTTTCATAGTCCTGCATAACAAATGACTTGATGACCCTTACTCCTGCAAAATCCTCCTGCAATATATTATTTACTGCATCAAGGGCATTCTGTCGTTTCCGGTACTGTTTCTGAAGCACGTATGAGACCGCCCCGAACAGGGCTACGGTCACGATGATGACCAGCAGAAAGATCCAGACGAGGTCCGGGCTCCCGATGTAGACAAATACTAATGCAGCGAGGATCATGAACGGTGCATAGAGTACGTAGCGGGTCGCAAAATTGGCGGCCATATTGATCTGGTAGATATCGTTCGTGAGCCTCACCAGCAGATCGCCGATTGGAAAGCGGTCGAGGTTGCCGAACGAAAACGTCTGGATCTTAGAGTAAACATTCTTTCGAAGATAATGAGCGGTTCCTTCACCTACACGTGCTGCCACGTAGAGGTTCGCCATCGAGAAGACCCCTGCAAGAATAGCAAAAAAGAGCATGGTAAGTGCACTATCTACAATGACCGCAATATTTCCTGTCAGGACCCCGACATTTATCAGGGTGGCGACCTGCACGGGAATGAGAAGCATGAAAACCGCCCCGAACAGGACAAATATCTGCGAGAGCGCTATCCATTTCCAGTTTCCACGGTAGATAATCATCAACCGCCGAAGATTCGGAAGGAACGGCACTTTTACCATCTCCCCGAACGGATTCTTATAGCGCTCCGGCATGGACAATCTGAAACATTCTCATGCCGGGAATAAACGGGTCCCATGATACAAGCATGGGAAAGGATGTATTTAAACTATCCTCGCAGGTCGGAAAGACATATTCTCCAGGAACCGGGCAGAGGATATTGATATCTGTTCCGTTTACAGGATAAAATCAGAGCAACCGTTCATTGATCCACTTAACATCTCTCCCTCCGGCAGGTGTGATTCATGATTGTTTAAGATATCCTGCCGGGCCACTGTTTTTCCAGTGAAGTTCAGACCGGTCAGGTGAGAGCAGAGATGATGTGTTTTAGGCATCATCTTTATACGTAACCGTATCCTCCTCTGGTCTGATCAATGATGAATGAGGGATTCGGGCTGAAACTTGTAAAAATTGAAAAACCGGGTGATGTCAATATGATCCTCGGCCATTCGCACTTTATCAAGACGGTGGAAGACCTGTACGAAACGATGGTCAGTTCAGTGCCGTCGGCCCGTTTCGGGCTGGCATTCTGCGAGGCATCCGGAGACTGTCTGATCCGCATAGAGGGAAACGACGAAGAGTGCAGGGCGATGGCCGAGAGAAATGCTCTTCTGCTACGGGCAGGACACTCGTTTCTCATCTTTATGCGGGATTGTTATCCCATCAACGTGTTAAATGCGGTCAAAAATGTGCAGGAGGTCTGCACCATTTACTGTGCCACTGCAAACCCTGTCGAGGTCATCCTCGCCGAATCGGACCTTGGCCGTGGGATACTTGGCGTAATTGACGGGGTTTCACCTGGCGGTGTGGAAAAGGCAGCGGATGTGGAAAATCGTACCGGGCTTCTCAGGCAGTTTGGATATAAACGGGGTTAGCAGCCTCTGATCTACCAGCATATGAGAAAATAATTCTCATTAATGAGAATTTTTACAATTTAAGGCGAATAACGCGGTTATTTAGGGAAAGAACATCAACTTAATTATAAGCAGGCTCGACAGGGGCTATCTTGAATCTGAGAAAGTCAGGTCATTTCTGCAACGCCACAGACGGTTTGAAGAGAGAGAGGAAAGAGAGGAGAAATAATCAATGTCCGGAACACCGTCATCAGGCCTTTTTGGAACCCTCGTTTGAACTACAGGGTTTTTGCTATTGAATATCTTGAATTTTCCATGATACGCTCGTAATAATTCTTTGTTTCCCTGTTTTCCGGAGCGCCGGGTATATATCATTTAAAAGACGAGGATCTGAGGGAGAAATACCTTTGACATTTATCTGCCAGCTGTGCGGGGAGTGCTGCAGCTCGATGGGAGAGGTCATCGGCATCAAAGAAGAAATCGGGCATCTCCGGTTCAGAATTTTTTATAAAATAACCGGTGAAGAACGAATTGTCAGCGTCGATGCCGGGAAAGAGGATCTCTTCCACTGGAACGATATAAAAAAAGTCAGGCCGATGGCCTGCCCGTTTTTAAGGGAATCAGAACAGGGAACTGTTATCTGCACCGTACACAAGACACGCCCAGATCTGTGCAGACGGTATTCGTGTTTCCGTATACTGGTCCTAGACCCGGACGGGAAGCGGATTGGCAGGGTGGTGGCAGACTCACGCTATTTCATTACTACTGATCCTGAACTCCGTATATTCTGGGACAACTCGGTGAAGGGCGTTTGTGTGTCTGATGAAGGAGAATGGGAAGATTTTGTCGACCTGGTCTGCACCTCTGCGGGTTATCGCGTTATCAGGTAATATTATGCCCCGGATCAGATCCATAAAATGCCCGGGTCTCTGCCACCCACCTACTGTTCCTGCATTATAGTGACATAAAATCTGCAGGGCATACCCTTGTACCAGTTCAACACAGCACAGGCAGGGCTCCTGATTCTGCAGGGATGTGCGTATCAGGGACATGGTTGCTAATCAGTTTTCTAAAAAAAGAACGTTTTTAAAAAGTCCCGGTATATTCTCTCCTGATTATATTCTGCGATACCACAGGCGATATGAAAAATAAGCCTTTTCAAATCAGTTTATAATGTGATGAGTTTTTCCTGAACCGCACTTCGTATACCAGCACAACCCAGGTCCGGCGCCCTGGCGCATTCGTCGTATTGTTCCTTCAGGACCGTCATTTCTTATAATATAATGCAGAAGTCGTCATATTCTCCGGTGGGTTTTTCCCATGCAACAGAGATGTTTTCAACCCTGATAAACGGCTCATGATCCGCTTTCAGTTCAAGAATAAACTCTTCGAGATCAGATTCGATCCCTTCGGCAACGACCTCAACCGATCCGTCGGGAAGATTTTTTGCATACCCGGATACACCAACTTCACACGCACAGTCGGTAATATAATACCGGTATCCGACACCCTGAACTTTTCCTGTCACGCTTGCAGTGATGCGTTTCATTACAATGAGGGTGGGAATCTCTTGAACTTAATAATATCCTGTAATGAAAACCGTGACCAACTGCGAAAGATCTATCTGCTTTAAATAACAGATTCCGGCAATCCAGGGCTGATTTTTAAAGGATCCGCACTTCCTTTTTAAAAAAAATACGAGGTATACCGGTCTGAAGGCATCTGCTACCTGCAAACCCGGAATTCGATAATGGATCAGGAACGTCTCTCTTTTTCTAATCCGGTAGTTTTTTTTGTTTCCCGGGTATCAATCCCGGTAAGTATACCATAACAAATGCCATCTCCAAATTACGGGGTATTCACAAGAATCTTTTGAAACCCGGGAAAGAACTGCCCATTAGTGAAGACTGGGAATATACAGTAAAAAATGCGCTCACCTGGTTTTTCCAGGGACCTGTAACTGATTTGAATTTCCCTGACTGTCCTCTGAAGGAGATTACTCAATACCGGGGCTCAAGAGCACCGGTTTTTCCGACTATTTCACGCATCAGCGTCGTGACACCGGGCCGGGGCGGTTTCCTCTGTCCTGCCCGCCTTCTTCTCGTCTCAACGGGCGGGGACTCATACATCTCCCTGTTTAATCGTTCTGTAATTTCATCA
>JBFYKV010000012.1:0-17097 GCA_041305745.1 Methanoregulaceae archaeon | reverse complement strand
TATCTGGTGAGGCTCAACATAGACCATAATTGCACTGGCACATGATACGATCATGAGCGCACTTAAAAGAATACCCCCCACTAATCTGGAAAATTTCATTCAAATCACCTGTTGATTTAATGCATTGCTATATGATGAAGCTACGATAAACTTTACCCTTCATTTGACGGGGTCCCTTTTTTATTTGAGTATACACGCACTCCTGATTTCATAAGGGCGTTTCACAAAACGTAAGATTCGGCAGGAAATCGGTATAAATACTAATTTTGAACAATTTTTTGTTTTTTCGCAATGGTGCATGTTATTCCCCGGGCATGAATCCCTGATATCTCTATCAGAATTCCAGATAATAAACTGAAACAATTAAAAAATATCAGACCACGCCTTTCCGGAGGGTTGCCGCATTGTGGAGTAATTAAATCAGGTGTTTTATTCTATTGGAATAAAATGTGCAGATCCGGTGCGTGGTCCTTTCTGAACAGATATATTTTATGATTTCATCCACCTTGTTCTCATAAAAGAATCAGTATTGACAGGTTATTACCCGACGAAAGGTCAATGGTCAATTTTTTTTATACCAGAGAAGTGATTAGGATTAATTATATAAATGCATGGCTTCAATGCATGGCATAGAACGAAGGTAAATGATTAAAAATGGCACCATACCGGATGTGAGACAGCCGTGACGGGGATGATTCCCCGGTGCCGTTTCACTGACAGATTTCAAAATGTCGGCATTTCCGGCTCAATCTTTAGAGTACATAAAAGGGGGAACTAAAGAGATGTTAGCGCTAATTCCAGGGAATGATTTTGAACTTACCAGGCTTGACCCGGTTATCCGGGAATTTGAATCCAGAAATTTCAACTACCTCGTCGTCAGAAACAAGGATGGTGACACCAGTGTGCCGGCACATGCATTCTCTTCTGAATTTTTGCCAATGGCAGAGGTGAGTATGTCCGGAACCATTGAAACAACCAATGGGGCGGGGCCTGTGGGAATGATGGAATCAATCGAACAGGTATTTAAGAAAAATATACCGAAAATTGCTCTTGTTGCCGGGGATTCCGATTATGCACTTGCCGCCGCAATAGTCGCTGCAAAGAAAGGGACGCGGCTCGCACATATCGAAGCCGGCCTCCGCAATTACAACAGGTCAGATCCGTCAGAAATCAACCGGGTTATTATTGATCACCTCTCACACTACCTGTTTGCACCGGATGAACCTGCGCGTGAGAACCTGGTCAGTGAAGGAATTGATGAATCCCGGATATCTGTATTAGGGAATACCGAAGGAACTGAATGGTGGGTACCAAATACCCGGAAGCGAAATATTTCTGCATGGATTATTGTAACTATCCTGCAGAGTGCGTATCATAACGTGTATTCAGGACTGTCCGGTGACGGGCGGACCGCTGCACTGCAAGAATAAAGGATTCCTTCCTTTTTCCCGCCTGAGGGACAGACCGCCACATTTTATTGTGCAGTATCAAGAAACGTTATACATGGATGTCGAGGAGTTCGTCCGCCGGAAACTGAGTAAAGGTCTTGACGAGGATACCGTGTGCCGTGATCTGGCGAATCACCTCCTTGCCATGAAACCGGAGACTGATATGCCGTATGCCATGGCATTTGCCACGGCTGTTATTAAAGAGGTACGTAATACGAGTGGGCTTTCCGGAGACCTGTTTTCATACGTCCCGGCAGGAGTGAAAATGGGAGAATTCGGGGTTGGTTCACGTGGGACCGGTGATTTCTATGCTCATCGGCAGCTTGCCCGGATAATCGGAAAGACCGGTGCATCGGTCGGTGTTGACGAGATGGATGATGCCGGAGCGGTAGTGCTTCAGGAATCTGCACCGGCCGGTGCAAAAGACCGGTATGTGATATGCACCGTCGACGGAATGCACTCCCGGCTCTCCGATTTTCCATTCCTCGCAGGGTTTCACGTTACCCGGGCGACCCTCCGTGATGTGTATGTTATGGGGGCGAGGCCAGTCATGCTCTTTTCAGATATCCATGTTGCCGATGACGGGGACGTGGCAAAAATATTTGATTATACCTCTGGTATCTGCGCTGTTGGGGAAGTGATGGATGTGCCCCTTGTCACCGGTTCAACCCTCAGGATAGGGGGAGATATGGTCCTTGGTAGTCGCATGACCGGGTGTGTCGGGGCTGTCGGGATCGCCAGTCACCTGACGGCACGAAAGTCGACCCGTCCCGGCGACATCCTGCTGATGACCGAAGGTGCCGGTGGCGGAACTGTTGCAACTGCAGCACTCTATTCGGGGTTCCCTGAGGTTGTCGATCACACTATCAACCTCTCATTTCTCCAGGCATCAGAGGCGCTCCTTAAAAACCCGGTCATAAACGAGATCCATGCAATGACCGATGTGACAAACGGGGGGTTACGCGGGGATGTATTCGAGATGGCAGAGACTGCCGGGTGCAGGATCCTTGTCGACAAGGAAAAAGTGGCAGGGCTTGTCCAGCCTGACGTTCAGAACATGTTTGACGCCTTATCCATTGATTTCCTCGGGGTCTCACTTGACTCGCTTCTTATTGTTGCACCGCCCGGATCAGCCGCAGATATTATCAGGACGGTTGAAGGTGCAGGGGTAAAGATAGCAGAGATCGGGCGTGTCGAGAAAGGGCCTGCCGAAGCAGTACTGGTTGTCGATGGCAGGCCGACAGATTTCACCCCGAAATTCAGGGAAGCTGCATATACCCCGGTAAAAAAAGTGGTGGATACCCATGCACGCAATTTCGAAGAGATGAAGGCACTGGTAACATCCGCAGCAGATGCGGCAATTGAAAAGAAATTAAGAATAATTTCGCGCCTGCAAAAAAACAACTGATTTTTTAAACCTTTTTTTTCCCTGTTGCGAGGATATTATATGCCAGGTACGGGATGTTCTCCTCAACAAAGGGCTCAATTTTCCTTGCGATATCATAGAGCGGGTCAATAAGGTTCAGGTGGGCAAATGAGCATTTCCATATATGAATGTCAGAGAAACCCGCTTCTGAAAAAAGGCTGTGCAGCTCTTCCCGGCTGTAATAATGCTCATTAAATGCCCCCATGCCGACATGCCTGATTCTCATTACTTCCCCTATCTGGTATACTGCCGGAAGTCCGGACGTAAATACGTTTTTTCCCAGTGTACAGATGACGGCTGTACCTCCGGGTTTGAGAACACGGTACGCCTCGGCCAGCATCTCATCCGGACTTTTAAGATAACTGAATGCAAGCAGGCTCGAAAGGGCGTCGAATGAAGCGTCCTTAAAGGGCAGGACCTCTGCCGTTCCAACGGTGAAGCTGCCCGGCCCACAACGCTTGCAGGCCCGCTGTATCATTCCACGGCTGATGTCAAGGCCGACAGCCTGCCCTCCCGTGGAAATATATCTCTGGACAAAAAGGCCTGTTCCACACCCTAAATCAAGTAATTTAACTTTTTTAGGGAGATTATTCAATACATGCCGGCTGATATGGCCGTAATAGGACTTGCCCCGTTTCTTGTCGTAACGGTGGTCATAAATGTCTGCTATTTCATCATAGTGCTGCTGGATTTTATCCTGGCACCCGTTCATGCAAATATCTCCTCAATGATTCGTGCTGCAAGTGCGTTTAACTGAATATATTCATTATTGCAATGGGAAAGGAGGTAATCCGTATCACCAATCGCTGCAGCAATCCTTGGATCATTATACTCTCTTTTAAAAACTGCTTTCAGTTCCTGGAGAACTTCCCCGGATGACAGGCCGTACTCTATTATCAGGGTCTCGATCCTGCGTGTTGCAGAATGAAGATCTCCTGAAGAAATGGCTGAATATATGGCATTTGCAATAACATTGGTCTCGGTCTGGGAGAACCGGACAAGATCAAATGACTCGCCCGACTGGAGTGTTACCTGAAGGAGCATGACTGCCTTTCTCATATCCCCCTGCGCAGCCCGGGTTATCAGGTCAAGGTCATCATTGCGGAGTGTTTCAATGCGTCCGGTCTCCCGTTCCATAATAGTTTTGAGCTGACCCGTGATAATTTCATCATCAAGGGGTGCAAAAAAGAATGGCAGACATCTCGAACTGATCGCGGGAATCAGGGCGCCAGGATGACTGGTAGTGAATATGAACCTGCACGTTCCGCTGTATCTCTCCATAATTCTCCGGAGTCCTGCCTGGGCTTCCCTTGGCAGGGCGGATGCGCCTTCGAAGACGAGTAACCGGAACGGTGCATCAAGCGGACGAAGTGATGCATGCCAGCGTATGATATTTTTAAAATTTACAAGAAGTGTTTCATCCTTGCGGTAAATATGTGCATATTTTTCATTTTCTTCGAGGTATTTCCGGCCAAGAAAAAAGAGGTCTCCGGTCTGGATGCATGTCATGTTCTCATCAGAGTGATCCCCGTAGAGAGAGCGTGACAGGCAGTCGATACTTGCGGTCTTTCCTGTCCCGTGCGGCCCGCAGAGCAGGAGGTGCGGCAGGCTCCCTGTCTGTGCAAATGTTTCGAGGTGTGCAATGATGCGGTCCTGCCCGAGTATTTCATTAAATGAACCCGGCCTGTATTTTTCAATCCAGAGCATGTTTCAGCCTTCCTGCAATTTCGTCAAGTGCGGCTTTTAAGTATATCCTGTTCTCATGGCATGAGATGAGATCTTCCGCTTCTGTGAATGTCATATGTGTAAAAAACTGCGAGATATGGGGAATTGCCCGTGTCACTTCGTCAACGATGGTGAGGTCTGCCGTCCGGGAAGTCCTTGAAAGAGGGTTGAGATCAACGGTAATTACAATTTTGCCCATCTTCTTCAGCGCCTCGCAGCGATCACCGTCTTCAAGGGGTACAATAACAACATCGGCAGCAAAGATCCCGTTCCTCAAACAGAGTGCACGGTCATGGGAGAGCGGCACAAGCCGTTCGGCAGTTCCTTTCATTACCTGCACCCCCGCGGACTCGAGGAACCGGGTAATTTTCGCCATTCTCTCTTCTGTCCGGTGAAAGAGGTTGACTTCCACTTCTATTCCGCTGACATACTGGAGTTCCGCGATATGGGATGCAGCGAGGGCGGCCGTATTGCCATTCACCGAAAAAACCGGTTTTTTTGCAGTTATCAGGAAAGCTGCTGCAGTTTTCGCGGCTTTTAGCGCAGGGTCCGTTGTTCTTTCACCAAGCAGGTAATCAAACGCCTCTCCCCGCCCGTGTGCGGTCAGGCCCTCCAGTGAGACGATACCCCTCCGTGCGCATTCTGCAAGGTGTTCCCGTGTCACCAGCGATGTATATCTCGGGTGGTCTTTGGGAATTATAATGCCACCCCGAGAACCCTTACCCCTTCAGAGGCTGTGTGTAACTCAAATATTTCCCCGAACCGTGAAAGAACGCCAGCCGCTTCCCGGCCGTAGGCAAAGATCCCGTTCCCGAGCATCGTCATGCTGGCCATGATATCAAGGGAATCACATTCTGCAAGCACTTTCCTGACATCAGGTGTCAAAAGCCCGCTTTTCTCTGCAAAACTTCTTGAAAAGGAGAAAAATTCAGGGACTGTTGCAGGGCAGTCCCCCGGAAATGCTGCTGCCACCTGCATGAGACGTTCCGGGGACCCGAGCACTGACGGCGAATAGAGCGAGCTGAAATTCACTGCAAAGACCGGTTCATCAATGTCAAAATTCCGGATTATCTCGGCTCCGATTCCCGGCCCTTTCCTGCAGTCCCGCCCGCCTGCCTGGCACGCGGCCACATCACCGAGGCCGGTCCTGTGCACAATTTCTGATTCATGTGCATATCCGGCACATTCTTCCCTGGATAACCCGAGTTCGAATGCCACATTCATTGCGGATGCAGACGCCATCAGCGCGGCGGCGCTCAGTCCGAATCCTGCCCCGATAGGAAGCCTGCATTCGGTAATTATGCGGGCATTGATACCGAACTTCTCCATAAGGTAGAGAATGGGAGGAGAGGCTGAAAATTCCCCGATGACCCTGCCAGCCGGATCATGGCGCCGGACGCACACGGACCTCTGATCTGATCTCCCGACCCTGACCGTTACTCCTTCACTGATGACGATTCCGGCACCGATGCTCCCTGTCGTAGAAAAATCATTTCCCTTCACCGGTTTGAAATAGCCTGAGATATGTCCGGGGCAGAATGCGGTCACAAATGATTGCATAACAGTATTTTACACACTCCGGGGTACATGGTATCTGATCATACCTCACTTCCCGCCGTTTTCTTCATTATTATTGCTCCAATCAAATAATAATCTGTTGAAAACAGTACCTTCTGGTTCCCGGCAACCGGCACCTGTACCGGTATCGGGTTCTACCGGGAACCTTCTTCACAGAATACGGGATGGTGAAGGAGTACCTCCCATATCATCCCTGCAACATCCTCTTTTGGCCCTTCTATGACCTTCTCTTCGAAGCCGTCAATTAAAAGCACTGAATTTTCATGCGACCCCATGGCTGACGGTGTATTTACAATGACCATTATAAGGCCGTCGCCGACCATTTTCCGTGCCTTTTCCAGTTCGTTCCAGCCCAGTTTAAAGCCGACTGCCGGGATTTTATACCTGCCCGTCACTTCGGTGAGGAGTTTTGGTAACGGTAAAAGCGCGATACTGACCGGTTTCCCGCTTTTGAGCTTTCCGCTGAAACGTTCCGGGGCGAAATCGGAGATGGCAGCAGCACTGATGTAGAGGTCTACCTGTTCTTTGCTGCAGATATCAAGGACTGCATCCCGCATATCAGAAGCGGAAGACACCCTGACATTCCTCACCGCAGGAAAAGAGTCCTCGTGCACCACGGTCACACTGGCCCCGAGTCTCCATGCCCAGAGCGCGAGTGCCCTCCCCATCAGCCCGGTGGAACGGGTGGTAAGCACCCTGACATCATCAAGCGGCTCCCTGCACGGGCCGCTTGTAATGAGGACATGCTTCCCGGCAAGAGGTTTTTTGAACAGTTCCCTTTCACAGGCAAGGATTATTTCAGGATTTCCGGTTATTTTTGCTTTACCCTCTTCGATGCGTGGGTCCGTCACCACCACACCCCACCCGCGCAGTTTTTGTACCGCCTCACGAATCGCGGGGTGACGGTACATGCTTTCGTGCATGGCAGGAACAATAACGACCGGCATACCCCTCCCGAGAGCGGTCGTGGCAAACGTGGTGACGGGCGTATCATCTATCCCCGCGGCTATTTTACAGAGTGTGTTTGCAGTACAGGGAGCGACCAGGAGGAGGTCGGCGCGACCGTCATCCCCGCAGAAGAGAACATGTTCCACCATACCGCTGATCCGTGTGATAACCGGCTGACCGGTCGCATAGGTAAGGGCATCAGGATGAATAATGCCGCAAGCCGCAGCGCTCATCACCCCCCGGACCGTTGCACCTTCCCTCCTTAAGGCATGAGCGAGTTTTATCGTCTCAACGGCGGCAATACTGCCTGTCACCGCCAGGACGATTGTTTTTCCACTTATACTCCGGATCGTCATCCGAGAAACACATCCTGAACAAAATGCCATTGACAGGGGCTGTATTTTTTAATTTTCCTGGTTATTACCGATGAATCAAACCCGTGTTCGCGGGTTATCGCATCAGGTGAAGGAGGGGAGTGACCCCGGCTGTGCACGTGGAGAACGGCACCCTTTTTTGCGTGTTCCAGGGCATCAGGCAGCATTGATAATGAATCAAAGTGACCCATGATAAACCGGTCGTAGTATCCTTCCAGAAGGTCCCTGCAATCGCCGCAGGAGACCGTGACGCGGTCGGTAACCTTGTTTTCCCTGCAGTTACGTTCCAGGTACCCGCAGGCGACCGGGTTCAGTTCCATGGCATGCACATATGCACCCGCAGATGCCACCGGGAGAGTGAAATACCCGATACCTGCGAACATATCGGCTACCCTCTCGCCATTTTTCACCGATCGGGCCATTCTTTTCTTCTCCTCCCTGTTTCCCTGTGAAAACATGACCCGCGATGGATCGATCCAGTACGAGATGCCTTCCTCCCTGTGGAGAACCTCACCGGCCTCACCTGCCATCAACACGGTTTCTGGTATTCGCTTCACCCCGTTTAAGGAACGGATCCACAGGATTCCGGCAGCACCCGTATGTCTGTCGATCTCTTCGATCTCTTCCTTTGCAGGTTCCGGGCCGTGTATGACTGCAATGTTCCCTATAAGCTGGTATCCGCGGCCGGTATAGGGTTTCCGGTCCTTCAACTCCGTATCGTACCGGTACCCGTCTTTCACCGGTATATATGCCATCCCGTTCCTGACCCATATGTGCCTGCTGCTGTCTCTCCATTCCTCGTCTTTTAACGCAGGAATTACATTAAATGGGATGACCCGTGCCTTCATCGCACTCCCAGGAGTATCAGGTTGTCGCCGTCACGGAGAGCCCTGATATATTGCCCGGGCTCGACACCGTGCCATTTCCCTGCCTGGCATTCGACCGTTATCCCGTCCGCGGGATTAAGAATGCCGATGATGCCTGCGTCGTGGTAGGCTACAAGGTAATCGGCAGCGTCTTTTGCATTCCCGACGAGCCGTATGACGTCATCCTCCCTGACTGTCTTTGATGTACCGGATGGCAGTTCGGTATAACGGACGTTTTGCCCCTCTGTTGCCATCACTTCCCCATACCGTCCGCGGATTTCGATCACATCGCCTTTCCTGAAATGGGGGAGGCGGAGCGAATAAGTAATCCTGAAAAGTTGTTTTCCTGCCTTTTCGCCGACGAGTTTCGGATGGGTAGTATAGCGCCCGCCGAGGCGCTGTACAATCGCGTTTGATATTTCCTGTCCGATATGCTGTGACCCGATGGTGACATCCAGGCCGTCCCTCGACGGGTCGATGCTGGAAATAAACGAGAGCCGTTCGCCGTTTTCGATCAGTGCTCCCTCGACTTCCAGTGCAATTCTCGCGGCAGCCTCGATCTCCTCGGGGTAGGGTTTACGCCCGCTTGCCCGCACCTGGACGACCCCTTCATAATAACTCCCGGAAAGGCGGTTACACCGGTCACACTGCTCCCTGACCCAGGCGATCTCGATGCGACAGTTCCCTTCGACCGGGAGACCGTAGAGCATGGCAGTGACTGCGCACTGTGCAACCGACCGGTTTGTACTCACATCAGTTATCCGGATATCATACGAAGGGCTCTTCACATCGGGATGCAGCCTGATCGACTGGTATATCATTTCAGTGGCGATTTCGGTCCTCTCACGCGAGTTGTCTGTCCAGATGCCGGCATCTTTCCGGGCCCCGCATACCGGGCATTCTATACTTTTTATCCGTGGTTCACACTCCATCCAGCGGGTCAGACCGACCCTGCATGTACTGCACAATTCGCCGGGACGGGATGGGTTCCCACAGCGGGGACAGATACTCTCCTGTATTTTCATATCATAACCTGATTATCTGGGCATGGGGGATCGTACCCAGTGTAATGCACGCCGAAGACTCGATAATGCCGTTTTTCATGGCGAGCGACACAACCCGTTCCCCCATGAGGTTGGCATTTCCGGCTGTTTTAAGCACGGATATAACTTCTTCTGGCTCTGCAAGCCTGGATCCGTAAAAATTTTCACTTATCCGGATCTCGAGGTCTCCGCGCCTGACCGTCGTATTGAGCAGTTCACGGTCGCAGACGGCGACGACCTCGCCCCCGTCAGCAGAGCGGTGAATTTTTAAATACATTGATAATGTATGGGCAGGGGTGGCTATTAAAAATGTTAGCAGTGACATGCCCTCAAAGGCTGATCTCTACGCCGTACACCTTTGAAGGGCAGACCTCCGCAGGATGTATCGCAGCATGTGACTTGATTCAGAGTCTGATCTGTACGCCCGTATACCTTTGAAGGGCAGACCTCCGCAGGATGTATCGCAGCATAAGACCTGAGTCAAAGGCTGATCTCTACGCCGTATACCTTTGAAGGAGTATCCACATGAATGCGGTAAATGTCCTCCTCGGTTATTTCACCGGAAGAATACAGGCGGTTTGTATATTTCGGGACTGATTTCGGACCAATAACCGCCCCTGGCCGTGAATTTTCATCCATGAAATCACTTTCCATGGTAAATGCCCTCTTCCCGCGGCACAACAACGGGATATCAGGATGGCTTGCAAGAAATGACGGTACAAGCGGGGTATCAGGCGTTGCGTAGTGCTTGACGACCCGCCCTGGTGTAAGCCCGGCCCGTGATGCCATTTCAATCATGTCTGCACAGGGCCCGCTCTCGGCATGGACCTGCACGGCACAGTCAACTCCGGCAGCGAGCGTGAATGCATGAAAGAGGACCTCGTTTGATACGGCCTGGATATCGTGGGGCGCCTCGTAATGAGGTCTCCCGCTTTTTATCGCTATCGCTTTTCCCTCCCGGACATACTCTGCGGCAAGATCGAGGCCCCCCTTCATAATATTTTTCACCGATTCGAGATCCATCTCTGCCGAAAGCCGGGTAACTTCTGCAGGATGAACTCCAAGGACCGGGAATACTGTCAGGCCGACCTCCCTGATCGTCTCCGCGACCGAGAGGGTCTCTTCAAATACGACCCTGAAGTCATCCCCGGAACGGGGAACAATCCCAAACGATCCTGACGGTTTACTCACGAGGAAGAGGTGGGTCCCGCCTGCTCTCCTGAAATCTTTTGCAGCCTGGATTCCCCTGCCGTTGACAGGGTCAATATGAATATGATCGTCAGTGATCGGATACGGAGGAGCGTTCAATAGCATTCAACAATTTCCATAAGCGGGTAATCTCCTTTCCGGCGGAGGCGTGCACGGCATCCGGCCCTGCCAACCTCTGTGGTTATCTCCACGTCGTACATGAGCCCCTGGAGCTCGCTGTACCCGAATGAATGGGGCTTCATCAGTCCTTTATCGAGCCGGACACGAACCGACGTGACGAACGGCTGGAGCATGACGCTTTGTTCGATAGCCGCCTCGATGGTTTCAGCGGTCTCCGGTGAGATGGGTGTTCCTACCCACTGGTGATAGAGGGCACCAAGTTTTATTGCGGCCTCAAAAATGGCCTGGTCATGCTCACTGATCATGATAAGTTAGTATTCTCATTTAAAAGGAGAAAAGCTGATGTGATCAGATAAGTTTGATGACACCGGATTTCGGCTCCATGGCCTCTCCTGCCCGCAGGAACATATCGATCTGTTTCCTGACCTCTTCTTTTGTAAAGTTCTTCTCAGAAAGCCTTGCGACGACATCATCGATCTGGGCCCTTCCGCTTTCATCGGCTATCTCGCGTATCACTTCCTTGATCATCCTGATAAGGTCCCGCTTTCCTTTCGAAAAGCCGGTCACGACCTTGTCGATATCAAAAGACCCGCTTTTTACATCGTACGCGACCTGGCGGAGACAGGTGTCAACGATGTTGACAACACGTTCGGCATCTGCAAGGCTGATGTCAGGGCAGAGACGGATACGTGCACTCGCCTCTGCAAGCCTGACGAGCGCCTCCAGCTGCCGGGCCGTGACCGGGACCGGCTTGCTTGACTCGGATGCGAGGTCACGCAGTTTCATGTAATATGCAATGAGGGCCTCGCGGGCGGCGTCACTCAGGCGCGGGAAGCAGGTACGTTTTGCATATGCAACGTATTTCCTGAATAAGGCAGGATCGATGTCAGGTGTCACCGGCTTGAGATGCTCCCGGATATAGTCATCATCAACTCCCGGGATCGGCGTGCGGCTGTGCTGGGCGATGGTCTCACCAATACTATGCGCCTTGAGGATATGCTCGGCGATGGCAATATCGCGTTTGTGATCCGGCTTATCGCTCATGACAAATATCAGGTCAAAACGCGAGAGGAGTGATGCCGGCATGTTTATCTGTTCACCTATCGGCACAAAATCATCAAACCTGCCGTATTTGGGGTTCGCTGCACCGAGCAGCGCACAACGTGATTTTAATGTGGCGGTGATCCCGGCTTTTGCGACGCTGATGGACTGCTGTTCCATCGCTTCGTGAAGAGCACTCCGGTCTTCTTTCTGCATCTTGTCCATCTCGTCGACGGCCGCGACACCCATGTCTGCGAGAACAAGCGCCCCTGCCTCAAGCGTCCACCGCCCGTCTCCGAATTCGTCCTTTACCGCGGTGGCTGTGAGTCCTGCCGATGTGGATGACTGGCCGCTGGTGTAAATTGCCCGCGGGGATAGTTTCACCACGTAACGGAGCAGCTGGCTTTTTGCAATGCCGGGATCTCCGATGAGCAGGACATGGATATCCCCGCGGAGGTGACTCCCGTCCGGCATCTCTTTTGAAATTCCCCCGAAGAGCTGGAGTGCAATAGCCTCCTTGACATCCGTGTTGCCGTAGACGGTCGGGGCAATTGAATTGGTGATCTTCCGGTAAATATTCGGGTCGCGTGAAAGACTGGTGATCTCTTCCTCGTCTTTCTCTTCAATTTCAACCTCCTCGAACTCTTTCTCTGCGATCTCGATTGAATTGCATTCCACGTAGATATCAAAGATCGTACTCTTTTCACCATGGGTGATACGCTGAATCGAACGCAATATCCCGTTGATTACGACCCTGTCGCCCGGGGCAACCTTTCCCGTGAGGTCGTCGGTAACGTCGACGTCGAGGGTCTGGGGCTGTTCTCCGCCCCTGAGCCCTTCAGGCGACTCCTGTATCCGGAGTTTCTGGGAATCAACGAACCGGGATTTTTTCGGAATGAGTTCAAGTTTTTTAAACGTGCACCCGTCAGTCGCACACCCTTCAGGCTCCCTGAACTTACCGTATCCCTGGTCCCTGCTGGTGATATGGCCACCGGGGCACCGGAAGAATGCTTCGACGATCCGGGGCCGGACTTCGGTGGTCTTTCGCAGGATCCCCTCGACACTGACGAAGGTATTGATATGATCCGCCCTGATGTACCTGACTCCGAGCTTTCGTGGCAGGTTAAAAAACCTGATATTGATTTCCTTTATTGATTTCTGGTCCTTGATTTTTATGAGCTGGTGATTGGCAATTGCGTTTCGCACGTCTTCAATCACCTTCCCGGGGTTTTCCAGCAGCTCATCGGCCATCCTGATCCCGGTACGGCCAAAACTTTCAATATCCCGGTAATCGATGAGGAGGGACCGTTTATAGGGATATTCCCTGCTTATTTCACCGAGGTGCTTTTTATAACGGCTTTTTAGGAATTTGCTCCAGTCGGAATCCCGGTCAATTATTTCTGCGCCGGTCTCATCGTCCATCAGGTCCTCTCCTCAGCTGCTGTACTTCCGTGACAGCATAACAAACTGTGCGATGAGCGCTTCCATCTGTATTTCGCTGTTTGCACCTTCAGAAAGCCGGAAATCCGTCACCCCGAGCTGGTCGATAAGAGCGACACGCAGGCCCTGGTCAAGGGGCCTTTTGATCAGCACACGGTAACACTGGTTTATCAGTTCATTCGGTGCGATACCCCGTTCCTGAAGGAGTTTCTGCAGTACTGCTTCGGCACCCTCGAAATCTCCGTGTAGCGAGAGGTCGAGAAGTTCGTCGATCTCGTCAGGCCGCGCTGTCGCAGTGATTGCATAGACCATTTTCTCATCTATCTCCCTGCTTATGATTGCCGCTCCCTGCAGGGCATTGATCGCCTTTCTCATGTCCCCCTGTGCGATGTAGACGATTGCATCGATCGCACCGTCCTGTATTGTAAGGGACTCCTTCTTTGCGATCCTCTGGATCTCTTCCTTTAAGGCGTCTCTTCCAAGTGCCCTGAAACGATAGATCGCGCACCTGCTCTGGATGGGATCTATTATCTTGGATGAATAATTGCAGGAGAGAATGAACCGGCAGGTCTGTGCATAGCTCTCCATTGTCCTCCGTAAGGCGGCCTGTGCGTCGGGCGTGAGTGCGTCGGCTTCATCGAGAAAGAGGATCTTAAACGTGGCGCCCTCAAGGGGGGATGTCCTGGCAAACTGCTTTATCTGGTTTCGCACCACATCGATGCCGCGTTCGTCAGATGCATTCAGTTCGCGGAAATTCATGTGCCATGAATCACCAAAAAATTCCCGTGCGAGTGCAACGGCCGCCGTGGTCTTCCCGACGCCTGCACTTCCGGTAAAGAGGAGGTGGGGCAGGTTCCCGCTTTTTACATAGGACTCGAGCCTCTCGATTATTTCATTCTGGCCCACGATATCAGCCAGTTTTTGTGGCCTGTATTTTTCGATCCAGATGGTATGGCTATCGTCCATCATCATTCCCTCACTTCATTGGTGTATAATGCTTTTACTATTCGTATCTGATGTGGTAAAACCGGCCTGTAAGCATTCCTGCAACCGGTCCTGATTTGAATAAAATATCAATGGAAACCCGGCTTTCGGAAATAACCGGATATTTTGCTCTTTTGATTTCTTATAATACCTCTCATCTTTTTTCCGCATCCATCCCCCCGACATCCCATGGACTGTTGTCGTTGGCTGTGCGTGAGCCCCTGCAAAGCGACAGGGGCCGTGATCAATGATTTTTAAATGTAAAACCCGGGTCCCGGTTAACTCTGCCCGGAGACAATCATTCAGCGGGGAGGGGAAGGGAGGGGTGAGAACCCCTCCTGCCAGAAATGAATTCAACAGGTATTATCGATACGAAGATGTCAACAGAGGCGGATTTTATTTTTAAGAATTCTTCGCTATATTGTGTGGATACAATTTTTCAAAGTGAGCGTAATATCCCGGAGTTGTTACCGTCATATCCTCAATGCGATGAACGTCGCCGCCCCCGAAAATACCGCGAAGGCTCCGCCTTTCGAAACCGGGGCGACCGTTCGGTCGCCAGCGGAGAGTACAATATGCAAAGAAAAACTATGTTGACAGGTTATTTTTATTGAACGGCGGCGATTCAGTGACTAATCAATACTCCCTCAAAGAACTAAGTTCCCATCCCCCTGCATCGCAGCGAAGGGGCTTAAAAATGCATATTTAACGTGCGGGGGAGAAGAGGTCGGAGCGGGAAGTTCCCGCTCTCCAGGGCGGGGTAGCTCACAATTCTGATACCTGTAAATCAGGAGGGATATTTTAAGAAAAGGGAACGGGTTACACCGCGTAAAAAAAGTAAAAATATTTCTTTATTCTTCAAAGAGAGTCTCTCTGCCCTTCCGTTTCTGGTAATAATAGTACGCCAGTGCAGCGATGATCAGTAAAGCGATGATCAGCGGTACAATGATCGCCAGCGGGAACCGCGTCCAGAACGGCTGGGCCGGAGGTACTGTTGTGGGTATTGCCGTGGTTGCGGTGGTTATTACCGTCGGCACCTCTGTCAGCGTTACAGTCGGAGTAACGTTCCCCGCACCCGATCCCTCGGTGTCACTCCAGAATGCAACCAGGGGTGTCGGTGTCGGAGTAGCGGTTGTGGGAGTCACATCGACGATATAGCCGCCGCCACCGCCACCGCCGCCACCACCGCCGCCGCCGGAGGGCCTGAAGCTGGCGCTGATCGTGTGGTTTGCGCTCACATTGGAGAACGTGTAGGATATGAGTGAACCGAGCGAATTACCGTCGACCATCACATTCTGTGTATAGGATCCGGAGTTTGCTATCATAAGGAACTCTTTATCCGCCCCTGCTGCCACGCTCACCTGTCCTGACGGCATGATATGTCCTGTTCCGGTGGCAGTCGCATTGATGATATAGGTTATCGCTCCGACCGGGACGAAACTGGCATGAATCGTGTGATCTTCAGTGACTCCGGTGAACTCATAGGTGCTGACCGGGCCGATACCGGACCCGTCAATGTATACATTATCAATCCGGTACCCGAAATCCGGTGCTATTTCAAACAGGGCAGATCCAAGGTAGGGGACAATGACGGGTCCGACCGGATCGATAGAACCGTGGTCGTCTGCAGTGGAAGTGACGGTATAGTGTGCGGTCTCAAATTCAACCAGTATTGTATGGTTTGTTGTAACATTCACAAATGTATAGGTCTCGGATGCGCCCACTGAGATATTATCTGCAATAATATCATGCACCATGTACCCGGTATCGGGCACCATGGTAAATATCTGGTTCAGGCCCATCGGAACACCAACGGAACCCTCCGGACTGATCGATCCGTTTTCACCGGATTGTGCATCTATCGTCAGGATAACTGACATAAACGAGACATAGATAGTATGGTCTTCCGTGACATTTTCAAAGAGATACGTGGTATCCGACCCTGCCGGGACACCATCCACGATCACTTCATAGACCCTGTATCCATAATAGGGTTTCATGGTGAAGAGCTGGCTCTGCCCCTCGATAACACTGACATGACCATAGGGATCAATCGAGCCATGTGAACCGGCGGATCCGGTAATAAGGTGCGTTGTCGATCCGACAGGTGCAAATGTTGCATGGATTGTGTGGTTTTCGGTGACATCAGTGAACTCGTACGTGCTGACTGCACCGATACCATACCCGTCAACAAGGACATTATTGACCTTGTACCCCTGGTCCGGGACGACATCAAATGTCAGGTTTGCCCCTGTATTGACGGTAATTGTCCCGTTTGGAATAACAGACCCATTTTCCCCGCTCGTTGCCGATATCACGTGAGTGTCCGAAACAGGGACGAGGGTTGCGTAAAGGTCAATGGTCTCGTCTTTGGCAGGATAGGACGTGATATCCGAAGTAAATGGAATGTATCCGTCTTTAAGGACCGAATAGGTCTGGTAGGGAGCGCCCGTGACATATACTTCAACAAGGAGCGTTCCGTCCCCGGTTACCCCCTTGTTGTCGTCATCAAACAGGACATCCGCACCGTTGACGTTACAATGTACAAGGAAGTATCCGACATCGCCGCCGACGATTATATCCGCTTCAATGTAGTCATTCTTCGTAAGGGTGTCATTCCCGGCAGAATTTGACACGTTCAGGGTCACTGAATAGGTACCCGGCATAGTGTACGTATGAACCGGGTCCTGTGACATGGAAGAATTCCCGTCACCAAAATTCCATGTCCATGCATCCGGGTTTCCGGAAGACTCGTCATAGAACTGTACCGCCAGGGGCACGTACCCGCTCGTAAGGTTTGCACCAAACGCGGCGACAGGCGGTATTACAGACGTTACGCGGAGATCGAGGTTTGTCACCTCTCCTGATTCAAACGGATACGTACCGCTCCAGTTC
>JBFYKV010000011.1:0-21771 GCA_041305745.1 Methanoregulaceae archaeon | reverse complement strand
GGTGGTCGCCCCTGCCGCTCCCCACTGGCGCAGCGCGTCCGCCCCGTATTTTACCGTGATATCTTCAGGCGAGATGATATTGCCCCTGCTCTTGCTCATCTTGAACCCGTCTTCGCCAAGTACCATGCCGTTGATGAGGATCTCGTCCCATGGCCTGCTGCCGGTGAGGGCCACTGATCGTAAAATGGTGTAAAAGGCCCATGTCCGTATGATATCATGGCCCTGCGGCCTGATCTGTGCCGGGAAAATGGACGGGACGCCGCTTCCGTCCCACCCGGTGACATTCAGGACCGAGATCGAAGAGTCCATCCACGTATCAAGGACATCCTCTTCACCAATTGCCTCTTCGTGCCCGCATGCAGGACACGGTCGGGGTGCTTTCTGGCCCGTGGGATCGACCGGCAGTGCTGACTCTTCAGGGAGGATTACCTCACCGCATTTGCTGCAGGACCAGACCGGGATCGGAGTCGCAAAGATCCGCTGGCGTGAGATGCACCAGTCCCACTCCATCTGTTCCACCCAGTTTTCCATGCGCAGGAACATGTGGGCAGGGTTCCAGCCGATCTCCTTTGCGGCCTTCATGATCTCTTCAGGGTTGATCTTTACGAACCACTGCCGTTCGCTCATGATCTCGATCGGGGTCTTGCACCTCCAGCACGTCCCGACCCTCTGGCCAAGTTTTTCCTGCCGGGAAAGGATGCCGGATGCTCTCATGTCGTTAAGAATGGCCTCCCTGCATTCAGTTGAGTTCATACCTTCATATTTTCCTGCAACAGAGGTCATACGCCCTTTCCGGTCGATTGCCTTCCGCAGGTCGAGGTTGTGCTGTTTCCACCAGAAAACGTCCTGCTTGTCTCCGAATGTACAGATCATCACTGCACCGGAACCGAATCCCGGGTCAACTGCCTCGTCGGTGACGACCGGTACATCGTGACCAAAGAGCGGTACCCGGAGGGTCCTGTTTCGTAACGATGCATAACGTTCGTCGCCGGGGTGGACGGCGACTGCAACACAGGCGGCGAGGAGCTCGGGACGGGAGGTGGCTATCTCAACCCCGTCGAAGTTGAAATAGTTTAACTTTGTCTCTCTCTCCTCGTATGCGACTTCGGCAAAGGCAATCGCAGTCTCGCAACGGGTACAGAAATTGACAGGGTGCTCGCTCTGGTAAATGTAGCCCTGCTTAAGCATCCTTAAAAACGAGAGCTGGGTCTTTTTGAAATATTGCGGGAGCATCGTGATGTACTCGTTGCTCCAGTCAACCGAGAACCCCATACGGCGGAGCGTCATCCGCATCTTTTCGATATTGCCAAGGGTCAGTTCCCTGCACATGCGCCGGAACTCGTCTCTGGATACGTCATTCTTTGTGATACCATGGATCTCCTCCACTTTGACTTCGGTGGGGAGCCCGTGGCAGTCCCAGCCCTGGGGGAACATCACATTAAATCCCTGCATTCGTTTATATCGTGCAATGAAATCGATATAGCACCAGTTAAACGCATTCCCGATATGGAAATTGCCGGTCGGATAGGGTGGCGGGGTATCGATGATAAAGCGTGGTTTTACCGACTTCGCATCGAAATAATGATCTTCATCGCGCCAGATGCCCTGCCATCGCGTTTCCACCTCGGCATAGTCATAATTTTTCGGGAGATCATGTGATGATGACATTTTTCAGATATTTGTCCTGTCATAACATATAGTAATCGAATAGCCCGGGTTTGAAAGGTAAAAACTGTCTTATTCCCCTGTTTTATCCTCACATTTCATTTTTTTGCGGCCGTGACAAAAAACCTAATTAAATGCGGCGTTAACTTATAACAGAATGATGAACAATCCCGGTGACCGGATTGCGGTTCTCCTCACCCTGGTGTTCGTGTTAATTGCACCATACGTCCAGCCACCGTGGTTCCTGGCAATAATTGTCATCCTCTTTTCAATGGTCCTGTTCCTGATCCGGAATACCAAGTACCTCGCACTGGCAATGATACCAATTGCAGCTCTTTACGGGCTTGGATTTCTCCCGCTTCTCGTTTTCTCCTGTACACTGACCATCCTTGTCATGGGGGAACTCGCATTCCGGTGGAGCGGGGAAAAACTCTACTCGTACCTCATGTACATCGCTGCCGCATTGATCGGCTGCACGCTGGTGATGTTCTACCTCGGCCGGCAGTCACCGCTTGTTATCCTGTTCGGGGTGATCGTTGCAGTTCTTTTAAAGGCGATATTAAAGGAACGTGAAGACGCCATGATGATCGAGGCGCTTGGTATTGCAATGACCATGTACCTCGTGTATGAACTGAATTACCAGGCTGATATTGCGCTCATCGCACTTGCCGTGGTCATTGCCTTCTCGTTCGGGTACTTCGCGTTCCGGTTGAAAACTGCTGATGTCACCGGTCTTTTTTCCGCTGCCCTTATCGGCATCATCCTGATCGTCTTTGCAGATGTCAGCTGGTTTTTAATCGTACTCCTCTTTTTCATCCTCGGTTCTGTTGCGACACGGTACCGGTATGATTACAAGATAAAGATGGGAGTTGAGCAGTCGCACGGGGGTGCCCGGGGGTACCTGAACGTCTTTGCAAATGTAAGTGTTTCTGCAGCTGCAGCGGTGTTGTGGGGAATTACGGGGCAGCCGGTATTTCTCGCACTCTTTGTCGGGAGTGTTGCAACGGCAGCAGGTGACACCATGGCAAGCGAGATCGGGGTGACCGGTGGCCAGCCCTATATGATAACAAACTTCAGACGTGTGCCGCCCGGGACAAACGGCGGGATTACCCTCCTTGGAGAAGTTATTGCACTTGCCAGTGCAGTCATCGTGTCTCTGGTCGCATTTCTGCTCGGGGTTATTGATCTGCCGCTTGTGGTGATATGCAGCATTGCAGGAATCGTCGGGACAAACATTGACAGTCTTGTCGGGGCGCTTCTCGAGAACCGCGGGTTCGTGGGAAATGCAGGGACAAATTTTATCGCAACGGCAGGGGGAGGACTATTTGCAATGGTCCTTTTTGTACTCCTCTGAAGGACAATAGTTGCATGTCACGGATCCGGAATGCTAAAAAACGTCTCTTTTAAAACCCTTTGCCGGTACCCTGCCAGGATACGGTTGTGAGCAGCCGGTCATATTCTGCAATACCGGACAATTCTGACACTCCCGGGGCTGATATGCCCGTGAACGTGTGTATGCGCTTCCACGATGCGATAGAGACCGTGGCGTTGTCCATTTAAAAACAGGCTTTTCGCAGTCCTGCATGATCGAAGGAATGGAGATATTCCACGATATGGGTGGATGTTGCCCCCTCACCTCCGGCACGATACATGCCGCTGCCCCGGAAGGGCTCCCGGGCGACGATTCAGTGACTAATCAAGGCTCCCTCAAAGAATTAAGTTCCCAACAACCCCTACAAAACAGCGAAGAGGCATCTTTTGTGGGGTGGGAATGGGTGGGGTGAGAACCCCTCCTTTCACATGGATAAATTTCAGAAGATTTTCCGGATTAATCCGGCAGGGCCGCAACACATCACGGAACGCGGTATAACGATGATTGCAAAAAAAATTCAGGTATATTTGTAATATCGACCTTTGCTGTCGTATTCTCCCTCAATTACCTCGACTCTGGCCACTCCTCCGGTAATATTTTTGTAAAAACAGCATTTAAAGGCGTAGATAAAGGTGACCAGCACTGCAGCCCCGATACAGAAAATGGCTGCGGTAATCCATATGCCTTCCATACCAAGCAGTGAATTCAGGTCCCCGATTGAAAATGCAGCAAAATCGGCAGGTTCGAGACGGGAGAGCGGTTCGAGGCGGTCATAGAGGATGCTGGTCCAGATAATGATCAGGGCAAACCCGGCAAGCAGGGTCAGGACAATTGAGACGATATAAAACATGATCACGCGTGAGAGGTTATTTGCCACAACTTCCACGCTCCTCCTGATCGACTCAAATATCCTGGCATCCTCGAAAACTGCAGCGGTATCGTAAAAGAATGTGAAAAAGAGTACCGGAACGACGGTACCGATACTCACCAGCCCGAGCATCTCGCTGGCAAACCCGGCCCCTGCTATGCCAAGAGTCATGGCGAGAATGCCGATTGTGAGCATAATTGCCGCCCCGATAAGTATTGACGGGAGCAGGATCCTGAAATAATACCCGGTTGCCCCTTTTACGAAAGTCCGCCCGTCCTTTTCACCGGTGCGGATGAGATACATCATTCCGGCAAGGAAGAACGGCACGATGATAACTCCGATGACAAGGAGCCGCTCGGCAATAAACAGGCCCAGGTAATACATGATTAAAAGGTCTGCAGCACCTGCAAGGCCTGCCACGATGCCGGGGACCCAGAGCAGCGGGACTGAAATCATCAGTGATAACGCTGTTTTCAGCGAATCGGAAATCATGATTACCTGGCTCTTGGCATTGCCACGATTTCCCGTACCTGCAGGTCAAAGAACGAAGAGGAATGGGACGGCCTGATAACTGCAACGGTATCTGCACCGCTCATGGTCCCGCCCACTGCGATGACCTCTTCACCGGGACTTACCATGCCCTGGTCAGCAGCGATGAGCACGCACTCGACAGCGACTTTTAATCCAACCGCGATCACCCGCCGGAACGCCTCTGCCACGGCTTCTGTCCGGGACCCGCCCCCTACCTTTGCAGAACGGGAGAATGAGCGTTCGAGTCCTGAGAGGACATGTGTCCCGGTTACGATCGTAACACCTCCTGATTTCAGGGTCGCGGCAGAATCGGGTGAAAATTCCCACTCGCCCGGCTTTGAAAACCCGACCACGTGCGTCACGACAATCAGTTTAAGATCGGTTTCCTGCACCTGCCTGAAAAATTCCATTGCGGTCCCGCCCGATGTGCTCGCGACAACAATTTTTTTCAGACCAAGTGTCGATGCCCTCTCGATTGCGAAACGGGCGCAGTCGGCAGTATTGGAAGGGCCCGGGGAATCAAAATAATAAGTAGTTCTGGCAACAAACGACATAATAACATTTTAAAAACTCTTATCACTTAAAGGGAATTGCTATGATTACACTTGCCCTTGCAGGAAAACCAAATTGCGGAAAATCCACGTTCTTCCGTGCCGCAACAATGGCGCATGCCGAGATCGCAAACTACCCGTTCACCACCATCGACGCGAATTTCGGGGTTGGATATTTCAGAACTGCATGCCCGTGCAAAGGGCTTGGGGTGACATGCACCAGCTGCACCGACGGGGTCCGTTTCGTCCCGGTCAATATCATCGATGTTGCAGGACTCGTCCCTGATGCGCACAAGGGGCGGGGCCTTGGGAACCAGTTCCTTGACAACCTGAGGCAGGCCGACGCTATCATCCATATCGTGGATGCAAGTGGTTCGACCGACAGCGAAGGGAATCCCGTCGAAGTCGGGAGCCACAACCCCGAGGAGGATATTGCATTTCTCAGGTTTGAAATGACGATGTGGGTGTACGGGATACTGGATAAGCACTGGGCAAAACTGCTCCGGCAGGCCCAGTCAAAGATCTATTCACTGCACAGGGGTGTATCAGAGGTCTTTACAGGTCTTGGGATCACCCCGGAAGAAGTGCGGGATGCCGAGATCGCAGCCGGGATCGATCTCCTTCATGCCGATGAGGCCGGCCTCGTCAGGTTTTGCGGGGAAATTGTTGGAATAAGCAAACCGATGATAGTGGTAGGCAACAAGGCTGACCTTGCCACTCCTGGCCTGGTAAAGACATTCCAGGACTCCGGGGCGCTTCTCTCGTCAGCCGCCGGAGAACTCGCCATCAGAAATGCCGCTGCTGCCGGTCTCATCCGGTACCTCCCCGGGAACCCCGGGTTTGACATCCTCAAAAAAGAGGCATTAAACCCTGCACAGAGTGCGGGCCTCGAAAAAATTTCTGAATTCATGAAGAAAAACAATGGAACCGGAGTCCAGCAGGCGATAAACCAGACAATCTCAGGACTTCTCAACCTCATCATCGTCTACCCGGTGGAGGACGAACACAAGTTCTCAGACAGCAAGGGAAGGGTGCTCCCTGATGCGAAGCTGATGAAAAAGGGGTCAACTCCCCGGGACCTTGCATTCCAGGTCCATACCGATATCGGCAACGGTTTCCTGTATGCCATCGACGCCCGGACCAACATGAGGGTGAAGGATACCCATGAACTGAAGGACGGGGACATCATCCGGATTGTCAGTACTGCGAAATAATCCAATTTTTTCCTGATTTCGGGCGTTTCAGGACGTTTTTAGTACAAAAGTTTATATACTATTATTTGGAAAAACACATATAGTATGGCTGGCGAGGTCTATCAGGCCCAGGTTATTCGGAATTTCTTCGATACCATCACGGGTACCGACAGGAATCTCACCCGCATTTACATGTGTGTCATCAGCCTCGCCAAACTCAGGATGGAGAAACCTGAAAAAGTCACATTTCTTGTTGACCAGATGAAAAAGAGCAAACAGCAACGGGAGCTCTCCATTGATATCCTCGATTATATGTGTGATGCAGCTATCCAGCTTGACATGAACGTCATCCAGACGGCGTTCGGGGTCAAAGAGATTGGAGAGATCATGCAGGACTTCAACGGGATAAGCCTCGATACGCTCTGATATCAGGCAGGTTCCCGTTCTAAAAAATAAGAGAAAAAAATTATTTCTTCAGATCGTTTTCGTAGGTTGAAAGGATCTGGATCACATAGTTCTGATGTTCGTCCAGTGCCTGGCCATCATCAGGAGATTCAAGGTATGCCACTGCATAGATGAGCAGCAGTGCGTTGTTCAGTGCCAGTGTCGCAAGGCCCTCAACGGTTCCGGGTGGCAGCACGACGGCAAGGAACTCCTTTTGATCATCAGGAAACGTTGTCTTTGAAAAATCGGTCACCTTCATGGTTTCAAGGTTTTCCGCCCGGTCCCTGACAATCCGTAGTGCAGTTTTCAATGCAGATCCCTCCTTTGTATCCGGCAGTGATGCAAGCGCTTTATCAGCACTTCGTATGGTGTTTGAGTAAAGCGCGAATTTGAAGGAAAGAACGACTGACGCTACTTCGTGGGCAGTTGCGGTATCAACAAACCCGAAAAGAGGTGTGAGCCGCCGTATATAATCGTACAAGATTTTTTCCATACTATCTTCTTCCCTTTCTTTTGTGACAGGGGTATTAAATCGTTTGTTTAACCTGACAACCAGGACCGTCAGGGTACTGGCATAAAGCACCTGCAGGATTAGGTTCGGCGGCATCTCAAGCGGCATGATGAATATGAGAAATGCATAGATCGGAGCAAGAAGTGAGACGATATCACGCCTTGGCAGGATGTAGGCCAGGTACGAGAGCAGGAACGACCCGATGACGCATCCTCCCCCGAATTCACCTGCGTTCCCGATGATCCCCAGGCTCTCAAGGCCGATCGCGATCAGGATCCCGCCGAAGGAGACAACCGGGATGGCAACCGAGAGGTTGCGCACCCTGTTGTCCGCCCCGGTCCGGCCGTCAGCCGGTGCAGTCTGTGCGGTATTCACGGTATAACTATGGCCCGGAATGACATGAATATCTTTTGAATTTATCAGGATGACCCGGCAGTCGTTCTGCGGCTGTCGTAATGCAATCCGCTGAAATGTCGTCCGCGCCGGCGTTTTAAACCGACACTTACGGTTAAGAACATTGCGAGCATAGTTTTCCTGCATGAAGGTGTGCATTATGTGCGGCGGGGAAGGGACGCGACTCCGTCCGCTTACATTTGAACGGCCAAAGCCCTGCATTCCGATTGTGAACCGCCCCTCAATCCAGCATCTTGTATCCCATCTCTCAAACCTCGGTTTCTGTGATGTGATCATCACCCTCGGCTACATGGGGGATGCGATCGAGGCAGCGCTCGGGGACGGGTCGCTCTTCGGGGTCAGCGTCACATATGTGCACGAAAAGGAGAAGCTCGGGACGGCGGGAAGCGTAAAAAACGCCCAGAAATACCTTGAAGGCCAGGAATTCCTGGTGGTGGGCGGGGACCATGTCACCGACTTAAACCTGCTTGAATTTTATCGGGAACACCAGAAGGAACGTTCGATGGTATCTATCGGTCTCATCAGTATCGATGAACCCTCTGAATACGGGATCGCAGAGATCGATGTAAATTACCATGTCAGGAGGTTCAAGGAAAAACCCTCTCCCGGGGAGATATTCAGTAACCTCGCCAGCACCGGCATATACGTCTGCGACCCATGTATTTTTGACCATATCCCGGCAGGAAAAAAATTTGATTTCGCACGGGACCTCTTCCCGCACCTGATGCAGGAGGGGCATATCATCAGGGGCTGGCTCGCGAGGGGCAACTGGACCGATGTCGGGAGCCCTGCATCACTGCGCCAGGCAGAACGCTGGAAGCTGCAGGATATCCCGTATACCAGTATATCCGGCGATCTTACCATTCGTGCGGGCCAGGTGCAGGGCCCGGTCCAGCTCGGGAACGCGTTTTCAATGGGACAGAACTCGCGCCTGATCGGGCCGGTGGCAGTCGGTGCAGGCACGACCATCGGGGACAATGTCCTTATCGGGCCGTACACAACGATCGGTGAGAACTGCCTGATCAAGAGCAACAGCAAGATTTTCTCGGCATCGATCTACAACCGCGTCGTGGTCGGAAGGAACTCAACCATCAGCGGGAGTATCATCGATAACGACACGATCATCGGTGATGACTGCAGTCTTGAAAATGATACGGTCATCGGGCCGCGGGTAGTTTTGCGGAACAACGTGGTCATCCATTCAAGGACCCGCCTGTGGCCTGAAGTGGTCGTCCCGGACGGGACTATCGTAAAAGAGCATGTCCTGAATGAAAAATTTGATGCCAGGTGTGAAGGTTCCTAAACCCTTCGCACCAGCCTGTGCGTAATGGCGACGAGCGGGTGGCGGGCATAGTCAAGGACCTGGATATCGTCAAGGGTCTTTAAATTCATGGCCCGTGCGGTCCTCTCCATGCCGAGCTCGATCTCCTCGTCAATCTCTATCACGTAGGCATCGAGTGATTTGATGCCCATCCTTTTTGCGGCGATCGCCCTGTGATGACCGTCCACGAGAATAAGTTTTCCGGGTCGCCTGACCACAATCAACGGTTCGGCCAGCCCCTTTTTAATCTCGTACATCCGCCCTTCAAGTTCGTCTTCGAATATCTTTGACTGTGTAGGGAGGAGCATATCGATGGGAACCGTCTCACGTTTCAGTTCAGGTTCAAGCCCGTGAAGTTTTTTTAACGTTGTAATAAAATTGAAGACTTTTTCGGGGGATACATGCTCGATCTGGGAACGTATCACATCGGTATTTGAGATAATCCCAAGAAGCGTGTTGGACTGGTCAACGACCGGGAGTTTCTGGATACCTGAACGGAATATCACCCGTGCAGCATCATTGATACTCATGTCAGGGTCAGCGACGATGAGGTGGTCTGACATCACCTTTTCAACGGGGGTGGTATGGGGGACAAAAAGGAGGTCCCGTGCTGCGATATATCCTACCACCTCTTTCCCGTTTACGACGGGAAACCCGTCATGGCGTGTTTTCTGGATCTTATCGATCACTTCTTTTATGGTGCCGTGGACATCGACGGTGACGACGTCATAGGTCATGTAATCCCTGACCTTTTTCTTATCCATTGTCATTAGAGTTAATGCTGCAACCACTAATAGTCATCGGAAATAAAAGAAAAAAGGGCTTAATCTATCTTAATCCGGGTTCCACGCTCTTCCGGAGATTTTTTAAACCTGACTTCAAGCACGCCGTTTTTAAATGATGCCTTTGCTCCTTCATCGGTTACACCGGCAGGCAGGGTGACGATGCGGCTCATGGACCCTGATATTCTCTCCCGCATATAGTAGCCCTCATCCTTTTCTTCCCGGTCAGTTTCTTTTTCAGAAGTAATCTCGAGGGTTGACGGGTTTATCAGGTTGAGGGAGACATCATCTTTTTCAATGCCCGGGAGATCGGCCACCACGATTATCTCGTCATCATGGTCCCTGACATCAACCCTGAATTCGCCCCGTAATGCCGGAAGCATACGGTCTGACAATCCGCCGGGTGGCAGGAACCTTGTTCCGCAGGGGCCGAACCGGCACTCCAGTTCATTCATTATATCTTCAAAATCTCTTGAAATCCATCCGAAAGGATACCTTCTTCGCACAGGCATTTTTTCTACCTCCTCACATGTATCCATGCGGGCATACCTCATGGACTATCCTCAAGTTAGTAATTATCATATTTATAATTTTACCTCATTCCTGAACCCTGCGGCAGTTGATATGTAATATTTTATCTCAATTGGAAGACGATGTATAAAGGATGAAGGAACAGAAAAAAGGAAAATCAACAAAAAAATCCAGCTGGAACTGGACCAAGATCGGGATGGTGGTATTCGGCGTCGCGTTCGTGTTCATTATGATCTTCAGTTCACTGGGAATGGGGTGGCTTACGAGCATGAAACCTGCTGCCACCGGTGACGTGGCCCAGGTAAGTTATACCATCCGGGACTCCCAGAACCGGCCGGTCCTCACCTCCGACTTGCGCCTGTATAATGCGACGATTGAGAAAGGCGACATCATAATGATGACTTCAGTATTAAATGTCCCTGTCAACGCAACCAGTGAAAACAAGATTATAATCATCCCTGCCTATATTCAGGGTTATTCTGCAAATGCCGGTCTCCTTGTCTATGAGTGGGATATCATTGCAAAAGACCTCCTTGGAATGAAAACAGGAGAGAGCAAAACAATTACCTTCCCGATGCTCGACGGTGTCGAAATGCAGATGACAGCAGAAGAATTCAACCAGCTGTTTAACCAGACCGGCTATGATTTCAACACGTTCACACTAAATGACCAGATCCTGCTTCCGATGGTGAACCAGCCAAATATCAACCTTGATGATACGGATACTCCTGACGATTATTTCCTGCGGGTAGGCTATATCAGGGAAAAGACCAATGACACCATCACGATCAATTATGCATACTCGACGGCAGAAATCAACCTCGTACAGCTGAATAACCGTTAATCAGCCACCATAAGTTTTTTTAATGTCCGGACCTTTCTTCTTTTAGATGACACTCAGGGTGATAAGTTTTTTTCAGGAAGGCTGCATGGCCTGCATGGAACAGGACCCCATCAATAAAGAGGTTGAGAAGGCTCTCGGAATAAAAATAGAGTCGATAAACCCTTTGAAGAACCGGTCATATATCAACGAATTCGGACTGAAAGTCACTCCCACCATTATTATCGAAAAAGACGGGGAAATAAAGAAAAGATTTGAGGGTGTTGTTCACAGGGAACAACTGGAAGATGCAATCCGGACCTTTTTATGAAGGATAGCCATATATCCTTTTGATTCTGCGTGCAACGGCTTTCCAACCATCTTTTCGTAATACTCCGCCGTCACGAAGTTTAATCTGGGCTATCCTGACCCTTCTTTTCCCGACCTGGTATGATTCGCCGACAATAAACGGCTCTTCACCGTTGACACTGATGAACAGCGGGACAGTTTTCCACCCGTCATGGATCGAGATCCTGACCATGACTTCCTCTATTTTCCTGGTCCATAATGTAGATATTTCGCTCCCCTTTGCTCTTTTAACTCGTTTTGGACCAATTTCAATTCCGGTAATCTCAATGCCCACGTATTCGTCATCACCGCAAACGGCAACATGCCGCTCACCAAGTGCACAGACTTCGTCGGGCATGAGTTCGATCTGGCATACCCGGGAGGTGGTCTCCTCGCTGACTATCGCCTTGACCGTGATGGGCGTGGGAGGGACAATTATCGGGATATGCCGCACTGACCCGCATTCGGAGCAGCGCACCAGCATATCGTGCGACTGGGAAAGGATAATATGGTCCCGATCCCCGCCGCAGTCCGGGCAGTACACTTCAATATACATTGAATATGAATGGATGCCCTCTCTATAAAAGCATGAAGGCGATTGAGAGATTCCGCTGTCACGGGCACCATAACGTATGCGGAAAACACCCGACAACGTTTGAGATTACCATGGAACCTGCCCTTACCCCGAAAGGAGACTGTATCATCGCCGTCGCGTCGGAGAAATGTGCATCTGACCTTTCACCGGAATTCAGGGAGATAATGGTGACTCCGGGCGCCCGTCTTACCACGTTGCTTCGCTGCGGCGGGATAACAGTGACCGTCCGATCTCTCGGGAGTCCTGACCTGACATTTGATCACCCTTCCGACATGGTCTGGAGGAAGAGCACGTTTGTATGCGGCAGGACCGTTGGCATTTCCTCTGATTACGTGGCGGCCACGCTTCCGGTGGAATTAATAAATGCATTGTCAGGCGGCTCTGTGATGGAAGTGGAGATGGTAGCAGAAGTGCACGATAAGGAATAGAAAGCAGGATATGGAGAAAATGGGGGGGCTCCATACCCGTGCATCCGGGGGGTTTTAAAAACGATTCGTTTCACAACCAGTTGATATACTGGCTCATAATAGGTTATTGTCGGGCTACATTAATATTCCGGAAGGATATGGGATCTTTCCCACACTACCTGCCTGAAATAATTGCATGAATTCCTGATAATCTGGATATATTCGCTATAATTGCAAAACCAGCAGTGCAGGACCTGATAATCATTTTGTATTTCATTATCTGCAGGATAAACACTCAAACGACCCGGGCCGGATCAGGACAGGATTTACTGACCATTTTATTAGTGAATTTCCGGTACGGCGTGTTATACGGCGGGAGCAGGTTGACTCACCGGTGATCGGGCACTGATATCCCGGGTTCCCCTGCTAAAAATGAATAAACTGGAACATCCGGGAAGCACCAGGAATCAGGAATTCAGCCGGGTTGTCTGAAACGACTGCAATGCTGAAAAATTGATACCTAATCCCTGCCAAGGGACGTAATTTTTAATTCGAGCGACGAGAGAAGTTCTTCGCATTGTTTGACGAGCAAAGCGCCCCGTTCATAGAGTGCGATGCTTTCATCAAGGCTGGTCTCGGTGTCTTCTATCTTTTTTACAATTTCACGCAGTTCATTCATCAGGTCTTCGTATTTTCGTTCCATAGTTCACATTCTCCACGCGTGTCGCACATGTTCCGTCGCGCATCCGGACAACCAGCAGCTGGCCTGGTGAGAGGTCGTGTACTGACCTGACAACCCTGCCGTCCGCTTCAGCGATACAATATCCCCCCGAGAGAAGGGAGAGCGGATTCCGGGCAGCGAGGACTGCTTTTTGGTGTGAGAGAGCCATTTTTTCCTGCTGGACACACATCAGGGCGGCCCTTCTCATCCGCTCTGCGATGGTGTCGAGGTCTTCTTTTTTTACCCTGAATACCCGTTCCATCCGCCGCGGTGAAAGTCTGTCCCTTATATCTGCGAGTGAGTCACCGGCGCGGTCCAGCCGGTTTAAAAGTGCAGTCCCGATCTCCTTTTTATATTTCGCCAGCCCCTCGAGGAGTAACGCCCGGTCAGGGACAACGAGTTCGGCGGCTGCAGAGGGTGTCGGCGCCCGGACGTCTGCGGCAAAATCGCAGAGTGTAAAGTCAGTTTCGTGTCCTACCGCACTCACAACGGGTGTAGTGCATGCTGCAACGGCCCTCACCACGTCAGGATGGTTGAAAGGGAAGAGGTCTTCAAAACTGCCTCCGCCACGACCGATGATGATGACATCGACCCTCCCGTCGATACGGCGGAGGGCCCGGGAAATTTCGCCATGGGCCGCATCCCCCTGTACTACCGTAGAGGATACTACGATCTCAAGCGGGAAACGCCTGTTAATCACATTCCTGATGTCCTGCAGGACAGCGCCGGTTTCTGATGTGACCACTCCGACATGCGCAGGGAACGGGGGGAGGGGCTTTTTTCTTGCCGGGTCAAAAAGGCCCTCTTCTGTGAGTTCTTTTTTCCATCGCTCAACCAGCAGATGTTTTTCACCCTCCCCGGCATGGCGGATATCCCTGACATAAATCTGGTATTTTCCCTGCGGAGGATAATGCCCGATCGATCCAAAGACAAGTACATCCATGCCGTCGCGGGGTGAAAAAGAGAGTTTTTTTGCGTCAGATCTCCACATGACACACGGCAGCACTGCCGTTGCACCGTCGTTCCTCTCGCTTAAGGAAAAATAGCAGTGGCCGGACGTATGGCACCGGAAGTTCGTGATCTCGCCCCTTACCCAGATATCAAGGAGCCGCGTATCATCAAGGACGGCAGTGATGATTGCGGAAATTTCTGATACCTGAAACACACCGGCAGTGTAATCCGGGTCGTCTTCGATGACCTGGCGCTGGTATGAGTTCATTAAAGTCTATTAGTACGCGGACTCATATGAAATAGCATCATGGTTGTGTTTGCAGTCTCCAGCATGTTTTTCCATGAATACACGACGTCAGAAATTTTCGATTTTGTTGCGGAATCGGGACTTGACACAATTGAATTCTGGCTTGAAACACCACACTTCTGGCTGCGGGATCTCCCTGTTGATGAACTTTCTTCATGTATCAGCAGCCACCCGGGTTTTTCTCCGGTAACGATGCATGCACCCGTGCTCGACTTAAATCCCTGTTCCATCAATCCGGGCGTTGCGGCACTTTCAATACGGTCGGCAGTATCTGCTATTGAATTTGCAGAGCAGGTCGGAGCCTCGGTACTTACCGTGCATCCCGGGAAAAGGACTGCACGGCGGACCCCGAGCGGAGCGGATCACGAACGCTTTTCGCACTACCTCGAAACACTCAAAGACGCATCAGCGGGAAGAGCGGTGAAAGTTGCAATGGAGAATATGGAGCGAAAAGTGAATTCTCTTCTGTGCGCGCCGGAATCTGTCCGGGAGGTGCTCGACAGGGAGCCGTGGCTGTACTTCACCCTGGACGTTTCACATGCCATGGGAACTTCTGTGGAAGAAGTGCATACATACATTGATCTCTGTCATGAACGGCTTGCAAACGTGCATATCTCGCGTGCAGAGGACGGTAGGATGCATCTCCCTCCCGCAGGAAGCCCGGATATTACAGAGATACTCAGGCATCTTGACGAGGTTGGGTATGCAGGTCCCCTGACACTTGAGATCGAAGATATGAATTTCTCTCATGTTCTCTCATCAGAGGAAAAGATCCTTGTCCTGGTGGAACAACTGGCATTTATGAAGGAATACATTGGTTAGTCCGCTGGTTTTTTAAGATTGAAACGCAATAGTGTAGTGTTTCAGTATATATGAACAAAAGATCTATAACAGCCGTTCTACGGCGTGGATTCGATGATTGAAGATTTTTTATTGATTTTACTCTTCATCGTCTGCCTGTTGCTCTCTGCGTTTTTCTCGAGCTCTGAAGTTGCATTAATCTCTGTCACACGGGCAAAGGTAAGGATGCTGGTAAACGAAGCAAGAAAAGGATCCGAATCCCTTGCAACACTCAAGGAATCCCCGAATCATTTCCTGATCACAATTCTTATCGGGAATAATATTGTCAATGTGGCAGCAGCTGCAATTGCAACAGCTATTGCCATCAGTATATTCGGGGATATAGGGGTCGGGATTGCCACCGGTGTGGTGGTAATCCTCATGCTCATATTCGGGGAGATCGGCCCGAAGCTGTATGCTGCAAAGCGTACCGAAAGGTTTGCCCTTTCGGTAGCAACCCCGATTCTCTATCTTACAAGGATCTTTTCGCCATTGACCCGGTTAATAGAACATGTGAGCCGGAAGATCTCGCCGTCGTCAGGATTTACCGAACCGATGGTGACGGAAGAAGAGATCAAAGAGTGGATCGAGGTAGGAAAAGAGGAGGGGACAATCGAGCAGGAAGAACGGGAGATGCTCTATTCTGTCCTTGAATTCGGTGACACGACCGCACGCGAGATTATGACACCAAGGATCGATGTCGCCCTGATAGAGGACACGACTACCCTTGATAATGCGCTCCATATCTTCAACGAAAGCGGCTTTTCACGGATACCTGTCTATCATGAACAGATGGACAACATCATCGGCGTCCTCAATGTCAAGGATGTATTTTCCGCGGTCCTGACCGGCAAGAAAAATACGCCCATCAAAGACCTGATGTACGACCCGTTTTTTGTTCCCGAGACCAAGAAGATAGACGACCTCCTCAAGGAACTGCAGGTACGAAAGGTCCAGATCGCCGTAGTGCTCGACGAATACAGCAGCTTTATCGGCATTGTCACTGTTGAGGATATCCTGGAGGAGCTGGTAGGGGACATCCTCGACGAATTTGACAAGGAGGAACCGGAGATCCAGAAGATCGGGGAAGGAGTATTTCTCGTGGATGCAAAGGTCTGGGTTGAGGACTTAAACGATGAGCTTGACATTAACCTGCCCATACACGAGTCTTACGAAACGATTGGAGGCCTGCTTATCGACCGCCTCGGGCATATCCCCCACCCCGGGGAGAGTGCGTACATCCATGAATGCCATGTTACCCTCGTTGTGATGCAGATGCTCTCCCGCCGGATAGTAAAAGTGAAGATAATCATTCATAACGAAGGGGAAACCCCTGACGAGATAAAAACAGGAATAAAATGAAAAAAGTTGCAGTGCTTGCCTCCGGAAGGGGTTCAAACTTCCAGGCAGTCATCGACTCTATCGGGCGTGGAGAGATCCCTGCCCGCTGTTCCGGGCTCATCACCGACAATCCCCGCGCTTATGCCATTATGAGAGCAGAAAAAGCGGGCATCCCCGTATATATCAGGGACTACTCTTCCTACCCGTCAAAGGAATCCTACGAAGAAGCGCTCGGTTCGGCAATGGAGGAATGCGGGGCCGACCTGTTTGTCCTTGCCGGGTACATGAGGGTACTCGGATCAGGCATCGTCAGGAGATTTCCGGGCAGGATGATCAACATACACCCGGCCCTCCTGCCGTCATTTTCCGGACTCCATGCCCAGCGGCAGGCACTGGAGTACGGGGTAAAGGTTGCAGGCTGCACTGTTCATTTCGTGGATGAAGGGATGGACAGCGGACCGGTCATTCTCCAGTCCTGCGTCAGCGTGTATGACAGTGACGACGAGGAGACCCTTGCGGAACGGATCCTGATCGAGGAGCATGCAGCGCTTCCCCGCGCAATAGCCCTTTTTTGCCAGGACCGGTTGCGGGTTGTCGGGCGGAAAGTTAGGATCCTTTGATTCACAAAGGGATTCTCACTGTCTTGTGCCTGACCGGGCGGGTGTCTTTATTTTCATGAGAACAACATAATGGGGTAAAGCCCGTCAGAAAGGTATTTTGCAGCATGGCGATGAAAAAATCAGCACACCCGAACAACAGGCGGATAGCGCGGGAGCGGATAGCAGTTCTCTTTGAGCAGGCCCGGCTCTTCTTTCCTGTCAACCCGGCATGGAGCAACCGGTGTGTCGAACTTGCAAGAAAAATTGCAATGCGCCAGCGGATACGGATTGACAGGCAGCACCGCAGGTGTTTTTGCCAGCACTGTTATGCATTCCTCGTGCCGGGTGTGAATGTGCGGGTGAGAATTCAGCGGGGAAAGGTGGTCGTGACCTGCCTGCATTGCAGCAGGCAGACGCGGTTCCCTATCGGGAGGAACTATGTCAGGGGAAAAGGATAATTCCGGGATGCAGGACCTGAAACCGACCATATGGATCGGTAAGCAGGGATGTACAGAGACAATTATTGAGGAGATAGTGCAGCAACTTAAGAAACGGAAGACCATCAAGGTAAAATGGCTTCACAATACCGAGATCGATCCTGAAGAACTGGCAGATCGTGCAGGTGCCCGGCTTATCGGAGTCCGTGGGCGCACCCTTGTCCTCGCAGAAAAAATGAGGAAATGAGTAATCTTCCCGGCCGCGCTGAAACTGCGCGGCTCGAAATATATAAAAACGTATTGAACCAATATGTAAAGACTGTTATATCGATATGGTGACAGTGAGGTTTTAGGATGACAACAGTCTACGACATCCCGGCTGACAGGCTCATAAAGACTCTGGCAGAAGAGCTGAAAAAAAAGCCGGAAATCAGGCCCCCGGATTGGGCCGCCTTTGCAAAGACAGGGGTACATAAAGAGATGCCCCCCGAAGACCCTGACTGGTGGTTTGTACGCGTCGCCTCAATCATGAGAAGAGTGTACATCGACGGTCCGGTCGGCGTTGAGCGCATGAGGACATTCTATGGCGGAAAGAAGGACCGCGGCTCGAGACCAAGCCAGTTCCGGAAGGGAAGCGGATCGATCCTCCGGAAGGCTCTCCAGCAGCTTGAAGCTGCAGGATATATCCTGCATGACAAGACCGGCCGGAAGATCTCACCTGCAGGCGCGTCGTTCATGGACGGTGTCGCTCACAGCCTGAAGGCTGAAGCGAGTGAAAAAGTCCCTGAACTTGCCAAATACTAAAATCGGGGTGATTTGTAATGGGAGACGATGAGCTTGCAGAACTGCGGAGGAGAAAACTCGCGCAGTTACAGCAGCAGTCACTTGACCAGAATATGATGCAGGATGAAATGGAGCGGCAGCAGCAGGCAGACGCCCAGCTCCAGATGATCCTGATGAAAATTCTTGAACCTGAGGCACGCGAGAGATTAAGCACCATAAAGCTGACCCGCCCTGATTTTGCACGGGCCGTGGAGCAGCAGCTGGTGCTCCTTGCCCAGAGTGGTCGTCTCAAAAACAAGATTACCGATGCCCAGTTGAAAGCCTTACTCCAGCAGATAATGCCTGCCAAAAAGGAGTTCAATATCAGACGCAAGGGATGAAGGCAGGCGTACTTTTCAGCGGGGGAAAGGACAGCTCACTTGCAGCGCTGATGCTTTCCCGGGATTACGAGGTCGAACTGAACACGTTTGTCTTCGGTCCGGCACGGGACCTGACCTCTGTTGAAAAAGCGGCCGCAAGCCTTGGATTTCCTCATAAAATGCGTCTGTTTGAGAAAGGTCTGCTTGACAGGGCGATTGGCATGATTATTGCGTGCGGGTACCCGAACGATGCGATCAATATGGTACACCGGGAAGCAATTGATATGCTCTGCGGTGAATATTCGGTCGTTGCGGATGGTACCCGTCTGAATGATCGTGTGCCCATGCTCGGGCGTGGAGAAGTCCAGGCCCTGTGGGATACCAGAAGATGTTCGTATGTCAGGCCCCTGCTCGGGTTTGGAAAGGCAGAGGTAAGCCGGCTGGCAGAGAAACTCCTGGTTGTCGAGTATGGTGAGACCGGAACGATCGGGAACGGTGACTATGAACGCGAGCTCCGTGAGGCAATGGCAATGCGGGGACTTGATTGCCGGAACTTTTTTCCGGGGCATCATTCACAGTCACTGGTCCTGTCAAAGTCAGAAAAGAGAGAAGGGTGAAAATAATGAGTAAAACAACAAAAGGTTTTAAGATACGACTGGCAAAGGCATGTGAGCAGAACCGCCGGGTGCCGTCGTGGGTAACGATTCGGACAAAACGGGCAGTGGTGTCGCATCCAAAGCGCCGCCAGTGGAGAAAAAGTACCCTTAAGGTGTAGACCATGGCAGAAAAAATGCAGGAACATGTTTATATTATTCCGCTGCGCGATGTCAAGCGCTCTCCGCGCTGGAAGCGGAGCAACACGGCAATGAAGGATATCAGAAAATTCCTCGGAAAGCACATGAAAAGTGAAGATGTAAAACTCGATAAAAGCATCAATGAACTTGTGTGGGAGCGGGGAAGCCAGAAGCCGCCGTCAAAGATTCGCATCAGGGCGATGAAATTCGATGACGGGCAGGTTCAGGCCGAACTTGCTGAGGAATAAGATGGAAAGAACGGTCTCCTTTGCCGGTGACACAAATATAGGGGTATTTGCCCGCGCATTTGATGACGTAGTAGTCATTCCGAAGGATTCCCCTGATGATTTCAGAACGACCCTTGAAAAGACATTACGGGTCGAAGTTCTGGAAACGAACATCCAGGGAAGCAGCATCATCGGCTCTCTTCTCGCCGGGAACAGCCGCGGCTTTGTGGTGAGCGGACTTGTACATGACACTGAGCTGCAGATGCTCGAGACATACCGGGATGTGTTTCTCCTGGAGCATACCATGAATGCAGCAGGCAACGTACTACTTGCAAATGACCATTTTGCGGCAGTTCACCCTGAAATGCCTGCAGATATGGCAAAGGAGATCGGCACATTTCTCGGGGTCCCGGTAATCCCGCTCGAACTTGGCGGGTTAAAGACAATCGGGATGGCGGCAGTTGCCACAGGAAAAGGAATCCTGGTGAATCCACGCGCCCACCGGCAGGAGATTGAACGACTGGAATCAGCAAGCGGGCTTCCGGTCGGGACCGGCTCGGTGAACATGGGCAGCGGGCTTGTCGGTGCAGGGCTTGTGGCAAATTCACACGGCTACGTGGCAGGCCCTGAGACGACAGGGTATGAACTGGGACGAATTGAGGACGTATTTGGATTTCTGGAGTGATTTTATGGAAAACAAGACTTTTGAAGTGAAGGGAACCTTTAAGATCAGAGACGAGTGGCTACCATATGCAAAGGTTATCGACGCGCCAAACGAGACACAGGCACAGGAGCGGACATTTGCCCTGATGGGAAGTAAACACCGACTAAAAAGAAGGTATATCAAAGTTCAGGCCGTGAATGTTATAGATGGTGAATAACGTGGATAGTGTCGATCCGCGCGAGTTGCAGTCGCTCCAGGCGTACCTGAATGAATACCGGCAGCAGGCGGAATTATTTGCCCAGCAGCTTTCCATGCTCGAAGAGGGACGCATGGAAGCACTGGCAGCAACAGAAGCCTTGTCAGCTATTTTAACCGCGGGTGACAGCACCGTGCTCCTGCAGATCGGGGGCGGTGTGAGTGTCAGGGCACGTGTGGAGGATCCTGATAAAATCCTTGTCAATATCGGCGCAGATGTAATCGTCGAGCGATCGAATGCTGATGCAGTTGAGTATCTGAAAGACCGCATCACCGAGATGGAGGCCTCAGGGAAGAAAGTTGCAGAAACGCTGGATCGCATCAGGACCCAGATGAATGAGATCGCGCGCCGCCTTGAAACGGGATACAGGCAGGCCCAGCAGGCCCAGCAGATGAGCCCGTCTGTTTCAGCCGGACCCCCTGAAGAAGAGGACTAAAACAGCCGGGGTGCGTAAAAGCATGTTCGAGGGCCTCAGGACTCGTCTCCGGAATATCCAGGGAAAACTGGAAGCAAGCATAGAAGAGGCGGCGGTTCCCGGAAATGAGGTGACGGCCCCTCAAAAAGCACCCACGAATACCGCTGGAGCTGCCGGCGAAAAAAGCCCCACCCTGATCAGCAAGGTAAAAGTCCTGATCACCGACCGCGAATTTATTGTCGATGAAAAAGACCTCCAGGGCGCACTTTTTGAACTTGAAATGGTGCTGCTCGAGAACGATGTCGCACTACCTGTCACCGATGAAATTATCAGCCATGTCAGATCCGACCTCACTGGAAAACGACGAAAAATCGGTGAATCTGTCGATAAAATTGTTCTCGAAGCGCTTTCTGATGCACTTCTCAACGTGCTCGGGGAAGGGTTTGACCTTACCGGGTATATCAGGTCCCATGACCGCCCGGTAAAAATCCTGTTCACCGGCGTGAACGGCACGGGCAAGACCACGACTGTTGCAAAAATCGGGCATTACCTGAAGAAGAACGGATTTTCTGTTGTTATCGGCGCCGGTGATACCTTCCGGGCCGGCGCCATCGAGCAGATTGATGTACATGCAAAAAGGCTCGGTATCAAGATCATCCAGCACCAGCAGGGAGGAGACCCTTCAGCGGTGCTTTTTGATACGGTCCAGTACGCGGAAGCACAC
>JBFYKV010000010.1:0-8418 GCA_041305745.1 Methanoregulaceae archaeon | reverse complement strand
CCGCCGACGATCAGGTCGATGCCCGGTACCGCCTGGGCGAGGGCGATGTCGTCATCAGAACCGGTATGCGTGACGGCGATGACGAGGTCTGCACCCTGTGCCCGGAGGTCCTGAACCATCTGTTGTGCTATACCGGTGAGGTCGGGGTCAACCGTGGTGCCGGATGCCGGGCTCGAGATATGTGCGAGGTCAGGAGTCATCAGGCCGAAGACCCCGACCTTCAGCCCGGATACGTCCCGCATGGCTGACGGGGTGATGCGGGAGGCGAGGACCGGGTCGTGTACGTGCATGTTGGCACAGACGATGGGAAACCCTGCCGCACCGGTGGCGTTCGCGTAGATTTCCTCCCCGAAATCGAACTCGTGGTTGCCGGGGCAGACGACGTCGTAGCCGGCGAGGGTCAGCCCTTCCATCTCGGGGACTCCCGAGTAGGTGTCATAGAAGGTACCGGTGAGGTCGTCGCCGGAGGAGATAAGGAGCGATCCGTCGGCGGTGGCCCGGATTGCCTTTGCTGCACCCGCGATACGGGAAAAGCCCCCGACCATTACACCGCTCTCGTTCCTGTAGGGTCCGACCTGGCTCTGCAGGTCCGATGTGGTCAGGATAACAAATGAGAGCGGCCGTTCCGGGGAGGATTGCCCTGGCAGGAGCGGGACGATGATGGCAGTTGCCACGAAGAGCACTGCAACGATGACGATGAGGAGCGGGACGATGGTACGGCGGTTCATAGGAGTATACAGTAAGGAGAGAGTGATATGAATTGCGGAACGGTTGGTGTGGGGTGTTGGAAAGGGATGGTTTTTTCCAGTATCCATTTATAACCTGATTCACAGCCCTCCGACATCTGGTTTTTCCTGGAAGGGTGGCAATGCAATTTCACGATGGAAAATTTATCATCCCTCACTGCTAACCAATTCATTGTTATTGAGTAATTATGGAAAAGAAATTTCAGGTTGTTATTGAACCAGGCGAAGACGGCTGGTTTGTTGTGACGGTCCCTGCACTTCCCGGATGCATCACACAGGGGAAGACAACAGATGAAGCGGAAGAGAACGCCAGAGAGGCAATTGAGGCGTATCTTGAATCTCTTATCAAAAGGCAGAAGAAGATCCCGAACCAGCATGGCGTGAGTATTCGAGAGATAGCAGTCGAAATGTAACCGGTAATGACAAAAGTTCCGCTGCTGCCGGCCAGGAAAGTTATAAACGCCCTTAATAGGCTCGGTTTTTCTGTTGATCACCAGAAAGGAAGCCATATTGTTTTAAAAAATCTGGATGAAACCCGGACAATTGTCGTCCCTGATCATCCCGAACTTGACAGGGGAACCCTGAAATCAATCCTTAAGCAGGCTGGAATCGATATTGACACTTTTATCTCCGTGCTTGCAATTCTCAAATGATCCATAATCCGGTTTTTTAACGGGAGCACAATCTTTCCGTGACTTCATTCCCACATCCATGTCAGGGAATCCGCACGGGTTCATGAAGGGTACCAGACAGATTTATCACAACCACCCGGAGCATAAGGAACAATGGAATCTCTGCAAAAGCAGGAATGCCGGAAATTTCAGTGAATGTTATCCCGCCGTTTCAGGGATATCCCTTATGGCTTTTTACGAGCTTGTGATGATCGGAGTCCGCTTCGTCTTTATAGCATGTTATACAATGATTTCTCCCGCGATCCTACAGCCAGGGGCGGCCACTTTTGGAGACACCCGGTTCACATCATGGTACATGGGATGGGACATATCCTGCATTCCATAATCTGCTTACCCGGATTGCTACGGGTATGATCAGGTAAAGCGCACATCTTTTCAGTTTTTATCAGCCATATAAGGAGATTTGGGTTTTTATCGCATGAAAATGCACCTCAGGATGGCTGTATTCCGCATGCCCGGCAGAGTTATCTGGCCGGATGCCGAACTTTGACAAGGATGCCGGAACGGAGCGCTGACTGGATGGAACAGTCACACAGAGACCTCCGGATGGCAGAACAGGCCATGGAATCAGGGTTCTTCGAATGGGCCTGTTTCATTTCACCGCAGTCCGCGGTAAAAGCGCTGAAGGCAGTCTACCAGAAACGGGGAGCGGTCGCCTGGGGCCATTCCGTGACCGATCTTTTGCACGGCCTCTTTAAGGGTTCGTCTCCACTACAGGATATGCAGAAAGAAGGGAGAAACCTGGACCGGTGGTATGTGCAGGCACGTTACCCGGATGGGTTTCCCACGGGAAAACCGGGAGATTATATTGATTCGGAGGATGCATCAGATGCGATCCGCAGTGCGGGAAGAGTCATACAATTCTGTGAAGATCTTCTGGCTTGATACGGGCCTGGTCCTTGGGCGGATCCGGAAAAAAGCAGCGCTGCTTGCCAGAGACCCACGGGTGAAGCGTGTGGTGCTTTTCGGGTCGCTGGCTGAGGGGCGGGCAGTCCCCGGGAGCGATGCAGACATCCTTATCGTCCTTGACCGGGACGATCGCAGTGTGGGGGACCGGATCCCCGGGTTTATGGAGCTTTTTTCAGATATCGGTATCGGGGTCGATCTATTTCCGTATACCCTGGATGAACTTGATAACCCGGTTGCAAAAACCGCACTCTCCCGTGGGGTAGTTCTTTTCTCAAGGGATTAGTATCAGGGAAAGGGTCCGGTGCAGGCAGGGGTCAGGACCGGACGGGTTCGGGGACGAGCTGGTCGTTCGACCCAATAATTCATATACCCCGGACACCACTATCGGTATCGTGACAACTATGCGACACATGATTTTGATCCTGATCACCGTGGCCCTGGCCATGGGGTTGTGCGGGTTTGCAGCCGCCGAGATCGGCGACGAGAAGGGATATTACCACATCACCTCCACCCCGTCGGTGGCCAGCGTGTACTTTGACGGCAGCTTAGAGGGGACTACCCCCATCACGGTGGAGGTCTCATCCACCGGGACACCGGGACACACCCTCGCACTCACCCTGTCCGGGTACCAGCCCTACACTCAGAGCATCCCGGGAAACCCTTCGGAAGGGCAGACCATCTATCTCTCCGCCACCCTGACCCCGGTCGTGGGGAGCGAGAAGGGGTACTACCATGTCAGCTCCACCCCTTCCAATGCGGACGTGTATTTCGACAGCAAGTATGAGGGGACCACCCCCATCACGTTAGAGGTCTCCACTACCGGGACACCGGGGCATACTATCAACGTGTACAAGTCGGGCTACCAGTCATTCGCCCAGTATTACCCGGGCAACCCTTCGGCCGGGCAGACCACCTATGTCTATGCCTCCCTCACCCCGGTCCAGAGTTACGGGAGCGTATACGTGACCAGCAGTCCATCAGGGGCCACTGCGACCCTTGATGACTCACGGACCGCGGTTACTCCCTATACGTTCACCTCGGTCCCGGTAGGATCGCACACCGTCCGGATCTCCCTCCCGGGGTACGAGACCTACACCGGGACCGTCTCGGTCTCCTCGGGGAGTACCCCGATAGTGAGTGTTACCCTTCCCCAGGTAGCCGGCACCGGAAGCCTGTACGTCACCAGTTCACCGACCGGGGCGCAGGTCTACGTGGACGGGGTCTACCGGGGGTCCTCTCCCACCTCGGTGGGCAGTCTCTCCAGGGGCTCTCATACGGTACTCCTCACCCTTTCAGGGTACCAGGACTATTCCAGGACAGTCAACATCAACACCGGCCTGACCACCACCCTCTCTGCAGCCATGACCAGGGTGACCCCCGCAACCACGTATGGTACGATGGTGATCTCCTCGTCCCCTTCCGCAGCGGAGACCTACGTGGATAACGTGTTCCGGGGCTATACCCCGCTTACCTTAAGCGATATCACGCCCGGTTCCCACGCCATCACCTTCAGGCTGGCCGGGTACCAGGACTGGCAGGGTACCTTCCAGGTGAACAGCGGGCAGACCACCACCGTGCAGGGGACCATGAGCCCGGTTTCCACCACGGTCGTCCCCACCACGGTCTTCCCCACCACCAAGGCGCCCGGTTTCGGGATCGCGGTCCTGATGGCGGCGCTCGGGATACTGGGTGCGGTAGTGTGCTGCAGGCGGGAGTAAAACACAGGAGGTGCTCCGGGACAATCCCCACTTTCATTTTATACTAAGTGTTACGAGGGAGAAAGTGCCATAAACCTTTAAATTTTCAAGGATTCTGGTGGAAGGACTGATACGTAATGGATCTTTTTGCGAATGAAATTGTATCCAGGCTTGAGAAAGTACAGGGGATTCATAATGTACGATTCATTCTGCTGTATGGATCAACTGCAGAAGGAAGGAACACTGCCGAATCTGACATAGACCTGGCAGTTTATTATGAGGGGCCGCCTGAAGAGGCCGCCCTCTTCCGTTACCACGCCCTGCAGGCGCTTGACGACCCCCGGTATGATTTGTGGATATTCCGGCAGCTTCCCCTGTATATCCGCATCCGTGCACTCCGCGGAAAGGTGCTCTACTGCCCGGATATCCCGTTCCTTTACACGGTCGCATATGATACAATCCGGGACTATGATGCGTTCAAACACAGGCTGTTCGATTACATCGGGGAGAGTGCCCTGTCATGAGCACTATTCCTCCACGCCGGATACGCACGGATCTCATCAGGATCAAGCTTGCTGAAATCCGTGACGGCATTTCAGTGGTCAGGGCGAACCTGCCCCGTTCAGAAGCTGATTTTCTCAGGTTAGGTCTTATAAAAGATGGCATTTATAAAAAAACCGGATATGCCATTGAAAATGTTCTGGATATCTGTGCCGGCTGTCAGTATACCGGGTTCTGTGCGGGGGGTTGCCCGGCATCGGTGATGGCCAGATCCGGCAGGCTGATCGGCACTGATCCCCAGTCCTGCTTCCGTGCCCTATAAAGGGGGGGTATGATCCCGAATGACACACTGTGACCTCTCTGAAGAGCCTGTTCTTACCGGAAAAAAGGCCCGGAGTATTGATTTGCCGGAGGGGGTGCCCCCGCTCCGGTCATTCTATCTCTACTTGTCAGCAAGCTGTAACCTCCGTTGCCGGCACTGCTGGATCACTCCAATATATTCCGGCGGCAAACCCCTGCCGGGAAAGACCATCGACCCGGCAGCACTCCGGGGTGCCATTACCGAGGCAAAGACCCTGGGCCTTTCCGGCGCGAAGCTGACCGGCGGCGAACCGATGCTCCACCCGCAGTTCAAAGAGATTGTCGAATTGCTCACGGCTGAAGGGCTCTCGATGAACATGGAGACGAACGGCACACTGATGACGCAGGAGATAGCGCACTTTCTCAAGGAGAAATCCAGGGTGAACTTTATCTCGGTGAGTATCGATTCGCCGGTGCCTGCAAAGCATGATGCGTTCCGGGGCGTGAAAGGGGCGTTTAATGCCGCAATCCGTGGGCTTGACTTTCTTGTTGAAGCCGGCTATACCAACTGCCAGGTGATCATGGCAGTCCACCATGGGAACCGGCACCAGATGGAAGATCTGGTCAGGCTTGCTGCTGAACACAAGGCTGCGTCGGTGAAGTTCAACCCGGTGACCCGGACCGGTCGCGGCATCGACATGCACGAACGCGGCGAGGCACTGAAATTTTCTGAACATATGGAACTTTCCCGGTACGTGAACGAGGACCTCCGCCCGAAGGCACCGATCACGGTTATATTGTCGATGCCGCCGGCCCTCACGCCATTTTCCGAACTCTGGAGGATAAAAGGGAAGAGCTGCAACTGCGGGGTATCCGGTATCCTCGGCATCCTCGGGAGCGGCGAGATTGCCCTTTGCGGGATTGGACAGACCATCCCCGAACTGGTATACGGGCACCTTGGGAAAGACAGTATCCGGGAGATCTGGCTCAACAACCCGGTCATCCTCGGACTCCGGAGAGATCTCCAGGATGTCAGTGAATACCCCGGGATCTGCGGCTCCTGCATCCATGCAAAATCCTGCCGGACCGGCTGTGTGGCAAACAACTATTGCTATAATGGAAAACTGGTCTCTCCCCAGTGGCTCTGTGATCAGGCTGAACGGTGGGGCGTGTTCCCGGAGAGCAGGATGCGAATAAAAAAGTAGGGCATCGATAGGGGAGTCTATCACTCTCTGCGGTGCAGACCGTTAACAACTGCCCTGTTTCTCCTGATATCATTAAGAAAAAAGGGAGGAAATATCAGGACCGGGAAACTCCCTTCCGTAGTGGAGATGACTTTTCAAGAGAAAAATATTGATTCAGAGGGTATTGGTAAATCCTCTGATCCCCGGATCACATGGATCTGCCAATGATGTATTACCCATGGACCGTTTTAATTATGGATTAATTGACTCTTCGCAATTGAGTGGGGGGAAATATTCGTAAATCAGAGATAAATTGAGGAGGGTTCTGTCTCCACACTCTTGGATATGATGGTATTGCATCTCCCGGATGGAGTCATGTTGGCGATTCTGAACCCGATTCATGGATATTAAATCGATTTAAGCTGGGCTACTACCGATTGTGCAGTATCCCCCAGCGATATTACCAGACGAGCAGTAACCCGTTGCATCATTACCTGTTGCTGAGCAGTAACCAATAGCACCATTGCCCCCATCGCAATAAGTTGCATCACCCGAACCTCCATAACAAATCCCGATCCCCTCATTTAAATCGCCCAGCCTGATAACGCGAGGCGGCGTGTAAAGTGATTCCGATCCGGATTTCGTTGAATTATCTTTTAAATCTGACATGATTTCAGAATTGCCTGCTGTCAACTTATATTTAGCTATGTAAAAAATATCAGGATCAAGGAATCACTATGATCCGGGAGAATGAAAAGACTGATGTGGACATCAACAGGTACTTCTGAAAATGGACCTGCGCCGGTTTCCCTGCCTGTCGTGCTGAAAAATTTCCACACGCATCTTCCCCTTTCCGGTGATCCACCGAATGCTTTGCTTTCCCTGCCGGATGATCTTCTCACCTATCTCGTCGCTGCAATCAGGAATACTCCACAGCCAGCTCCAAACAGTTCACCTGATGACTGGCAGAGATTTCTGGCCTTGTTGCGGCCGCACTGGATTTTTTCCCTCGTTGCCTTCCATTTACGTACCTGGCCGGAAGAATGCCGGCCGCCACTGGAAATCATGGGATACCCGGACCAGGTTTTACTGAGGGCTGCTGCCCGGACCCTGCTTGCCGGGCGGCAGATCCAGTCGGTCACCAATGCCCTGAAGGATGCAGGGGTACCGGTCATCCTCTTAAAAGGCCATGCACTAGCGCGCACCATGTACCCCGATCCGGCACTTCGGCAATCCAGTGATATCGACCTGCTCGTTCAGCCGGACAACATCCCCACGTCTGAGGAAGTACTGGAAAAGATGGGATATGTCTGTCCTGCCAGGATATTCCATGTATCTCAGTACGAGCACCATCACGAGACGTTTTATCCTCCGGGCAAAGGGTTGCCCATCGAGCTCCACTGGGTATTGGGGCATGCGCAGGAATTGTTCCGGGGAAGGTTGCTTGATGATGTCTTTTCACGGCGGATATCCATCAGATCGGACGATCTTACCTTTGATACGCTCAATCATACCGATCATCTCCTGTATCTGGCATTCCACAATGTTTTCCAGCACGGGTCGCTGAGACTTGACTGGATATACGATATCTCCCGTATGGCAGGGGAATTAAAAACACAGGATGACTGGAAGGAACTGGCCCGGCTGTCGGTTGAACACCATATCAGGATACCCATGGAACTCTCACTGACGGCTGCCCGTCTCTGGACGGGATGTGAACTGCCAGCGGGAGTGAATGATTTTTCGACATGGCCGGTCCCGGGTGAACGGGAGCTGCTACTCTTGAAATATTGGAAAACCCGTCACACATCTCTGTTCTCTTCTATGTACCTCATGATAGAGGGACAGCCCGGGATCTATGAAAAACTACGGTTTGGGTGGAGGTTTATTCTCCCTCCCCCGCAGTTGCTGACCACGTATCGCAAATCCTCTTCATCGGCAGACATCCCCCTTGCCTACCTCCGCCGCTGGTTCAGGATCGTGAAGTATCTCTGAGACAGGAGCGAGGTGCCAAAAGGATGGACCGATATCAAACCGCCGCTGGTTCAGGGTCGTGAAGTATCTCTGAGACCGGGCTGCACAGATGAGAATGATGCCAATGAATGGTGAGAACGGGTGGGTGGAACCGCGATTGTACGGACTGGTATGGAGTAATTGACTCTTCGTTCTTCGTGGGGGAACCCGGTTTAAATCAAAATTGAATTGATAACGCCTCCGCCTCACCACTCCTGGATATGAGGGTGTTGCTTCTCCCGCACGGAGATTTTATCTCCCGGCCGTCCGGGCTCCCCCCACCCGGAATATCTCCCGGGAAGATATTTCCCCCATCATCGCAAAAGCGCAGGGGCGGTGAGGGGGACCAGGCACGGCCCCCGGTCTCAGGTAAGTA
>JBFYKV010000009.1:0-23552 GCA_041305745.1 Methanoregulaceae archaeon | reverse complement strand
ACAATCTTGTCTCATTCCTTTCCACCCGGCCCGGGCAGGACAGACGCAAAGCAAAGAAGTATAAACCTGGCTCCTGCAGGAATCTGGACAACGTGGCGCTGCCATTTAAGGTCACCGCCTTTGACGTGGACCATTCCATTCCCGGGGCATGCGCCTACCTCCTCGAAGCGGACCAGATTATTGCATATACCGGGGACTTTCGGCTTCATGGCAGACAGGAAGCGCAGACAAGAACTTTTATGCACCATGCAAAGGACGCATCGGTGCTTATCATCGAAGGCACACGGACCAGCCGGCATTCCGGCCCTGAAGAAGACGGTCCTGGTAAAAAACCGGCGACCGAAGAGAGTGTCTGCGAGACCTGCCGGGCTGCAGTGGAAAATGCAAAAGGACTGGTCATCGCCGACTTTTCTGCGAGAAACTTCGAACGGCTCGACTCTTTTTCCGGCATCGCGGAAAAAACCGGGAGAACACTTGTCATTACCGCAAAGGATGCCTACATGCTCCACGCACTGGAATGTGCGGATGGCGTCTGCCGGACCGGTCAGGCGGTAATCTACGAGGAACTTATCAGCAAAACACGGATATGGGAGACAGAGGTTGTTGCCCGGGAGCCTGACACGCAGTATGTGTCCCACGAAACGATCAGGAATGACCCTGAGTCCTATCTCCTGTGCTTTTCGTTCTTTGACATGAATCATCTCCTTGACATAAATCCCTCCGGGGGGACCTATCTTTACTCGGCCTGCGAGGCATTCAATGAAGAGATGGTGATTGATTTCAGAAGGCTCTGGCAGTGGCTGCGCCGGTTTGGGATCCAATGCGGTGGGTTTGAAATGGATGAAAAATACACACCCGTTTTTGATCAGGCATATCATGCATCAGGCCATGCATCACCTGATGACCTTGCGTGGGTCATTGACCAGGTGGACCCTGATGTCCTGATCCCTGTGCATACGACGAACCCGGGTTGGTTTTCTGAACGGTCTGAGAATGTCCATGCTCTTTTAAACGGTGATATCCTTGTCCTCTGAACGTGTATATATCAGCCTTCTCGGACGATCAGTATGGGCGCTCCTGAACACCTATACTGCCGTAGTACAGGAACGGGGCTATTACCCTGATACCATTTTTATTGTAGTCGAAAAGCCGTTCCATGCAGATACTGCACAGGTGACCGAAGGGCTCCGGATTATCTCGAAACAACATGACTTCACCCCGGAGATCACGTCCCTCATGGTCGACGAGGCCGACATCGTGGACGTCTACAAAAAAGTATACGCATTGATACAGTCTCATAAAAAGGACGGCGCTTCGGTTGCCATTGATATAACTCCGGGAAGGAAAGCCCTCGTTGCCGGGACGCTTCTGCCCATCACGCTGAACGATGTTGATCACGTCTTTTACCTCGCAATTTCAACGATGGACGATGTTGCCAGGCCCTACCGGATGATCCCTTACCAGGTCCAGACGTTGTACGATTTCAAGGAACAGGCAGTGAGGGCCCGGAATGGAGCCTGAAGTCATCATTGATGCGCCTGAACTCCAGGTGCTGCTGAACCTGATGAAGGAAAAAATTACCCTCAAGTATCCTCTTTACGAATTCGACCTCCTCTCGCTGAGACCCTCGGGTGCGGGCTACACCCTGAATATTTTGTCCTTCCGCGAGGATTTTGAAGAAGCAGGAATGACATATGGCGATAATGCGCATGAAATGCCATCCTATAACGACCTGCTCCAGTCCATGCTTGTCGCAGGGATTATAAACTATACAAACCAGGAGGCGTTCGATGCCCATCGGCAGTTGTACGGGACGATGAACAAAAACGTCGTCTTCAGCCTTGATACCAACATGTTGTATAACGGTTTTCCGTCACAGTCCGGCATCGATCCCTCCCTCTTCCTGGTCGTTGATACGGTTGAGAATGAGATAAAAAGCTCCCTTAATTACAAGTATTCTGCCGTGGCACTCGCGGAGATGAAGCGCTGCGCCCCGTTTGAGGCGAGGCTTCTTGACGAACTCGTCAACCGCAAGACAAAACGGTCCCGGCTTGCTGCCTATGCTGCGCTCCCGGAACTTGAAAAAATCCGGGATAAGGCCAATCTCGTGAAAGAAGTGGTTCCGTCGGGATCTGACAAGGAAAAGAACGATTCAGTCATTGTCAGGTCACTGCGGGAATTCGAACGGGAGAAATACAGCATGCCGTTTCACCTGACCGCAGACGTGAATGTTGCGTCGCTCTGCAAGGCCGAGGGAAGTGCATTCATGCACTTTGAGTTCCCCGGGACCATTGAAACCCGCGAGGTTGCCCCGCAGGATGTCATCAAACTTCTTTTCAGGCTTGCAACGGCCTTCGGGGTCGTCAAGTGCAACTCGGTCATCCTCTTTGGTGAATTCAAGGGCAAGGGAAACAGGGACCAGCACCTGAAGGCAGTCTTCAGGAACCCTGACCAGTACGATACTTTTGTGAAGGAATTAGAACTATGCCGTGCATTAATGAAGTTAAAGATCGAAAAATAAGCGCCGTCATCTTTGACATGGACAATACCCTGTTCGACTTCGTAGAAGCGAAAATAGCGGCCTGCGAAGCGGTCACCCGGTTCATCGGTCTTGACTGCACCATGCAGCTGTTATATTATTTCCTTCGTGATGGCCGTCATTTTGAGGACCTGGAGCATATCAGGGAATTCCTCGCCGACAACGGTATTCCCGAAGAAAAATTCCCGGAATGCTGTCGCATATACGAAGAGACCAAACTTCGGATAATCCACCCGTATATCAATATCAGGGAAACCCTGCTGAAGCTGAAGGAGATGGGGCTTGTCCTGCTGGTGGTAACGGATGCCCGGACAAAAAATGCCGTCGCCCGGCTGGAAAAAACAGGTCTTTTTTCACTGTTTGACTTCGTTGTTACCTCAGATATGACCGGAATGAAAAAACCCGATCCCGGGGTCTTTCTCTTTGCACTGAAGCGATTCGGAATTCGGCCTGAAGAAGTGCTTGTTGTGGGAGACAGCCTGCGACGTGATATCGGTCCTGCCAAAAAGGCGGGAATGCGGACCGCGTATGCGAGTTACGGGGACCGGAATTTTCACGAGGAAAGAATTGAGAAGGCGGATGTGATACTTGCGGACATTAAGGATGTGCTGCAGGTTGTGGAAGAGAATCACCTTGTATGACACTCATCATCGAAGCAGAAAAGGCCATACCAGATATCGCCCATGATTGCGAGTGTGGAAGGTCCGGAAACTCCTCACATGAACAACCCGGATTATTTCGTACCAGAGATACAAACCAAAAAATAGATTGCATTTGCTCCAAAAGATTACCCAACCTGGTTACCCTGAGGTTGTCTGGTTGGCATGTATACGAGGGTGTGAAAAATGGTTCGCTATCTGATAGATATCCGTCAGATGGGCTCCGTGAAGCACCAGATTAGCACATTAAGCAATCAGTTGTCCGGGAAATTTAATATCAGGGACAAATGTGTAGTCCCGCATATCACCCTTGTCGGGCCATTTTCAACCCCGTATGAAGAAAAACTCGTCGAAGATTTCACAAGAATTTGTGCCGGCCAGGAGAAGATCCCGAAATATGAGGTCGGGGGTTACGGTTTTTTTGACGATACGAGAGTTGTTTTTGTTTCGATTACTCCTGACGAAACCTTAAAACAATTCAGGTATCTGCTGTCCCAGGCAATCTCCCCCTACTGTTCATTACGTAACTATGACCTGGATTCCGCCGAAAGATTCATGTTCCACTCTACACTCGCTATGAAACTTGACTGGCTCACCTTCCAGAGAATAAAATGGTATGTTCGGGGAAAGGAAAAAGTCATGTACCGGCACCACCCGATCCGTGTAACATTGCTCCGGAACTCAAAAATTGTCTGCGAATATGATTTTATCCAGAAGAGGATGCTGAGCCGAAAACAGGCTATGAGTAAGGCAACACGGATGCGTGATTATGATATCCTTAAGGTGTGGGCTGACGGGAGTTGGGAGTCAGAGTACAAGCGTCCGTGATTTCCCTGAAATCTTGGAGAAAAAAACTCGAAATAAGGGTGGCATCATATTGTGCGATGAGGGATTTTGGAGATAATGTATGATACAATCCGGATTCTACCCGGAATAAGAAGATAGTAAAATAGTGGTGGTTTTAACACTCGTGTCATAAATCACGTTTAAGGCTTCGTTTACTATTTTAGCGGAATGTTGAGGGTTGCCTGGGGCAAATACTGTCACAAGGTCTCCTGATACTGTCGTATTGTCATTTACGATCTCAGGTCGGCACATACAATATAACGAGTGCATACAGGAAGCCAACCGTCGGATCAATATATTCCGTTCTGATTTTGAACATCTGAAAAGCGATAAAAAATCTCTGAAAACTACATACTTTACCGTAAATAGTGAATATACTACAAAACCTAAAACAAATGACCGGATTTTTGCCGGGTATGTCTGTACTCATAATGCGAGGCTTGAACTCCCGTTCGATAAAAAAGGATTGAATGACATCATTGATACGCTTTCAATAAGCCTGTGCATGGCAGAAATGCGGTTCTCATTTGATGTTAAGGATAAAGAGGGCCTGGAAAAAGCAACACTCGAACAGGCAGTATTAATGGCAAAGGCCAACGCCGAAATACTGGCCAGGACTGCAGGTGTCAGGCTCGGTCCGATACAGGCAATTGAATACGGGTGGAGTGAAGTCAGGATCTATGAACCCCCCGCATTAGATACACGGATATGCGAGTCTGAAATGGCAGATATCGAACCGCAGGACATCGGGTCAAGCGACTCGGTGACTATCACCTGGGAAATCAGTGATAATTAATCGTAACGAAATGTGGGATATGAGGCTGGCCTTAATTCACAGAAAGCAGCAAAAGAAATGTGACTGTATGAAAAACCAATCAAATTTTTTTTAATATCAGTGCATAGTGCGATAGACAAGTGAAATTTCATGCACAAATTCAAAACTGATATTAAACTTATTTACCAAAATAAATGTTGTATTCCTATTTTTTCCGGTAAATATTCAATCCGATTTTAATATCATCATGTTCCGGGAGAGAGATATTGCCTTCAGTTGATGCAATGGTAATGGATTTGCCCGATTTTGACGGGCCAAAGTCTTTTGTGAGATCAACGGTGATTACCAGTTTATCTCCATTCAGGGTCATTTCAATATTTTTCATTCAAACCATCCTCAATTTTACACTATATTCTCTCTTAACACATTCTTTGATGAATCTATCGGAATTTCACCCTCACTCTTCAGCAACCCGCTCCGCATCATAACAGAGTTCAATCCATACTACTCTTCCATCTCCCCGGGTCAGTTAATTGAATAATTTTCGCTTTTTCACGATGGTTTATGCAGGGGACCTCCATATTGTCCGGTACTTCCAGCCCGTCGCTGTATTGGTAAAGATGTATTTTTGAAAAAAAAGGATTCCGTATGTTGAGTAATCCCCCTGATTTTTTGTCTCATTAATAGATTTAAACAGGGAATCACTGAGCTTGGTGATAATTCATATCAGTATTCTGTTTTGCAATGAACAGATACATTTTTACTGTATGGTGAAGATGAAGGCTATGTCGCTTTGCACCAAGGACCCGGGTCGGTCTTTGAACCTTAAGTATCCGTGTATTTTTTAACTGATGCCTTGGCATACACGATAGGAGAACTATTATGACGAAAGAAAAATTACTCTTAATTCTCGCCCTGCTGGCATTTTCACTTGTGCCGCTGGTTCAGGTGGTAACCTCGGATACCGCTTCCGATTCAGAATCGATGTTCGGGCCTCCAGGTACCCCTTCCGAGCCAGAATCGATGTTCGGGCCGGTAAACCCCGGTTCGACCCCTGATACAGGACCCGGCTGGTTCGTTGGCTATCGGGAGTTTGCTCTTCCCCCGCTTCCAAAAATGCCAAAAATGAATTATTCGGCTTTTCATTTTCTCATTAAGCCGGGCGGAACCGGAGGAGTCTCCCCATCAGCACTACCGACTCAGGGAGTGTCACCTGCCGTGACCACTCCAACCCCCAGGCCTACATCGTCCTGGATTTCCGGACTCCTGAAATTCTGGACCACTCCAACCCCCGGGCCCACACCGTCCTGGGCAGTTCCCACCACGAGCCCCACATCGTCATGGACCACTACTCCCACGACCAGACCCACGCCGTCCTGGACATTTCCCACGACCAGACCCTCGCTGTCCTGGACCACTACTCCCACGACCAGACCCACGCCGTCCTGGACATTTCCCACCATGAGTCCTGTACCTACAGGATCCCCGGGTATTTTTTCCCCGACACCGGTAGGAACTCCGGCCGGTGAGGAAGGGCTGGTTCTGACCGATCTCAACCTCGCGGGGGAGTACGTAATGATCCATAACAATGGTCGGGATCGGGTTGATATGACCGGATGGAGACTTTGCAACAGTGCCGGACACTGCATCAACTTTATCGAATGGGAGAATGGGTTCCGTTTCGTGTTGCTCCCTTATTCAACAGTTACAATATATTCCAACCAGGCCGGAACCCCCAGCTCCACGAGGCTTTACTGGCCGGAAGAGATCTGGAATGATCAAGGAGATACCGCACGTCTTTATGACGCCAGTGGCGTTCTGGTAAGCACAATATCCCGGTAAACCCGGAATTCCGCTTTTTTAAATAATAGATGGTTGCACGATCCGGTCATAACCCCACTGCTCATTACTATGACCGTACATTATCCTCTCTGCGGAATTACCTCATGAAATACTTAAGAAAGACATTCACGGACGGTATGAAGGACTGGCCCGCTGAAGAACTCGTTTTCAATGCTATTGCCTGGAAAGAAGGATACCGCTTTAACCCCCTTTTACCGTTTCTATATTTTCACCGTATTATCTCATTCAGAATTGGATAATAAAGGCAGATAACTTCTCCCGGCTAAAAGTACACTCAAAGGATAATTGAATTTAGAAATTAAGCAAAAATGAACCGTAAAATTGATCGTACTCGAGGGAGTATTCTTGGTTGAAGACAAATGAACACTCCCATCATAGTAGATCCTGAAGATCCAAAATGGTTACTCCTTGAACAGGTAATGAACATGACTGCATCAAGAGCGGTCAAGCAGGCCATGGCACGTCAGGGCATAGTACCACTCGAAAAAGCAGGCACAATCTTACGAATACTCTTCATTTCGATTTATTTCTCAATAGATATCACCTATCTCCTGCAAGAGCTGGAAAAAAGAAGCGCATTACGAAAGTTAGCACATGTTGCCAAAGTCCCTTTTGCAGCTATGATCTACCAGTTCCTCAGCAATATTGAGGAGGATCAATTCATTTGGCATGAAAACGGACATGATGCCGACAGGCCACAAGCATACAGGATGAAAATGTCAGGGGGACATTTTCATATTAAATCCCCTTGTTTTTCATAAGCAAGGCCTGTGAACATAGTTTTTATGGGTGTTTTTTTAATAACCGACATCCTGAATTCTCTGTGCAAACGTCCATCCCGAAGAAATTATCGGAAAATGATAGTTAATTGATCTGCCATTACCCTGGATCTCAATATATTCAGGAGAAAACTCAGAAAGAAGGACCTGTTGAAGAAAGATTACCGGTGGGGCTTCTTGAATACCAGGGGATACTACCTGAGCTTCAAATTAACCCTTGTTGTTGAATACCCAAAATTATTACCTCTTTGTGTTCTTCTTCATTCTGGTTCGCCACATGATTCCGCTCTTTTTGAGGAGATCATGGATGAATTGAAAAGGAGGCGAATTATCCGGAATGGCGACATGATAATCTTCGATAAGGGTTATTTTTCTTCCCGGAATTACCAACCTGGTGTTTTGAAATACAAGACTATTCCACTCATATTTCCACGTAGTAACTTCAAAATTGAAAGAGCTTTCAGTAAAATGTGTTACCCGCTCGCTACTTATTCACGCCATGATGGAAAAAAGGTGAAACAGGAATATGAGAAACTCGTCACCACCTTAAAACTCGAACATAATCGATGGACCCACTATCTTGATATTCGTTCCACTCTTAAAGATTTCTTCAAATTAGTAAAAGATGCACTGTCCCTTCAGAGATTGCACAGGTATTCGAGGAGTTCTGTCTTAAAATTCGTTTGTATTGATGAACTTTTCGCCGGGATGATTATATTGACCGGTTTTAACTCAAAGAAGCAACTACAGGCCTTGGCTGAATGGTGATTTTGATAAGGGGTTATTATCATTATTACCCTTTATCAATATTGTCACTTATCTACCAATAGTCGAATAGGGAGGACAGGGTAACTTGTTCTCCCTATTCGACATGTATTTTGTAACCATTCATTATTCAAGCGGACTCACGACTCTCTCCCAGAGTTAAACCGGGATGCCGTACAGCCGAACAACTATACAGATGACAGATGCCATACCCCAGTACACGAAAAAACCCCAGTACTACGTATAGTACACAAACAGTCCGACCAGGGAGTAGATATTCTTCTTTTCCTGGAACCAGAGGGTCACATTTATGCAAACCATACCGGACCCGGCGGCAGCGTAGAGAACATATTCCCATAGGATCTCCCAGTATGACCCCGGCCATTCCGGGAATAAAAGGGGGGGCAAAAACGATCCAGTCAGCACGGGACCCTCCGATTGCAGACTGGAAATGGGTCTCATCCCTCCAGTCCTTATCTTTGCCGATTACAATGTCCCTGACCCTTTTACCGTGAGGATTCAGGATGAACATGAACTGGGTGCATAACAAGGGAACACACGTGATCAGTCCAGAAATAATAAGAATCCAGGTGATAATCGTTGGCGGGAACATGCAGATCACCGATAGTCACGGGATCATCGACCGCGTATGATATTCACTTTACTTTCCGCCTTTCATTCTTCCGGGCATTGTAATTTGACCATTTCCTCATTCACCGGTTCAACATAAGACAATCATTGAAACCAGGGAACAATCCGCTAACCTTATGTGTTATTCGTCAGATGAATCTTTGATGTCCTTTATCAGGTGCCCCCCGATCTGGTATATCGGGGCGATATTCCTCGCAGGTATGATGATACTATCCGGCTGTATCTCGCCGGCCGGCGAGTGCGGTGTGACCATGCCCTCGCCCACTCCCACTTCGCAACCGGAAACTGGCCTGAACACCTCCACGATGATTATTCTACCCCCGCCCACGAACACAGGAGGTGCCGGGAATTTCTCACCCCCGATACTCTCGCGGACCTTCGCCGTACTGTCAGGGGGGGAACCCGTTGTCATCGATCTGGAAGATTACGGGTATCATTATTTCTCACCTGATGTAGAGTACTCCCTCTTGATCGATTCCGGCCGGCCGGTCAACGTTCTCGTTCTGGATTCGATCTATGCCAGCCGTGTCTCTCTTTATGTTCCGGATTACAGGATCCGGTCTTCCCGGGTACCTGATCGCACAGTCTCCTATTCATACGGATTCATCTATGACTATCCTCTTGTCGTGCAGGAAGAAAATGTTATTAAAAAAACCGTTATGTTCACCGTCCCGAGGGCCGGGAAATACCTCGTGGTGATTGACCCGCGGTTCCATGGGAAAGCCACCTGGGACCTCTATGGGACTTCGATCAATCACGACTACTTCCGCACGACCCTGGTACTGGAAAAACATGGTGCGGCGCCGGCAGTATCCCGGAACGATGTGCCGAGGGCGGTGAATGAGGTAGTGGGGCTTTCAACCGGTTACTATGGAACGATGAAGATCTATGCACTTGACGAGTACGGGTATCCCTCCCTGTCCCCCGGGGACTCAATCCACCTCTCGGTGAGCACGGGAAAGCCGGTAAATATCCTCGTTCTCGATACGGAGGCTATGGGTTCATTTTCCCGTGTTGAGCCGGTTGCGACGAACGTCCCGAACCGGACCGTCGATGCAGTGCATAGCGGGTTTTCATACGGTGAGATCTCTCCGAATAACGGAGGAGTATTCCAGGAGGATATGTCGCTCGACACCGAAGCGTTCGTAGCAATTCCGAAACTCTCAAAATATTATGTCGTCATCGATCCACGCTTCTCGTACGAGTTCTCCAGCTTCGGGGCTTACACGTCGAGTTATACGGAAGATTTTATAACCGCGAAGGTTTACGTCGAGGTCGTGCGGGAGGGATCAGCTCTCTACTGGAAAAAACTCGGGGATTTCTCGTTGCGGAAGGGGGAGTACGCGGCAGCGGAATCGTATTACAGGAAAAGCCTCGCGTTGGACTCTGAAAATTCCGACACCTGGTACAACCTGGGAATCGTGCTCCGCGATCTCGGCGAATATCGTGATGCAATCAGTGCATTCAACCAGACTATCAGGATACAACCCGGCGATCCGGATGTCTGGGAAAAGATCGGTGTACTCTACCTGTTGATTGAGAACGAAGCGGCTGCCCGGGAAGCCTATAACCGTTCGTTGATCCCGTAAGGCCCGGCCGGCTGATCGACCTGCGGAGGTTTCCCGGATATACCTTGTCCTGTCCCGGCAGTCCGGGAGGGACTGTCTATTCATTTCAAAGTGTTTTTATATACCGGATCGATACTTTTACATGATCTATAAAGATGCGGTCCCCGGCCCTGACAATCATATGCATCGTGCTGATGCTCAGCCTCGTTTTTGCACCCGCCAGCGGCACCGATTCACGGACATGGTATACCCTGGGCGCGGAATTCCTTGAAAAAGGAGATTATCCTGCGGCAATTGATGCATACCGGACCGCGGTCTCCCTTGACCCGGGCTACCTGAATGCCTGGCTCTCGCTTGCCTATGTATATGTTCAGTCCAACAGGCTGGATGATGCGACAGATGCATACCAGCATGCCATATCGATTGAGCCCGATAACACTCCTGCCCTGAAGGGACTCGCGTACGTATATTCACGGCTCGGGAAGGACCAGGAAGCCCTCGGCGTCATCGACCGTGCCATTGACGTCAACTCCGGTGACCCGGCCTCCTGGCTCCAGAAAGGTCTCACACTATCCGCGCTCGGGAGGATGAACGAATCGATCCCGGTCTATATGAAGGTGATCGAGCTCTCTCCCGAAAACTTTGATGCATGGCTCTGCATGGGAATCGATTATTACTCAGAGGGAAATTATCAGTCAGCCCTCGATGCCTTCGATCATGCACTTGAAACCGATGAAAGAAGTGCCATTGCCTGGCAGTATAAGGGAAACACACTCTCCCATCTGGGCCGTTACCAGGAAGCGATCGAAGCTTTTAACCGCGGGTTGATAGTAGCTCCGGGAGATGCCGACCTGATACAGGGCAGAGCTGCAGCCGAATCCGCACTGCGAAGGTATCTCGGAGGTAACGTAAGCTCTTCATCAGCACCGGGCAATCCCGTTCCGGACCAGCTCCTGCTGATTCTCATAGGTGCTGCAGTGGTCTTTATTGGAGCGGGGGTATTTCTCTTCGTGCGGAAAAGATGCACTGTGCCCGTCAGTACGAGTGAACCCCCTCTCCCGTCATCTCCCGGAAGTCGCCGTGAACCTGCCCTGAAAAGCGGAGAACGAAATGGGGGGATCCACCATGATGTCTTCATCAGCTATTCGTCCAGGGACAAGGCAGTCGCCGATGCGACCTGTGCATACCTTGAATCCAGGGGTATCAGGTGCTGGATTGCTCCCCGCGACGTCCTGCCGGGATCGAACTACCCCCGTGCCATCGTCGAGGCAATAGACGGGAGTCGCATCATGGTGCTGGTCTTTTCCTCACACTCTAATTCATCCCCCCATGTCGTCAGGGAACTTACCCATGCGGTCTCCCGGGGCGTGATTATCCTGCCGTTCAGGATCGAGGATATCCAGCCCTCAAAGGATATGGAATACCTCATCGGGATCCCGCACTGGCTGGATGCCATGACCCCCCCGCTCGAGCGGCATCTTACCCATCTCGCAGACACGGTTACCATACTCCTCCGCACCACCGAAGGGTCAGAGGAGACGAACCGGCAGGATCCGGCAACGTAAGAGCAGGACTGTAATTCAGACCGGGATGGAAACAGGGCGCTCTCCATTCAGGACGATCCAGAGTTGACTATGTAAACGGTCCAGCTGGATTGCAATCACGGCCCGGAGATTTCTCTCCTTCTCCTCCGGGGAAATCGTCGCAGGGAACGAGGCCGGGATGCTGTTTCGCCTCTGGACAGTGCATATCCGTGTCCGTAAGGCAGAACTTTCAGGGAGTTGTCATTCCAGACTGTATCGCACGTATTTTTCGCATATCGTTTCATCTCTTGGCAAATTCCGGATAAGAGGCCGGGACCGCATTTCCGATCGATGAGCGGGAAGGCCCGGGGGAGTATCACAATCCAGCTAACTATTTGAGCAATACGGTAGGAATTGTTGTAATGATATCCATAGTGTGGGCGGGAATATGGAAAGCAGTCTGATAGAGGCAATTAACGCATTTATCACCCTACTGCGTACGGGGTTTATTCCTATCTATACTGAAATGACGGTTTCCAGTCAGATCGATTATCTTAAAATTCTTGCTGCAGCTTTTGCAGGTTCCGGATCAGCAGGGATCGTCGTGATCTATTTCAGAGATAAAATTCGTCAGATCCCACTCCTCTTTTGCAGAGACCACGTTATCATCTGCGGGCTTCATGAAATGACTGAAGCCCTCGTACGGCAGTTAAAGACCAGAAATGTCAGGACGATTGTGATCGGAGCCGAAACAAGTCTCCCCGTGGCAGAAAATATCCGGAGATATTGCACTGTGATGCTGGCCGGCGATCCAAAAGATCCGACCCTGCTCTCCCTCGCCCGGGCGAATAAAGCCCGGGCAGTACTCGCACTGACCGATTCAGATGGCCTGAATGCGGAAATTGCTCTTTCGGCCTTGAAAGTATTGGGGTACAGAGGTGGAAAACCCCTCACCTGCATTATCCAGATAACCAATCCCGGTCTCTGGAGGATCATCCGTGAACAGGCACTCCTGCCTGTTCAGGTTCAGCCTGTGAAGATTGATTTCTACAATGCCCCGGCACTTGGTGCACGGATTCTTCTTGGTACCCATTATACCCCCAATATTGTGAAATGGAGTGGTAAACCCTTCCTCCTGGTTGTTGTTGGTATGGGGCGGCTTGGAGAGAGCATTATTACCAGGGCTTCACGGGAATGGTTCGAAAAGAGCAGATCGTCAACGGTTCTGCAGGTAATTATGGTGGATCTGCATGCTGCAGAAATTAAGGAACGGCTTATTGCAACATACCCCCTCATACAGGCTGCGGTTAATATCACCGCAATATCCATTGATGTCCAATCTGCTGAGTTTCAGAAGGCTGCTTTTCTTAAAGCGCGTGAATCGTTTTCTTCCGCACTGGCTTTTGTCTGTCTCAATGATGATACCGCAGGTCTTACCGCTGCACTGACTCTCTCTCACCACCTGCACGGATTGGATGCACAGATCCTTGTACGGATGGACAACAACCCGGGCCTTGCCCGGCTGGTGGAGCAGAAAGCGAAAGGAACGATCAGGATACTTCCATTCAGTAGTCTTTCAATTGCATCAGAATGTGATCTCGTCATCGGGGGTATCAGGGAGATCCTGGCACGGGCTATACATGACCATTATCTGGTTACCATGTCATCACCTGAACCTGCTCGTGTCGATCCTGCCCTTGTCCCCTGGGACGATCTTCCCAGACGGCTCAAGGAATCCAACCGGCACCAGGCAGAAAATATCATGGAAAAATTGCATGCCATTGGCTGTGATATTATCCCGATGACCGACTGGAGTGCGAGGAATTTTTCTTTCTCTGCACATGAAATTGAATATCTCGCTGAAATGGAGCATAATCGGTGGATGGATGATATGAGGGGGCAGGGGTTTTCTTTGGGATCCGGCAAAGACGAAGTGAAAAAAACACATCCTTCCATGGTGCCCTTTCAGGAACTTTCGGAGAAGGAGAAGGAAAAAGATCGCGAAGCCGTAACGATGATCCCCCATTATCTCGCACTCATTGATTTCCAGATATATCGCCAGTGACCGGCGATCCAGTGGGGAGATGAGGGCGTTCAGACCCGTTGGGAATAAAAAAGGGGTGAATCGTATTCTCCTGATGTTCATGCAGCGCGACGGTATTACCGTGTAGGTGTTACCCTGGTCGGGGTAAGTGGAATCGTATTCTCCTGATGTGCGTGCAGCACGACTGCTCACAAGTCTGCCCAGGGGATCCTGGAGACTGGCCCGGAACATGTTTCATAAGGCGGTGGTAATGCTCATTCAAGAATAAATGTATGGATTTCAAACAGAGCTGAAAATACGGATTATAATTCGATCCCGTCTTCCTCATTATTTGTCCTCTACAAATTGAATTGTCTGCTTAAGTTCCCCCGCCGTAACATCAGAACCCGCGTTTCAGCCCGTTTTTAGTCGCACAGCTTACCGCATACCGGTATTCTTCCCTTGTGATCCCTCTTTTCAACGAATCAATATACTCAACACCCGTGCCTGAAACAACTTTCCCGCAGGGCCGGTACTGGTCCATGATATTCACATATGCATCCCGGGAGATCTCATCTGCAATGAATTTCATCACGATCTCGCTCCCTGCAAGGTTGTCAGGTAACACAAGGTGCCGGATTATCATCCCCCGTGATGCAACCCCGTCGTCGACAACAAGGTCCCCGCCCTGCCGGTGCATCTCCTTCATCGCCGCAGACATTACCCGAACATAACCCGGTGCATCAGAGAGGGCCAGGGCAACCTTGTCAGAACCATATTTTGCGTCAGGCATGTAGATATCCACCACGCCGTCCAGGAGTTTCAGCGTCTCAACTGAATCGTACGTCCCGGTATTATACACGAGCGGGATGTGGAGGCCGCGTCCGGCAGCGATAAAAACCGCTTCGAGGATCTGCGGGACAAAATGAGTTGGTGACACGAGATTGATATTATGGCATTTCCGGTCCTGCAGTGCAATCATGACTGATGCCAGCTCCTCACAGGTAATCTCTCTCCCGATGTCCATCTGGCTTATTTCATAATTCTGGCAGAATATACAGCGCATGTTGCACCCTGAAAAAAATATGGTTCCCGAACCGTGCTGCCCGACAAGAGGCAGCTCCTCGCCAAAGTGGGGACCGTAACTGGAAATCTTTGGCAGCAGTCCGCCCCTGCAATACCCCCTCTCTCCTGCAAGCCGGTGTACCCCGCACCTCCTCGGGCAGACCGAACAGTTTTCAAGGAGCGAATATGCAGCATCGGTCCTTTTCTGCAGTTCTCCGGATTCAAACAGGGTACTATAGGACGGCCTGGCCATTCGGATCAGAGTCATTTCTGCGTCCTGTCTCATTAACTCATGCAGGGCAGGGGTCACTTCAACCGGGATCGTCCCAAAAGGAATATGGTTAAAGAGATCTATTGGAGTATAACGGCCTTATAAGGCCGGATCAATCACTGGATGGTGAAATGGAATGGTTAAGCTCAATGCCGAAATGAAAGAGGCTTTTTCAAAGATCAGGTTATTCCCGGTCGCAACCGCATCAAAGGCCGGTATCCCGAATGTGGCACCGATAGCGTTTGTAAAGCTGGTGAGTGACGATACCGTATGGCTCGCAGATAATTTCATGAAAAAGACGCTCGCGAACGCAAAAGAAAACCCGCATATCGCCATATATCTCTGGGAACCTGACAGCAAGAAGTGCTTCCAGATCAAGGGAACGGTGAAAATTGAGACGACGGGTGCGGATTTCGAAAAAATGAAGAAGATGGTCCACGACAAAAAGCCGGAACTTCCTGCCAAGTCCCTTCTCATAATGAAGATAACCGACGTGTTCGAATGCAACCCCGGCCCTGACGCGGGTAAAAAACTGCTCTGAAAAAATAAATTTATTTTTTCCGTTTCCGCTGTTCCACGAGGCGTGCCTGCAGGCCGAAGTATTCTGAAAAGCCTATTGCGTGGCACTGGTCAATCGTGGTGCTGTCGAACGATACAAGGTCATCTGAGTAGATGCCTTCCTGTGATGAGCGTCCCATAACCCGGCATGACCCCTTGAAAAGCATGACGTCAACGCTTCCGCTGACTTTTTCCTGCGATTCGTTGATGAAGGCGTTCAGGTCATAAAACAGGGGTTCGTGCACAAGGCCCATGTAGGCAAGCTCTGACCACTTATCGTCAACGAGGTGCTTGAAGGCGAGTTCCTGGCGTGTCAGGGTCAGCTGCTCGATATCGCGGTGTGCGGCGAGGAGGACTGTTGCAGCAGGGTGTTCGTATATCTCCCGTGCTTTCAGGCCGAGAATCCGGTCCTCGATCATATTGTTGCGGCCGATCCCGTGCTTTCCGGCCATCCCGTTGAGCGTGACAACCAGGTCAAACCCGCTCATATCAATGCCGTTCAGCTTCACGGGGATACCTTTTAAGAATTCGATGCTGATGATTTCAGGGGTATCCGGAGCGGCCAGTGGTGAGACCGTCCACGCATAAATTTCCTCGGGCGGGTAAAACGCAGGGTCTTCGAGTTTCCCGCCTTCGATACTCCTGCTCCAGAGATTTTCGTCGACGCTCCACGGTTTGTCTTTTGCAACCGGAACCGGAATATTGTGTTCGTGTGCATATTCTATCTCCCATTCCCTTGTCAGGTTTAATTCGCGGATTGGAGCAACGATCTCAAACCCTGCCGTCCGGAAGACGAAGTCAAACCTGAGCTGGTCGTTCCCTTTTCCTGTACATCCATGTCCGATGGCACGGGCCCCCTCAATTGCAGCGATTTTTACAACTTCTTCTGCAATGAGCGGGCGGGCAAGCGATGTACCCATCGGGTACCCTTCGTAGGATCCGTTCGCACGGATAGCAGGCCAGATATATTCGTTGACAAATTTTTCCCGTGCATCGATGGTATAGTGTTTATCAGCAAGTTTATGACCTTTTTCGGTTACCATCTTCATTTCGTCATCGCGCTGTCCGACGTTGACGGCGACGGTGATGACCCGGTCATATCCATACCGCTCTTTTAGGAGCGGGATGCAGATTGAGGTGTCGAGACCTCCTGAATATGCAAGAACTATGGTTCCTTTTCCCATGAGAATGCTCCATCTGGATGAACTGTGTTTATACAGAACTGACAGTACCTGTTGGCGCCGGGAAAGATTAAATTATACTCCCTTCAGGGAAGAGCGGAGATCAGCACATTTAAGGGAAATACGGGAGGGAATATAAAAAAACGGAAAAAATTGGTAATCCCTGCTTATCCCATGTTCCTGTGATAATGGCTCAGGGGTTCGATGGTGATTTTTTCCTTTTTAATTGCCTCAATTGCCATTGCTGCAGCATATGCAGCCTGAACAGTTGTAATATAAGGGACGCTGTAATCAACGGCAGCCCGCATGATCTGGTAATGGTCCTGCCGGGACTGCTTATCCACCGGAGTATTCACAATAAGGCGGATTTCCCCCTGCCGGAGGAGGTCGATGACGTTTGGCGAACCTTCCTGCACCTTCCTGACAAGGTGTGCTTCGATCCCTGCCTGAGTTAAGTATTCCACCGTACCGGATGTTCCGTACAGCGTCAGGCCGAGGGCCTTGAGTTTCCGGGCGATGTCGATAACGATATCCTTCTGTTCATTGCTTACGGAAATAAAGACATTTCCCTCGACCGGGAGTTCGTTGTCGGCAGAAATGCTTGCCTTATAGTATGCGCGACCGAAATCGTAATCGATACCCATCACTTCGCCGGTGCTCTTCATTTCAGGACCAAGCACGGTATCCACTCCCGGGAGCTTGTTGAAGGGAAGGAGGACTTCCTTGACGGCGACATGGCAGAAGGGCAGTTCCTTATACCCGATCTCTTTCAGCTTTTTACCAAGCATGACTTTTGCGGCTATTTTTGCGAGCGGGATACCTGTTGCCTTGCTCACGAAGGGAACCGTGCGGCTGGCGCGGGGATTTGCCTCGAGGACATACACAATGTCGTCCTTCACCGCAAGCTGGAGATTCACGAGACCGACGACACCAAGTCCGATAGCAATCTTTCGCGTGTAATCTTTCACCCGTTCGATAACAGCGGGAGAGAGTGACTGGGTGGGAATGACGCACGCAGAATCCCCGCTGTGGACCCCTGCTTCCTCGATATGCTCCATTATTCCGCCTATAAGGACGTCCTCACCGTCACAGGCCGCATCCACATCGAGCTCCACCGCATTCTGGAGGAACGAATCGATGAGCACCGGGTGATGCCTGCTCACCCTGACGGCCTCTTTCATGTAGCTCTCGAGTTCAATCTCGTCGTGAACGATCTCCATCGCCCTCCCGCCGAGAACATAGGAAGGACGCACAAGGACCGGGTACCCGATGGCTGCCGCCTTTACCCGCGCTTCTTCAAGCGAGTACGCCGAGCTGTTCGGCGGGCTCAGGATGTCGAGTTTCTTTAAAAGAATGCTGAAACGGTCCCGGTCCTCTGCAATGTCCATTGAATCCGGCGTGGTGCCGAGAATCTTTGTCGGGAGTCCCAGCCGCTGGATCTCGTCGTAAATGGGAACGGCAAGGTTTACCGCATTCTGCCCGCCAAACTGGACCATGACCCCGTAATAGTTGTCTTTGAGGAGTATGTTGACGATATCCTCAAGCGACATCGGCTCAAAGAAAAGACGGTCTGACGTGTCAAAGTCGGTCGATACCGTCTCAGGGTTGTTATTGACGATATGGACTTCCACTCCCTCTTCCCGCACCGCCCTGACTGCATGCACCGTGCAGTAATCGAACTCGATACCCTGCCCGATCCGTATGGGCCCTGAACCGAGGATAAGGATCTTCTGGCGGTCGTCGCGCTGGATCTCGCATTCCTGGTCCCATGTTGAATAAAAGTACGGGGTGCGTGCCGGGAATTCTGCGGCACAGGTATCCACCATCTTGTAGGTGGGATTTCCTGCCACGCCCTCTATCTCTTCCCAGCTCTTTTTTGTAATTTTTGCCAGTTCTGCATCGGTGAACCCGTAATGTTTCGCGAGGCTGATATCTTCACGTGCAGGATTTTCTTCAAGTTTCTTCTCAAGGTTTACGATGTTCCGGATCTTTTCAAGGAAGAACGGGGTAATTTTTGTAATCCCGGCAATTTCATCCAGTGAGAACCCGACCCTGAAGGCATCGAACAGGGTCTGGAAGCGCTCGTCGGTCGGGCGGGTAAGGATCATCCTGATCTCACTTGGGTTGGTGTGCCGGGTCACGTCGGTATCCACTGACCGCAGGGCCTTTTTAAATGCCTCTTCGATGTTCCGCCCGATCGACATGACTTCCCCGGTGCTTTTCATGGCGGTGGTGAGTGTCCTGTCAGCACCCTTGAATTTGTCAAACGGCCAGCGCGGGACTTTCACAACAATGTAATCAATGGACGGTTCAAACGATGCCGGGGTGCACCCTGTCACCGTGTTTGTTATCTCGTCCAGCCGAAGGCCGATTGCAATTTTTGCGGCAACCCTCGCGATGGGATACCCGGTTGCCTTGGAGGCGAGGGCCGATGACCGGGACACGCGGGGGTTAACCTCGATTATGCGGTAATCGCCGTCCTGGTAGGCAAACTGGATGTTACAACCGCCCTGGACATTCAGGGCCCTGATAATTTTAATAGCCGCACTTCGCAGCATCTGGAACTCATCGTCACGCAGTGTCAGGATCGGTGCCACGACCACGCTTTCACCCGTGTGAATTCCCATGGGATCGACGTTTTCCATGCCACAGACGATAATGCAGGTATCTGCCGCGTCGCGCATTACCTCGAACTCGATCTCTTTCCAGCCTGCGACACTCTCCTCGATGAGGACCTGGTGAATCCGGGACCGGTTCAGCCCAATCTCGGCGATGCGGATCATTTCATCTTTTGTATGTGCGACCCCGCCCCCTGCACCACCAAGCGTGTATGCCGGCCTGATAATTGCGGGAAGCCCGACCGTTGACAGCGCTTCATCGATCTGTGACATTTTATTGAGGATCATGCTGGTCGGAACAGGCTCGCCTATCGACTGCATCAACGCACGGAATTTTTCACGGTCTTCTCCCTGGTAAATTGCTTCAAGCGGGGTGCCGAGAATTTCAACACCCCGAAGTGCCCCCCTCTCAGCAAGTTCAGCGGTCATATTCAGCCCGGTCTGACCGCCCATACCGCTTAAAATTCCGTCAGGCTTCTCTTTCTCAATGATTTTTGCGATGATATCGGCGCGGATCGGTTCAATATAGACCTCATCCGCAGTTTCAGGATCGGTCTGAATTGTTGCAGGATTTGAGTTGACCAGGACTACTTTTACCCCCTCCTCGCGCAAAGCCCTGCAGGCCTGGGTCCCTGAAAAATCAAATTCTGCGGCCTGGCCGATCTGGATTGGCCCTGATCCGATGAGAAGGACTTTTTTGATGTGTTCCTTTCGTGGCATTTTTAGTCCAGCCTCCGGAACATTGAATCAAAGAAAGGTACTTCCGTATCGTGTGGCCCTCCATGTGCCTCAGGGTGAAACTGGACACACGTGATATCGAGATCACGGTCTTCAAACCCTTCGAGTGTACCGTCGTTTACGTTGGAATAGAGCAGTGAGCATCCATCGGGAAGTGTGTCTGTTGCAACGGCAAAACCATGGTTCTGGGTGGTGATGTAAATACTGCCATCCTTGTATCGTACCGGCTGGTTTGTTCCCCGGTGGCCGAATTTCATTTTGTAGGTCTCTCCCCCGAGTGCAAGGCCACAGATCTGGTTGCCCATGCAGATGCCGAAAACAGGCAGCGTACCTGCCATCTCCTGCACACACCGGATCGCATCCGTTGCATGGACCGGGTCTCCCGGACCGTTGCTGATAAAGAGTGCATCCGGCCGGACGCGTTCGATCTGGTCTGCACGGGTATTATAGGGAAATACAAAGATGTCGGCATCACGTTTCCGAAGGCTTAAAATGATATTTTTCTTGATGCCAAGGTCGATAACGGCGATTTTTTTACCTGAACCCTCCACGTGGTAGGGTTCCTTGCATGAAACGGCAGGAATAAGGTCTTTATCTGATATTGGCGGTATTTTCCTGGCAGACTCTACTGCATAGTCCCCGTTGTCATCACCTGTGACCAGTGTCGCGCGAAGTGTTCCCTGCACACGCGTTTTTATCGTGAGCATACGGGTATCAACCCCGCTGATACCAGAAAGGCCGTTTTCTTCAAAATATTCTGCTATAGAGGGTTTTTTCGAAGGAACCGCACATATTTCCCGTGCCACACACCCGAGTGCCCAGACACGCGGGTGCTGGAAATTCATACGGTCGACACCGTAATTTCCTATTGTAGGAAATGTAAAGATGAGAATTTGTCCATTATAACTTGGATCGGTGAGTGCTTCCATATATCCGGTCATCTGCGTGCTGAACACCAGTTCACCGGAACATTCACCTTCGACACCAAATCCTTCTCCTGTCACGTATGTTCCGTCTTCAAGACCCAGAACCGCCTTCATAGTTTCCATATTAATTTTGTCTGTTACCTTATAATAGGTAGCGGATGGGTCAATTATGCCATAATATCCGGGCTGATTCAGTAGTATCAGGGTCATTTACTATTGATCCGGACGTTGAATTAATTTCACATCCGGAAACGAGGGAAAAGGACAGGTGATGATAATTTTACTTCATGGCGATATTTCGTTTTCACCAGGATTAAAACCACGGTAAAATACGGCCCTTCGCCATTTCGTATGGATATGCTATTTCTTTTAGAATGACAGGTGAAGGCTTTTTTTATCCCTGCCTCCCAATACAATACACTTCGCCGTCCCGGAAAATACCGCGAAGGCGAAAGCTTTCCGAATCCGGGGCGAATATACCGTCGCCAACAGAGGATGCAACATACGGGATACACAATGTATTCCTAGTTGTTTGATTAAACACCGGCGATCCAGTGACTATTCATTGGTCCCCTGAAGACCTGGGGTCCTCTCAACCCATACAAAACAGCGGGGAGGTGAAAGTTCATGCCTCTCAGTTTGTAAACAGGATCCATGTCCTGAAATCAAGACCGCCTGCTCTGCCCTTAATTCAAAAAGAGTTTATTCTGCCTGATGATTTCCAATGAAAATCACTTCGTGATCTTCATGCTTTATGCTCGACCGCAAGGCGGTCATCGGTGGTTAATATGAAAATATCCCCCTGACATTTTCATCCTGTATGCGTGTGGCCCGTCGGCATCATGTCCGTTTTCATGCGTAAGGCCTGTGACCACAGTTCTCATCGGTGTTTAGTAAGAAATCCTTTTTGCAGGAATTATGAGAACCTGTCATTAACGGCAGGATTTTTACTAAAAAATCCTGGATTAATCTCAGCCTGGCCGTATGATACGCACACAGAATGTATTGATGAAATCCCCAAAAAAAAGATTGTATGGTCCCAAACCTTGAGGGATCAGGCGTTCCTTCTCATTCCCGAGTTGTACTCCATCAGCTTGTCAAAGAGGGTTACCTCTCCGCTTGCAGTGGAAGTTTCAGAGAATGCGAGGTCTTCAGCCTTTTCTACTCCGTCACCACGGCCTTCCTGGATGTGGGACTTGATATAGGCACTGATGGAACCCTGTGCCGGATATCCGTCAAAACCCTGTGCCTTAATGTGATAGGACAGTGCAACCGGGACATCTGCATTGGCTGCAATCGTCCGTGAAGATGCCTGGGAAGCAACTGAGACTTCGGTCATGTCAAGCGAGCTTCCGGCTTCGACAATGTTGCAGAATGCTGGAATTGTACTGCTCGATGACGAGCCGAACGGACAGAGCATGTAATCTGACGTAGACCCTGCAAGACCGACATTGTCGATCAGGAGGCTCTCATCAGAGATCATGCGTCCCATCGGGTTTCCGTCACCTGATGCAATGAATTCAATGATTCTGCTTGACTGGACATTGTTCTGGTTTGCAACCTTGTTCGCGGTATCAACACCGAATTCCTTGGTATAACTGACATATCCATTAGATGCAATGGTGTTCTCACTGTAGGAAGTCGTTGACTGTACTTCCTGTGCCGAGAGCGGTGCGCCACCGGCTGCTTCAGAACTGGTGACCCATACCATGTTTGCTGTATTTGTCACAGTTCCGGTACAGACGATTGCGGTACTGGTGGTGATCCCCTGGGTCTCGGGGGTCTGGTTTGGGGCCCGATCGGCCGATACAGTCATGCCAAACCCGATGAGGACCAGCATCACTGCACACGCGATCATGATCGTTCCAAATTTTTTCATCCATTCCTCCTACATTTCATGCTGATGCCCTCATCAGCAGTTAATTGTGTGTGTTCGAGATAAAAATAGCTTCTATTCCCGGAATATCATTCGTGTAACCCCGGGGTTCTGCGGATGAACCTGCCGGATAATAAAACCAGTTCATATCCTGTCAGAACATGTTACTGACCGCTCCCTGGAAATATGCCTGAAATGACGCGATTTCTGTAAAAAATTTTTACTTAAAATGAATATTTTTAGAAAATACCAAAGGTTAAAGATAAAAAAAAACAATTTTTATACTATGGTTGTTCCGAAAAAGGTCTTTTTCACCAAGGGTGTCGGT
>JBFYKV010000008.1:0-30459 GCA_041305745.1 Methanoregulaceae archaeon | reverse complement strand
ATCTCAAGTTCCCTGTTTTTCAGTTCAAGTTCCGCTTCGGGGCGAAGTATATCGATTATACCTGCCTTTTCGTTTAATTCATCAAGTTTCCGCCGTTCTTCTGCCGTCCGTTCGTGAACTTTCACCGAAATGGTCCCGTAAATCTCTGTTCCGGTTATCTTTTCAAGGATGGGGGCCCTCTCGTCAGGGTTGGCATTGAGAAACGCGGCGAAATCGCCCTGTGCCAGCATGATGGAACGGGTGAACTGCTGAAAATCCAGTCCTGTAGTCTCACGCACTTTATCGGAAACACTGCTGAGTTTATTGTCGAGGATCTTCCCGGTTAGTGCATCGGATATCTCGTGACGCGGCTGCTGGAGTTCACCCCCCGGTTTTTTATATGCCCTCTGCTGGCTCCAGTGACAACGGTACCTCCCTCTCTGTGATTCGAATTCTACTTCGGCAAAATAATCCCCTGTATGACGGGTCATAATCTCGCTGCTGCTTTTCGAGACCCGTCCAAGCCGGGGAGTCTGGCCATACAACGCGAGGCAGATCGCATCGAGGATAGTAGTCTTTCCTGCTCCTGTGGGCCCGGTTATGGCAAAGATGCCGGATGAGGCCAGTTCAGGGTCCTGGAAATTGATTGCCCATTCACCGGCAAGCGAATTTAAATTCCTGAATCTCAGGTACAGTATCTTCATCTGCCCAATCACCCTGCAAGGGAGTCCTCTTCCCGGATCGATACAAGTATCTCGGCGAATGCGTCCATGAGGTCCTTTCTCTTCTCTTCAGGTATCTTTGCCGCATCAAGACGACGGGAAAAGACCTCGGTCTCGTTGAGATCTTCAAGACAGACACCTGCCTCGATCTGGCGCAGTGCCCACTCCTCCCGTGCCGTGTTTTTTACCCGCAGGACCTGCACCGCCGTATGCGAGGTCATCTCTCTTAACCGTTCCTGCACATTTGCTGCTGCAGAATCGTCATCGAGTATCACTTCAACCCATACCGGTTTCCCGGCAAGGCAGGTCTCCTGCAGGCGGGCTTCGACCATTTCAAGTTCTCCTTTGAGGGTCAGGAGCTGCCGGAAACAGGGGACCGGGACTTCCTTGGTTGTAAAGGCGGATCCCGGACCTGACTCGGCTACGATAACCTTTTTTCCCTGTCCTGCTTCACCAAACCCCATCGGGAGCGGTGACCCGCAGTAACGGCACGTCACGGCGCCCGGGATTACCTGGGGGCGGTGGAGGTGGCCGAGTGCAAGGTATGCACATCCGGGACAGATGAGGTCAGACCTGACGAGGGCGATGTTTCCCACGTAGAGCTCACGTACGCCGTCATCTGTCCCGGCGTGACCCCCTTTTACAAAGAGGTGTCCCATTGCAATAACCGGGAGATCATCTCCGATTTTCGCCCTTATTGATGCAGCAGCATCAAGTACTTCCCGGTAGTGGGCATAGATTCCGTCCTGTAGTTTTTTCGTCTTGTCTTCCGTGCTTTCGCCCGGTTCTGCGTTACGTATATCCCTGTCGCGGAGATAAGGCACTGCACAGACAACCAGTGCGGGGACCCCGTCACTGTTTTTCAAGACAAGGACCTCGTCGCCTGCATCTCCGGTCACCGACCCGATGACATGGATATCAAGTGTCCGGAGAAGGGCTTTCGGGGCATTGAGAAGGGAGGGTGAGTCATGGTTCCCTGCGGTTACCACGACCTGCAAACCGCCTGTACGGGCCATGCGATAGAGGAACTGGTAGTAGAGCTCCTGTGCACGGGTGCTTGGGGTACTGTTATCAAAGACGTCTCCGGAAACGAGTAATACGTCGATATCCTCATTTTCTATGTATTCTGATAACCAGTTGAGAAATAATTCATATTCGTCATACCGTTTCCTGCCGTATAACGAACTCCCGAGGTGCCAGTCAGAGGTGTGGAGAATCTTCATAAAAAACACTCCTTTTTGGCAGGGCTAATCACAGATATAACGTTTCGCCGGACACCTATATAAGTTGGCGGAGCGGGGTGAAAATTAACATTGATGCATTCGTGCTCCCTGTGCCTTCAGTTCGTTACAGGGACTTTCCTGATGAACCGGGTATGGGAGATTACACATTCCTGAATTCCTCCGGACATAAATTGCTGGTGCTGAAAAACTAAAAATTTGTCCAGCCAGTCATTCTTCATCGCTATTTTGATAATCAGGATGAAAAATATATTATTCCAGTCTTTCTCTGATAGCACCCCACGTGCTTCCTGAAAGAAAGCTCACCGGGGCATCTTCTTCCATTTCAAGGAACATCTTCCAGGGAACGGCAAATGTCATTGCGTCATCGCCAAGGACCCGCATTACCTCTTTTCGTGCGGAAGGATCCGTCAGCCCCAGAACGGCCCGTTGATCTTCGCATTCTGATTCCCGGTACGGGAAGAGCATGATCTGGTGACAACCTGCTGAAGCAGGAATAATAACCGAATCCACCCCGGGTCTCCGGTAATGGACCAGCGTGACAAGCGCCGACACCTGGTGCGGGTTCCCGCAAAAGACAACGACTTTCGGTATTTCATCTCTGTTAAGCGTTGAAACTGGTTTGAAAATGACATACGTGGCAGGGATATCCGTAATCGGGAGGTTTTTGACAAATGCATCAACCAGTTCAGGAGTTTTCCGGTATCGCTCACCGTGCAGCAGGTGCTCTCTCTGTTCGGGACGGGTTGTTTTCTCAACGATATCGTCAAAATTTCCCGGTGTTTTACAGTTGAGTATCCCGTTCGACAGGAAATGCCTGAATCGTTCCATCCCACCCGGTGAGTGTTCGAACTGGTTCCCGAATCCTGCTCCAACCCCTCCCCCGTAACACCCGAAGGTCTCACGGTCGATGACCGCGGTTTTTCCAAGCGCTGCCTGTGCGAAAAGGGACATCAGGCACCCCCTGCGGCCCGGGACAAACTGGAGTGCCTTTTCGGGTTTCTCATTACTCCAGAGTATTGCAACGGGTAAAAACCTCAGTTTCAGCAGTTCTGCAACTGTACTTTTCATGAAAGGCAGATTGGAGCGGTGGGGGATATATTTTCTGGAAGGGAAATGGATTGCTGATAATAATACAGGGTATTTTTAATAACTTTAAACTGACTGGAAGAAAAAAAGAAAGGGAATATCCCCTCATTTTTTCATTTCTGGTTCCAGTAGGTGGATCCTGAGATCTTTGAATTGTAGTTCATGACCTTGTCAAAGAGCGTGATGTCACCTGTTGCGGTGCTGGACTCGGAATAGACGAGGTCTTCAGCCTTGAACAGCTTGCCCCCCCCAATATACAGTGGACCTGAACCGCCTTCCTGGATATGGACGTTCATGAACGCATTCGCGCTGCCTGTAGCGGGGATGTCCCCAAAACCGGTCAGCTTGATGTTGTAGTTTACTTCAACACCCGGAGTTGATACCGGATAATCAATACCTATTATTTCGGAGTCGGATTCTGCCAGCATGATGTGGCGTTCTTCGGTTGCCGTCGACAATGAACCGAGGGTAAGGTCAACACTGCTGCCCTCCTCGACGATGTTGCAGAACGGCGGGTTGTAGTGATACTGTCCCCCTGCAAACGGGCAGAGCATGATACCGAATGTCGGGAAAATTGTTCCTGCTCCATCGACAAGAGTACTCTCGTCAGAGATCATCCGTCCGGTATCACTGCCGATAAACTCAACAATTTTATCAGCCTTTACATTAAACTGGTTTTCTGCGGCCATTCCTGCAGTGTCAGTATTGAGCGTCTTGGCATAGGTCACCAGTCCCTGGTCAGCAATCGAATTTTCAGTATAGGAGCTTGTGTAAAGTGAGGTAGTCTCTACCCATAACGGTGGATGTACCGGGAGACCCCCATTGAAAAGTGTATTGCTATTACTGATAATCTGTGAGACGATTGAATCAGTCTCGGTTGCAGTACCGAACGCTGATATTGTCGTTGCTGTCGTGAACCCCTGGGTTTCAGGAACCTGGGGGACACCGGTGTCTGCCATTGCAACACCTGCAAGGCAGAATACGAGTATCAAAATACCTGCTTGTAGAGTTTTAATTGAAATCAGTCCTCCTCGGCTGAAATTTCAGCACAGAAAATAAAACATACGGGTATATAAATTCTCTATAACTTTTTATATAAAATCGATAAATTTTTGGCGGGCAATAAAAAAGAAAGGGAAAATTCCTTCCTTTTTCATTTCCTATCCCATATAGTGAATCCGTTAATCTTTGAATTGTAGTTCATTACTTTATTAAAGAGCGTGATGTCACCTGTTGCGGTGCTGGACTCGGAATAGACGAGGTCTTCAGCTTTTTGTTGCTGCCCGAGAACAATGAGTGGTCCTGCTCCACCTTCCTGAATATGGACATTCATGAAAGCATTTGCAGTTCCAGTTGCGGGGATATCTCCAAACCCTGTGAGCTTGATGTTGTAGTTTACTTCAACACCCGGGGTTGACACGGGGAGGTCATAACCCGATATGCCGCAAAAGTTCACTGACTGCATGATGTGGCGTTCTTCGGTTGCCGTTGACAATGAACCGATAGTCAGGTCAACACTGCTGCCTTCCTCCACGATGTTGCAGAATGGCGGGTTGTAGTGTTGCAAGCCAGCTGCAAACGGACAGAGCATAATATTGCCCGTAGAGAAAACCGTCCCTACCCCGTCAACCAGATTACTCTCAGCAGAAATCATCCTGCCTGTGTCAATGCCGATAAACTCGACAATCTTATCAGTCTTCACGTTGAACTGGTTTTCAGCCGCCATCCCGGAAGTATCTGCCTTAATAGTCTTGGCATAGGTCACCAGGCCCTGGTCGGCAATGGTGTTTTCCGTATATGAGCTGGTGTAGACCGCAGTATCATAATCATAAAGCGGCGGGTTGAGTGGAAATCCAGAATTAAAGCTTGGATTTACATTGCTGATGATCTGTGAGACAATAGAATCAGTTTCGGTTGCCATACCGAACGCTGATATTGCCGTCGACGTACTGAACCCCTGTGTTTCAGGAACCTGGGGGACACCGGTATCTGCCATTGCAACCGCTGCAAGACAGAGTACAAGTATCAAAATACCAGCATTTCGTGTTTTGATAATTACCAATCCTCCTTCTGCTGAAAATTCAGCATTGAAAATGAAACATTCTGATACTTAAGTTATTCTAATATTTCAAAATGAGCTGAAAATTGTTGTAGTCAGATAAAAAGAAAGGGAAAATCCCTCTCTTTTTATCCAGGCCGGGCCCATTCAGTGAATCCGTTGATCTTTGAATTGTAGTTCATAACCTTGTCAAAGAGCGTGATATCACCTGTTGCGGTGCTGGATTCAGAATAGACGAGGTCTTCAGCCTTAAACAGAGTGGAGTGTCCATTGTTCAGCAGCCCGAGAGGTCCTGCCCCGCCTTCCTGGACGTGCACGTTCATGTATGCATTTGCAGTTCCTGTTGCAGGGATATCTCCAAACCCTGTGAGCTTGATGTTGTAGTTTACCTCAACACCCGGGGTTGACACGGGGAGGTCATAACCTGATATGTCGCAAAAGTTCACTGACTGCATGATGTGACGTTCTTCAGTTGCCGTTAAGAGTGAACCGATAGTAAGGTCAACACTGCTGCCCTCCTCTACGATGTTGCAGAACGGCGGGTTGTATTTAATTGATCCACCTGCAAACGGACAGAGCATTATTTTTTCTGTTGTAAATACAGTTCCTACTCCATCGACAAGATTACTCTCGTCAGAGATCATCCGTCCGGTATCACTGCCGATAAACTCAACAATTTTTTCAGCCTTTACATTGAACTGGTTTTCTGCGGCCATTCCTGCAGTATCTGCATTGATAGTCTTTGCATATGTTACCAGGCCCTGGTCGGCAATAGTGTTTTCTGTATATGAGCTGGTGTAAACTGCGGTATCACGATAATAGAGCGGCGGATCGATTGGCAGCCCCGTCGGGTTCCGAAAAACATTACTCAGAATTTGTGAGACAATTGAATCAGTCTCGGTTGCAGTACCGAACGCTGATATTGTCGTTGCTGTGGTGAACCCCTGCGTTTCAGGAACCTGGGGGACACCGGTGTCTGCCATTGCAACCGCTGCAAGACAGAGTACAAGTATCAAAATACCTGCATTTCGTGTTTTGATAATTACCAATCCTCCTTCTGCTGAAAATTCAGCATTGAAAATGAAACATCCTCGTATTTATAATTTATTCAAAAATTTGTTTACAAAATGAGGGGAAATTGCGGTAATTTTTTTAAAAAAGGGGTTTTATGCTTTCTTTCTTTAGGCCGGGTGGTCCCGGTACACGGGTCCGGTAATCTTTGAATTGTAATTCATTACCTTGTCAAAGAGCGTGATGTCGCCGGTTACAGTATTGGATTCTGGATAACCGGGGTTTTCGATTTGTGTTACTGTCCGGGAACAACGAGAGGTCCTGTTTCGCCATCCTGTATATGGACATTGATGAATGCAGTTGCGGTGCCGGTTGCCGGGATGTCTCCAAAACCGGTATACATTATTTTATCGTATTCTTCAACACCCGGTCCCAACAACGCGAAGCCAGTCTCATTTAAAATATGGAGCGTTCCTGCCAGCCTGCGAAGAGTATATACATCATTCAGTACACCCCATTATTGATACCAGAAAGATTACCCCGGAACATAGCTAAAATGACTCAAAACAAAGACCAATTTTACATATCTCCGCTCACCGCTGATCTGGCTGGAGAAACAGCCAGGGTTTACGCTGAAATTTTCCCCCGCGATGAACCCCTCACTCATGCCCGTATGGCGGATCACGCAGTTTTCTCTCCCCTCTCAGCACATTACCTCGATCTCTGTGCACAGGCGGGAATGAGTTTTGTTGCAAAGGACCCTTGCACGTATTCATATGCCGGTTTTCTCCTTGCAGGTGACGTTTGTGAGACGTGGGAAGAGAATGATTTACAGATGGCGCAGATGTTCGAGGTTTTTTCTGATTGTGTCACATTAATTGCACACCTTGAACATGAATTTCTTAAGAAATATCCCCTGTCGCAGGGTGAAGGATATCATATCGTCCAGATCGGGGTAGTACCGCAGATCAGGAGAACAGGGCTCGCTACGAGGCTTATCATGCATGCTCTTGAATATGCGAAGAACCATGGATACCGGGTAGCACTTGCTGAATGTACCTCCCGGCCATCCCATGATTGTTTTTTAAAAGCCGGGTTCACTGAATTTTATTCTGTAAGCTATAAGGACTACTGCGACGATACAACATTTCCCTATCGCGGACTTGCCGGAGAAATATCTCTCATGATAAAATGGCTTAAATAGGTCGGCGTTCCTGTGGGATATCCTGATTCTCAGAGAAATGTAGTCTGGTCCGGGTAATACAGAACTCTCATCCGGCTGAAAAACAGTACCGGAAATCCATGAATGGCATACAAACAGCGGGAACCTGCTATTTATAAAACCTGCCGGTTAACCATGAAAATGATAACCATTATTCTGTCATACCCGGAAAGGATGAAGTACCATGGCAGAACCGGTCGCCCTTTTTGCCCAGATGCTGGCACTTGGTTTTTTTATCGGCTTATCAGGGGCCCTTGCCCCCGGTCCGACACTGATTGCCACGATCAATGCATCGATCCGGGGCGGTTGGACGACGGGCCCGAAGGTCACGCTCGGGCATATGCTCGTCGAACTGGTGATGGTCATCCTGATCGTCGCAGGAATAAGCAGTGTCATGGGGCAATATTCAAGATTAATCGCACTTACCGGCGGGGTTGCACTCTTTATCTTCGGCGTTCTGACACTTATTGAATCGCGGACTGCCCGCATTGATATAAGTGCATCTGATTCCACGATAACCCGGCCATTCGTCGCCGGGGTTGTTACCAGCATCTCAAACCCGTATTTCTGGATATGGTGGCTCTCGGTCGGAAGTTCGCTCCTTATCGGGGCGGCAGAAGGGGGAATAGTCCCGGTCCTTGGTTTTATCATCGGGCACTGGAGTGCAGATATGGCGTGGCTGACCGTTGTATCAACCGGCGTGCATAAAGGGCGGTTCCTTCTTGGAGAAAAGCAGTACCGGTGGACCCTTGGGATATGCGGATTCTTCCTGATAATCTTCGGACTCTACTATCTTACAACGTTATGGATCTGAAAAGAGACCGCTCCCCGGACCTCCGGGACTTAAAATCTTTACTGGTCTGACGGGTCTTTAGAAAATAAGCACTCTGCAGGGATTGAATAAAAAGAGAAAATAGGTGAGTATCAGTCTGTTATCTCGAGATCCATCTCAATGCCGCCAATGACGCCGAGGACGACATTGTAAATAAATGCACCGACTGCCCCGAAGATGAACCCGAGAATTGCTCCCATGATAAGCCCTATGACAATAGCAGCTGCTCCGACACCGGTTGCGCCAAGTGCCCCCATGCCCATACTGCTGGCAAAACCCGCCCCGAGAATGGCAACGAGGATTCCCCAGATAAGGCCGTAAATTGCTCCGATAACAAGACCAAATTTGGCAACAGTCATTATGCCAAAACGTTTGATAATCGTGGTTTTTAATGACATGATAGTTAACACTCCCATCACATTGATAAATCTATCTCAAACCAGTAACTTCAGGACAGATCCGGAACATTACCCGGATCAACACGGGGCTTTCATCCTCCGCAAAAAAGAATCGGTTCTGGAGAATCCCACGGGGAACACTCACCTTATTTCCTGCGACCGGGATTCTTCTCAAAAAATGTGCAGAATTCCCCGCACCGTTCACATCCTTCGTTGCATGGCTCGACATGGATCGTGACAATGGAGCGCGGGTATTCCAGCTTCAGGTCAGATTCAAGATGTTCGGCAAGGTCATGTGACTGGCTGACTGATATATCCCCGGGCATGACGAGGTGGAAGTTGATGAAAAGGTCAGGGCCGGAACGCCGTGTCTTAAACCTGTGGAACCCGGCGTACTCGCCTGCATGTTCGCAGATAATCTCCTTCATCCTCTTCTCATCTTTTTTTGGGATGCTGTGATCGATAAGATCAGAAAATGAACGTTTTGTCAGGTCATACGCGGCCTTCATGATAACGATTGCAACGCCAATGGCAATGAGCGGGTCAAGGAGGGTTATTCCCGTTACCCTGATAAGGATAAGGCCAAAAAAAACGCCAAGGGAGGTATACACATCGGTCCTGAGGTGCCAGGCATCACTCTCGAGTGCAATCGACTCCGACTCTTTTGCCACCTTCATCAGCCGTTGCGAGACCAGCCAGTTTACAAAGGCAGAAATTCCCATGACTGCAATTCCTGCAAAGAGGAGTTCAGGGGAAAAATGTCCGGGATCTTGCCCGAGAAGCGTGATGACCGCCTCCCTGATGATAAGGATTGCCGCAAAAAAGATGAGGATTGCTTCAACCAGGCCTGAAATATCTTCAAACTTTCCATGTCCGAACTGGTGGTCTGCGTCCGGGGGTTCAGCTGACTTCCGGACCGAAAAATATGCGATGACCGCTGCAAGGAGGTCCATTGCCGAGTGAATGGCTTCAGATATGATACTGACCGACCCGATGGCTGACCCGACGACCAGCTTCATGATGACAAGGCCGGTATTTGACAGGACCGAAAGCCGTGCGGTTCTCTCTTTCACCTGCTCAATGGATTCGGTATCCTGCTTTGGGTTCATTGCGTGTTGTTATATGTTCGTTATCTCCCTATTTCAGGATATTGTGAAGGTCGTTTTTGACAGATAAAATCCGGCGGCCTTTACGCCTTACCTGCAATGTCGCATCCAATGGTAGTATTAATTCAGACCAGCTATAGATAGGTGAAATGATGAATGGGACATTCGTTGCAGAACTGCTCTCCCGCGTGAGGAAAAACCGGCCCCTCGTCCACCATATTACCAACAATGTGACGATCAACGACTGTGCAAATATTACGCTCTGTGCTGGTGCAGCACCAGTGATGGCAGAAAGTGATCGTGAGGTTGCAGAGATGGTAGCGATTGCGGGGGCACTGGTCCTCAACATCGGAACACTTTCGGCAGTCCAGGTCGGTGCGATGCTCATCGCCGGTGATAAGGCAAATGAACTCGGGATACCGGTCATCCTGGATCCCGTCGGTGCAGGTGCCACACACTACCGTACCGAGACCACACTCCGGCTCCTCTCCTCCCTTAAAATATCTGTCCTGAAGGGAAATGCCGGGGAGATAGGAGTGATTGCAGGATCGGGGGGAAAAGTAAGGGGAGTCGACTCAGCGGGTCTGACCGGGGATCCCATTGAGACCGCCAGGAAGTGTGCCCTTGCAACCGGGTGCACGGTAGCAATGACCGGGGCAGAGGATATTATCACTGACGGAAACCGGGTCTTTATCGTAAATAACGGGCATCCGATGATGGACCGACTTTCCGGCACCGGTTGCATGGCGGCTTCTCTCACCGGGGCCTTTGCGGCTGTTTCTGATAATTATACCGAATCGTCAGCCGCTGCACTTGCAGTCTTCGGAAGAGCCGGAGAGATCGCATCAGCGAAGGCGGATGGACCCTATTCGTTCAGGACAGCGCTCTTTGACAGTCTTGCGTCACTTGAAGCCGAAGATATCACATCAAACACCAGAATTTCGGAGTTATAAAAGTATTCGCATGGAATTTGGACTGTACGTCGTCACCGACGACCGACCCACGATGAACTCCCCCCTTGCAGACCTTGTCAGGCAGGCTATTATGGGGGGAGCAGATATCGTCCAGTACCGGGATAAAACGAGCAGCAGCAGGGTCATGCTCGAAACAGCACTGGAATTGCGGAAAGTGACATATGATTACGGGATACCCCTGATAATCAATGACCGTCTTGACATTGCCATCGCATGCATGGCAGATGGTCTTCATGTCGGACAGGACGATTTCCCTGTCCCTGAGGTGAAAAAAAGGTCAGATTTCAACGGCATAATCGGGGTGTCGGTTGGCTCCCCTGAAGAAGCAGTACGTGCAGAAGAGGAGGGTGCCGATTATGTCGCACTCAGCCCGCTCTTTTCGACACCGACAAAAACGGATGCCGGGCCAGGTCACGGCCTGGCAGTCCTCCGGGAAATCCGTAACCAGGTCTCAGTTCCTGTAGTTGCCATCGGCGGGATAGGCAGGGAAAATGTCAGCGATGTCATTGCACACGGGGCTGACGGAGTTGCCGTGATCTCTGCGGTATTCGGGAAGGAGGATGTCAGGAGCGCTGCACGGGAACTGAAATTCCTGATTACTGCAGCAAAATCCCGCCATCCCTGAAAAAAAACCTTGCACCCGGTGCAAAGAGGAAATCAATGAATAAGACTATTCCCGGGATTGTAACTATCAGTTCCGGGAATTTGTAATCAGCTCTCCAGACAGATCAGGGGATGAAATTTCCCGATGTACTCCTGAAACGGTCAGTCCCAGTCACTTTGTAATCCCTCGTCCATCCTCCCGCTCCTGAATCCTTCCAGGTCGAGAGTGATATAGAGAAATCCGGCGTTCTTTAATTCCCTGACAATCCAGTCTCTTTTCTGCATTGCAATTTCCCTCTCGCCGGGCAACAGCTCGATTCGTGCGATAGTTCCATGACACCTCACACGGAAACTGGTAAGCCCGGCAGCCCACAGGGCGTCTTCGGCCTGCTCTGTCATTGCCAGTTTTTCCGGGGTAATGGATTCATTATAGGGAATCCTGGTGGCGAAACATGCGAAAGACGGTTTCGATGAAAAATACAGGTTTAAATGGTTTGCAATCGCCCTGACCTCTTCTTTTGAGATTCCGGCAACGAGATAAGGGTGCAGGATGCCCTCTTCATCACTGGCACGGACCCCGGGTCTGTATTCTCCACGGTCGGATGTATTCAGACCGTCAGCAACCGATGCGTAGCCGTGCCGTTGTGCATATTCTTTCAGGATGACTGCCGCCTTTTTTTTACAGGTATAGCACCGGTCAGGCGGATTGCTACAGAACGTGGTATCGTTGAGAACCGGGAACGGGAGAATACGACATTCGATACCGATAGTCTCTGCCATATACACTGCACCTGAAATTTCACGTTGCGGGATAAGCGGACTTGATAACAGCACACACACTGCCCTTTCCCCGAGCGACGCGTGAGCTGCGGCCGCAAGTACACCGCTGTCGACACCGCCGGAAAATGAGATAATCATTGGTCCGTGGTCCGTGATATACTGGATGAGGAAGTTTAATTTTTCATCAACAGATGCCATTGTGTCACGTGCCTGGAAAGAACTACGCACCCGTGCCGGGTCCACTTTCAGGATATTCCATATATTATAGCCCCTCCGGCAGATATAATTCCATCATAGGATTATAAAAAAGCCTCATCTCTGTTTTGTATGGGGGTACAGAACCGCGGATCTTTGAGTTAGTGGTGAATAGTCACTTGAATCGCCGCCGTTCAATCAGCTAATCATTATACCATTACGCATTTTTGTAGTCGTAATTTCTGTTGGCGACCGCAGTAGTCGCCCCGGTTTAGAAAGGCAGAGCCTTCGCGGTATATTCGGGGGCGGCAAAGTTCATCCTGTCCGGGGTGCAGGAACAACTGCCCACATATACTATGCTTAAAAAGGAACTCAATATCTCACACGGAATAGCGAAGGGCGATAAAAAGGACCTTCATACCGGCAGGCGATATCAGATGATGCCGAGTGCGACCAGATCTTCGGTCTCTTCCTCGTCCTCATCGTCCTCTTTCTTTTTTTCCCGGTCTGATTTAAGGTATGAAGTCTTTTTTCTGGCCCTGATATTTCGTATCCAGTCTGAAAACCACATATCTGTCTTTATCCTGTGAGGGTTATCGGACTACAAACAGATAAAATAGTACCATCATCAGGGACAAGCAGGAGTGTCCTGACCTGATCCAATCCGGGTAAAGGGATACAGCCCTCATGAGATACGCGGAAATCCCATTGAAATATATATCACTGCGCGACATTTACATGAGTAAAAAAGGGTCCATGATTGCAGCCCGGCGAACCGGCAGCAGGACCAGTCGCGTGCAGCTCTGCCCATTCGATGCGAATTACTATATATTTATGGAATAAATAAGGATTCCATGGCAGAAAATACGTCTAATCCCAGTGCTCTGCGGATCGTCGCAGCAGTGATCCTTGGTATATTTGTCGGTTTTTTCATTTTCTTTGGTATAGCGCTCGTCATTGGTGCATTCAATGATATGACCGGGCTGAATATTGTGGTCAGCACGAACGTGAACCTGGCCGAGAATATTATAAGTGCCGTGGTGCTTGCAGTCATTATTATCATCTGTATCGGCCTCTTTGTCTGGAAGGTCTACACAACCCCGCCATCTGAGCCGGAACCCGGTGCGGAAGACTGAGTAGTGAGTATTTCCGGTTGTCCGGGAAAAATCCCGTCTCTTTTTATCACTTCCCAAAATAGCCGCATCTCTTTTTTACTATTGAAGTTCTACGAAATACATGGATTCCGGGTGTCCGGGGAAAAGGTACGGTTTACACGGGCAGACGAATCTGACCTCGTCCGGTTGAACGAGCTGGTAAACGAACCTGAAATTGCCAGGTACCTGAACCTCATCCCGCCGGTACCATTTCAGAAAACCCTTGATTTCTGGATGTTCATACAGGACCGTGGATCGCTTCTCTGGTGCATACGGGACGGAGCAGGAACTGTTGGGGCCATCGGGGTCATACACGGGGAACCGGGAACAAAAATATCGCATGTTGCAGTTTTTTTTATCTACCTCGAGCCCGCCTGCCGGGGAAGGGAATGGGAGAAAAAGCTCTTCGTTTCCTTGAATACGAGGTAAGGGACAGGGGGTATTCAAGGCTTGAATGCTCTGTTGCAGTTCCGAATTTACGGGCGATACGTCTCTATGAAAAAGCGGGTTTTACCCATGAAGGGGTAAAGAGGAAAGCATTTCGTGATGACGACGGGTATGCAGATCTCGTCATGATGGGAAAACTGCTTGACTAAATGATCAGTTCCGGATAATGGACAGAAATGATTGGGGGATTATTTTGCCTGGAACGGATTTTTCCTGACATAAATGAGGTATTCTAAAGAGAATATTTTTCCTTCAGATACTCCCTTTCTTTCGATGACAATTTTATTCGCTCTCCTTTTTTCCCGCACAGGGGGAATGGTAAGGTGGAATACCGTATCGCAACGCCTTACCTTCCACAGGACACGCATCGATGCACCGATGACAGAGATAGCACTCGGATTTTAAATCTGAACGTTTCGATTCGTCAGTCGGACTGGCTCTTTCGCATTTGCGACATTCTATGCATGCACCGGTCCGGTATATTTTTAAGCGTGCAGGAGCTGCTGCGACCTGAAAAAGGAGTCCTGTTGGAAATATAATTCTGCAGAACAGGCGATAGATAAAGAGGGAAATGATGAGACCCACGACAAAGACAAGGGACGCAGCGGTTAAGGCAAGTGAAAAAAATGGTTTTATTCCAAACAACTGGATCAGTCCTGCCGAAAAGAGGAATGCTGCTACAATGATTCCGAGAAAAACAATCAGCCTGATGACCGTCAGGGCCTGTTTCTGCCTTATCACGATTTTTTTTACCGGGATATGATACAGTAGTTCCTGCAGCACTCATCTATTTTTCAGGGCGGGGTAGTTCACGCCGGACATATGGCCGGATCAAATCCCAAGCATTATCGTTCACAAAACAAACGAATAACTGGGGGTGTCGTTTGGTCAACGTACTGTATGTGAGTGATAATCCTGATTCTCATACAGCTGCATCTTACTATCTTGCACAAAACGGCACAATAGAGATACAATCAGCGTTTTCAGAGCAGGAAGCACAGTTAATACTGCAACTTGATTCAATCGACCTCGTCATCGCCGATATGATACCCCGGGATGAAAAGAAAGCTTATTTTTTCGAAAAAATCAGGAAGTCACATAATATCCCTGTAATCCTGGTATCAGGGACGTCCTGTGAAGCATATATGCCGGAAGATGGCGCCAGTCTGCTGGTTGCCCGCCTCGCACGGCCAGACGGTGACGAGGTATTCTATACCGGACTCGCTGAAATGGTTCGGACAACAGCCGGTAAAAAGAGAATTCCCCCTGAAAGGACAGGAAACGAAGACCTTTTCATGACTTTTTTTAACATGCCGCTTACAGGAGCTGGAATCGTTTCAAAGGAAAAGCGCTGGCTTTTTGTAAATGACCGTACCTGCGAGATTCTCGGGTATACCCGGAAAGAACTTTTAAAAATGAAGTGGTCTGACCACATTCCGGAGGAAGACCTTGCAGAGGAACTCCTTCGCTACGATAAAATAATTGCGGGGGATTCTCACCCGGAAACGATGGAAAAGCGGTATATCAGGAAAGACGGAAGCATCGTTCACGTCAGACTCTCGCTCGTCCCACTACGGGACAGCAATAATGAAATAATGTCTTTTGCAGCTGCACTATATGATATTACACGACAGGAAAAGGCAGAAGAAGATCTGAAAAGGAAAAACTTAGACCTTACTGACACATGCAGGAAATTATCGGACGCTGAGGAGAGGGTAAGGAAGAATTACGACGAACTTGCCGAGAAGAACGGGGCACTTCTTTTAAGCGAGGAAAAATTCCGTACCATCTTTGCAAAATCACCGGTTGCCATTGTACTTGTCGGACCTGATCTCTGTTTCAGAACAGTGAACAAAAAATTCTCAGAACTGCTCGGGTACAGTCAGGAAGAACTGGCAAAGATGACGGTTCCTGATGTGACGCACCCTGACCATATCGATTCCGACATGTCAGTTATGAAAGATGTCGTTGCCGGGAAAAAGGATGTATACCAGACAGAAAAACGGTATATAAGAAAAGACGGGACGGTTCTCTGGGGATCGCTCTCTGCATCGGCAATAAAAAATAAAAAGGGCAGGTTTGTCGCAATCATTGCCCTTGTCAACGATATTTCTGAGAGGAAAATTGCAGAAGAGGCGCTTTCCCGGTCAGAAGATCTGCACCGGAGCCTGTTCCAGGCTTCTCCAAGCGGGATCGTCTATCTTGGAAATGATGGAATAATCACCGCTTCTTCGCCTATGGTGCTTTCCCTCCTGCATCTCTCCTCTGACAAAGAAGTGAACGGAACTTCCATATTTGAGTGGATAGTGCCAGAAGACCGTGAAAGGGTTCAAAACGATATCGGGACTATGATGCGGGGAAATGCCTGTACCCCTGATGTATACCGGATCGTGAGGAGAGACGGCTCTCAATTTTCAACCGAAATCAGTGCGGCCCTTGTTTACCGGAAGGACGGCAGCGTAAACGGCATGGTTGCCCTTATCAGGGACATTACCGAACGTATTACCGCGGAAACTGCACTTCGTGAGAGCGAGGAAAAATACAGGAATCTCGTTGATAACTTAAATATCGGGATCTTCCGGTCGTCACTGGATAAGGCCGGCAGAATTATTGAAGTAAACAACTTTTTTGCCCGTTTATTCGGGTTTGAATCAAAAGAACTGTTAAAGGGAATTTCGATAAAAAAATATTATATCAATACGGATGACCGGATCAGGATCTATAAAGAGCTGATCAGCACTGGACATATTGCCCGCAGGGAACTGCAGATGACAAAAAGGGACGGGTCACTTTTCTGGGTCTCAATTACTGCACACATTCCTGGCTTTCCTGATACAAGTGCCGGAATTATCGAGGGGACCATCGAGGATATTACCGAGCAAAAACACTCTGAAGATATGGTGCGATCCGCAAACCGGAAACTGGGCCTCCTCTCAAGCATTACCCGTCATGATATCCAGAACCAGCTTATGGCCCTTCAGGGATACCAGGAACTGCTTCGCGATCATCTTGCCGGGTGCGAAGAAAAAGAACTCCTCGATAAGCAGATCCATATTGCAGGTGCAATAGAACGCCAGATTTTATTTACCCGTGAATACCAGCAGATGGGGCTGGAAGCTCCGGTCTGGCAGGATGCCTGCAGGATCATTGAAAAAGCCCGTTCGCACGTGAATACCGGGAATATCATTGTGGACAACCGCATCAGCGGTACAGAAATACTTGCAGATGCGATGCTTGTCAAGGTCTTTGTCAACCTGATTGAAAACGCTGTGCGTTACGGCGATATGATTACGAAGATCGTTTTTTACCTCAGGGAAACACCCGACGGTCTTGTCATTGTATGCGAGGATGACGGGACTGGTATTCCTGAGGACGAGAAAGAAAAGATATTCATGAGGGGTTTTGGCAGGAACACCGGTCTTGGGTTATTTCTCGCCAGGGAAATACTTTCGATAAGCGGGATTTCGATCAGGGAGACCGGTGAGCCTGGGAAAGGAGCACGATTTGAGATACAGGTCCCAACCGGAGCATACCGGTTTTACTAAAAAACACCCGTGGGGTATCATGCCATATTGATATATATTATACGAAATTTTCTGAAACAGTTGAAATCATTCCCTTTCCTTCACAATTCTTCCTGAAGTATAGATATAAAGATTGCAGCATGGCCGGTTTTATAAAAACAGTGCCTTTTCAGTTCGTATGGATATGAAACGCTTGCGCGTCTTTTTGCTTTCGCTCCTGATCACTTTCACCATGCATGGTCCCGGGACTATTTTCACAGGAGTGGTAAGGGTATGCATGGGAAAAGAGATGGAGCCGGTCCGCTGCCCTGCATGTGGATCCATCCTGACAGGACCGTCCGGTTCACCGTGTATATGGGAATGCAGGTATTACCTCTGCAGGGCGGTCTTCCCTGTAAAAGGTTGTCGTGGATATCAGGAAGGAACCGGCGTGTAGGAAAAAATAACAAAATAATTGTCCTTCTATCGCGGTTATCCCGTTTCATCAGCCATTTCTTAAGGAGAGGATCGATAAGAAACGGGGCCCTGCAAAGACGTGAATGACATTCTCAATAAAAAAATCCATTAATCGTGTTCATTTTGTTTTTAGTCCAATGAATACAGCACATTGTGTCTGGTGTATCAGGAGAGACGAAATGTAGTTATCAGGTCGATGAGTGGAGCATCAGGATGAGAGGGGGAATATCTGTCGGTTAATCAGTATATTCCCCACATCCTGGTATGACGACAGGGAAAAGCATTAATCCTGCCGGATTAAATTCAATTTATGTCACCACGACACAACCCTGACCCTGAACCTGCTGAACACCATACCGGTGAGAAAAAGAGCCCTGATAAAGCACGTCAGGAAGAGGAAGACATGCACCATCCCTATGACCACCTCCACCCGCACCCCGAACATCACCCGCAGAAGAAACCAGACCTCCCTCCACGGCACCACCCGCATTCCCACCCCCATGCTGAAGAGCTTGGCCCGCACACGAACCAGCCCGGACCGATAAAACCGGAAAAAAAGATTACAAAGACCGGAAAAAAGAAGTAAGGGCACTCCAGTGCCGTGTTTTCATAAAAAAAACACAATTTGATAAACCCGGCACCGTGTCAGTATCCGGATGAACAAGGTTTCCCATAGTATGGAGACCTTCCCTGTTCTTTTCATGCTGTCAGCCCATCCGTAAACGCGACGGATTACAATTTTTTGACGGGGTCAATCCCTTTTACCGGGATAAGAAATAGTTATATCAGGCCCGGAGGAATGTTCCATTATAATGAATGGAGCTGAAAAACATCTATGATAACATTTATTATTGTAGGGAAATTCACCCCTGCGGGTCTTGACAGGGTGAAGAATGTGACTGAGTGTATTCTTGAGCAAAAGACCCAGTTGAACGGGGTCGGCGGGGAGATGACATCTCTTCACTACACACCCGGGCATTATGATTTTGTCGCATTTGCAGAGACCCCGGATGAAAAATCAATGTTAAAGGCGATGATGGAGATTGCCCATCTCGGGGTCGTTCAAACAGAAACACTCCTTGCGATACCTGCCAAAGAGGCTGCAGAGATGACAAAATGCTTTTCGCACCCTTAAATTTTTGAATCTGCCACCAGTGAACCGTTACGGGCATCTGACCATTTCATTAGATTGAATACCGGATAAAGCGAGAAGATCAAAAATGTATGGATGGAGAGGAACAATACTTCGCGTAGACCTGACAGACAGATCGATATCAAAAAAACCTCTTGATCCCCTGTTTGCAAAAAAATTCCTGGGTGGACGCGGGTTTAATTCCCGTGTGCTGTGGGAAGAGATCAGGGGTGCCACCGATCCGCTCAGCCCTGAGAATGTTCTTTGTTTTGCACCCGGAATGCTGACCGGGACTCCGCTTGCCTTCACCGGGAGGCTCTCGGTCAGTACACTCTCGCCCCTCACCGGGATCCTCGGTGACGGCAGTGGAGGGGGGGAGTTTGCATGGCATCTCAAGCGTGCAGGATATGACCAGATCGTCATCACGGGCAGGGCTCCTGTTCCTTCCTATCTTTTTATCGATGACGAAAATGTCACTATACGGGAAGCAGGAGACCTGTGGGGATGTGATACGTGGGAAACGACGACATTCCTGAAAAAAGAGCATGGTGAACAACTCAGCGTTGCCTGTGCAGGTCCGGCAGGGGAGCGGCTTGTCAGGTTCGCATCAACGATTATTGACCGGTATGCATCCGCAGCTACCGGGAGCGGTGCAGTGTTCGGCTCAAAAAACTTAAAAGCAATCGCGGTCCATGGCACAGGGCGGGTTGATCTCGCCTATCCTGACCGCTTCCGTGACCTTGTAAAGGAAGACTCAGGCTTCTTCAGGGAATCAGACTTTTTCCATGACCCTGTCGGTACACACGGGTCACTTATCGGTGTTGAGAACTGGAGGCCGGCATTCCGGAACAGCCAGGCCCGTTGGGAGCACGACGACGTTCCGGCGAACCTCCGGTCAGGTGCATGGAAAGAGTACGAGATCGGGCGGACCGGATGTCATGGCTGCCCTGTCAGGTGTAAGAATATTTTTCGGATACCTTCTGGAGACCGTACGGGCGAGGTCGGAGAGGCGCTTGAATACGAAGCGGTCCACTGGCTCGGTACAAACAGCGGCATCCTTGACCCGGTCGCGATCATGGAGATGTCAAACCTCGCCAATCGCTACGGCATGGACATCATCGGGCTCGGGAGTGTGATTGCGTATGCCAAGGAACTCTTTGAACAGGGGCTCCTGACCCTGAAGGACACGGGTGGAATATCCCTTGAATGGGAAGACGCCGAAAGTCAGATAAGGCTCATCCACATGATTGCCCGGAGGTACGGGTTTGGAGACCTCCTCGCGGAAGGCATGAACGGTCTGGCACAAAAACTGGGGGGCAAAGCAGCGGACTACTGCTTCGATGTCAAAGGTGTGAGCAGGGGGGTCTACCCGGCAGGTATATACGGCCTTGCTCATGCCACCTCAACCCGTGGTGCTGATCACCTCAGGGGAAGGACGTGGGCCCTTGGTGAAAATGAACCTGATCTTTATGCGGAACTCGTCAGGAAAGGTTACCTTACAAATGACCCTGCAGGTGCGCTCATCGCAGGTGAAAGGGTCACCACGCTTGCAGATGCTCTCGGCCGGTGTAAAGGTGCCGTAAACAGCTGGTACCTTGCAGTTCCGCTGGTATGGCGTTACCCCCTGTGGGGCGGGGTTATCAGGCTGATAGAGGCGTCGACAGGTATATTATTTGATGAAAAGGAACTGGAACAGGCCCTTGACCGGATTTACCTGCTGGAGAGGTCGTTTAATGCACGGTCCGGGATGAGGCGGACCGATGATCGGCTTCCCCAGCGGCCGGAACATGCAGTTACCGATGAAGGAAAAAAAGATATAATTCTCCATAACTCGCTTCTCGACTCATATTACCGCCTTCACAGGTGTAACCCTGCAACAGGAGTGCCCTCAAAGGCACGCCTTGAAGAGCTGTTGCTCGATGATGTCGCAGGAGAACTGCAAGGCCTGGAAGATTCATGATACCATTTCATGATAGCATTCCTGCCCATCTTTTACGACACTTCGCTGTTTTGGATGATTTTTTAAAAAAAAACACCTATGAGAACTATGTTCACAGGCCTTACTTATGAAAACCAATGGATTTTCCAATGAAAATCACTTCGTGATCTTCATGCTTTATGCTCGACCGCAAGGCGGTCATCGGTGGTTAATATGAAAATGTCCCCCTGACATTTTCATCCTGTATGCGTGTGGCCCGTCGGATTCATGTCCGTTTTCACGCCAAACTCAATTCTTTAATGAGATGGCGGGTAGTCATTGAATCACCACCTTTGAATTGAAAAACGAATCACCCTGTCATTCACCAGGGCATCTCGGGATAATCTCAACCGGTGACGGGAAGATCGCCCCGGATTCGTCAGGCTGAGCCTTTTTACGGAATTCCCGGATGCGAAGAAGGCTGTTCTGGCTAGGTATACGCGTAACAATTCCGATTTATCGTTTATAGCAGGGAATGCTTTCGCACACACGAATTGACGAAAAATAAAATTTCCGGATGAAGATCGGGTAATCTTCAGAAACAGGAAAAAACGGTATTGTGGAATTTAAAATAGAACCCGCAGGAATCAGTCATCTGTATTTCTTAAGGAAACGCCTTATCCCGAATGATACGACAATATTTCTCTGAAAAACGATGCCTGCCGGTGCGGGGCAGTGCCCTCCGGTATGGAAACGGATTAAGGGAAGGCCCGTCCATGATGTAATATGGAGATCCGGTTCTGCCGCTTTTACGAGGGAGACGGCTACCCGCCGACAAACCGTTTCTGCCGTACCTGTATCATGGCAGATGTGGGGTGCAATGACCTTTGGCAGCGGATAATCGGCCTTTCAGAGTCAGGGAACGGAGCCCCTGTGCCGGTACAGGGGACCCGTGCACTCCTGTATCCCCACCCGAAAAACCGGAATTCTGTCAGGCTGAAGATAAACTGTACATGGTATCTTCCAAAGGAGGATTTCCTGCACTTTATCGCAACCGGACATGCCGGAATGGGGAGAAAAGGTGACCGGCAGAACCCCCGGTCATCCCCGAGCATGACCCGGCAGGAACCGTACGTTCAGGCACTTGTTGGGATGATCGGGGGATGGGATCTTCCTGAGGTTGTAAAGGTAAGACGGATACAGAAGGGAATGGAATAATCTGTTTCCCTCTCCTCTCTTTTGGATTATATCTCCTGAAAATAAACTTTTTTTGGGACCGGGTATTTAATTTCAGAGAGGAATAGTCTATTTTTTTTTGAATCCGGGTGGACGGTGAAAAATTTTAACAGTCTGTTTAATTAAAAGGATGGAGAAAAGCTTATCTCTACACAATTTGAAGTAAAAAATGCTGAAATTTCAGCAAAACTGTAGGAGGTATTGATGAGAATACGGATTACTTTGATAGCACTTACGATTGTTCTGCTCACTGTCGGTGTTGCATTTGCCGACAGCGGTGAACCGCAGGTTGAGGAGACACAGGGGTTTATCACCAGTACGCTTATGCAGCTGCTTGGAACGGCAACCGAAACCGACAGCATTGCGACGACTATCAATGACGGGTACGAGGCCGGCCCATGGCCCTGGACAGCTCCCCCAATGGCACCAGGTTCTGTCATATATTCGAGCACCTATTCCGAACATACGATTGCTGATCAGGGACTGGTCTCAATTGCAAAGACCATGAAGTATGATACCGCCGGAATGGCGGCAGAGAACCAGTATAACCTGGTCACTGACAGGCTGAATGAGTTTGTCGGGAGTGAGACGGGCCGTATGACCTCGCAGGAATCGTTGCTTCTTGATGGTGCCGGTACAGGCACACTTACCGGATCGTCATTACTCTGCCCGTTTGCAACTCAGGGAGAGTATGATATTATCCCGCCGTTCTGCAATATAGTGGAAGAAGGCAGTTCAGTCGATCTCACCATAGGTTCGCTCTCAACGCAATCATCCGAAAGGTTCATTATGCTGGCAGCTCCCGCTGTTGTAGGAACCATCGCATCGAGGAATTATGGCATAGCCTGGCCATGGCCGGTAGCAGATCCGGGTGTTGAAGCAAACTACAACGTAAAACTTACCGGGTTTGGCGATGAACCTGCAGTTGGATCTTCATCGGCGTATATGAATGTACATCTTCAGGAAGGACGTGTTGTCATTCGTGAGAGCATGTTTGGGTTCCTGTATCCGAAGGCAGAAGACCTTGTTTATTCAGAAATGACAACGACAACCGGAGAGATTACGCTCTTTGATAAGGCAATGAATTACAAGTCACAGTTTACTGGTCCTGCCGGCAGATATATTGATCAAATTGACTGACAGGGATGAGTACCCTGCTTTCTCTTTTTTTTATTTTTCATTCCGGAATAATACGGAATATATTTTTTTCTATGAAACTGCACGTGTATTAAATTCAGTAATTACCTTGTTTTCAACCGCAAGGTCGATATTTTTAATTATTGAGTAACTCTTCTGATTATTTTCAGGAAGTATTATGATAAATTATAAGTAAGTAAAACTGATGAACTTCAGCACAGGATGTAGGAGGTATACATGAAATTACGAATCGTTTTGATTGCATTCACCATTCTACTGGTAACTGTCGGTGTTGCATTTGCCGACAGCGGTGAACCGCAGGTTGAGGAGACACAGGGTTTTATCACCAGTACGCTTATGCAGCTGTTCGGGACAGCTACAGAGACAGACAGCATTGCAACGACTATAAATGACGGATACCAGGCTGGCGGCTGGGATCCTGCCCCGCCGATGGCACCAACGTCAGTCATTTATTCCAGTACTTATTCCGAGCACACCATCGCCGACCAGGGACTGGTATCATTTGCCAAGTCCATGAAGTATGATACTGCAGGAATGGCGGCAGAGAACCAGTACAACCTCGTCACCGACAGATTGACTGAATTTGTCGGGAGCGAGACGGGCCGTATGACCTCACAGGAGTCCCTGCTTCTCGATGGTGTAGGAACAGGACAGGATACCGCATATACTTTGCTCTGCCCGTTTGCAACGCAGACTGATGATGATATCATTCCGACGTTCTGCAACATAGTGGAAGAGGGAAGTTCTGTCGACCTTACTATCGGGTCGCTCTCCACGCAGTCATCCGAACGGTTCATAATGCTCGCTGCACCTGACCCTGATGAAGACGGGGAGACAGGATATGGCATGGCATGGCCATGGCCGGTTTCAGATCCCGGTGTCGAGGCAAACTATAACATCAGACTGACCGGATTTAGTGATATTCCCGCATCAGGGACCGCATCTGCGTATATGAATGCACATGTGCAGGAAGCACGTGTTATCATTCAGGAAATAATCGAGAATGATGATGATCTGTACCAGTACCCGAAGGCAGAAGACCTTGTCTACTCAGAACTGACCACGGCAACAGGAGAGATTACTCTCTTCCAGAAGACGATGAACTACAAGTCTCAGTTCACCGGTCCTGCCGGAAAGTGGATAGAAATTGACGAGTGAGAGTATTGAACTCACACTCATATCCCTTTTTTTGAAATGATAAATCTATGTTAACCAGGGGCAGGTAAATTACATGAATCTTCACGGAAAAAAGTAAGAAATTCAAGTATCCGGATTTTTACGGTTATTATTTCAAATTTTAAAGTTGAATATCCGGCCGGATAATCTAAAGTATTATATATCTCTGCCTGAAAGTAAAAATGCTGAAATTCAGCAAAACTGTAGGAGGTATTGATGAGAATACGGATTACTCTGATAGCACTTATGATAGTTCTGTTAACGGTCGGTGTTGCATTTGCCGACAGCGGTGAACCGCAGGTTGAAGAGACCCAGGGGTTTATCACCAGCACTCTTATGCAATTGTTCGGAACGGCAACCGAGACAGACAGCATTGCGACGACAATCAATGACGGATATCAGGCCCGCGGGGCAGCTCAGGCTCCGCCTATGACATTTGATTCAGTTATATATTCAAGCACCTATTCCGAGCATACAATCGCCGATCAGGGACTGGTATCATTCGCCAAGTCAATGAAATATGATACCGCCGGAATGGCTGCAGAGAACCAGTACAACCTGGTTACTGACAGGATCGCCGAGTTTGTCGGAAGTGAAACGGGCCGGATGACGTCGCAGGAATCTCTTCTCCTTGATGGGGCTTCAACAGGACTGCAAACAGTATTAACCGTTCTCTGCCCGTTTGTATCCAGTAGTGAACGTGACATCATTCCGCCGTTCTGCAATATTGTAGAGGAAGGAAGTACGGTAGACATCACAATCGGCTCACTCGCAACGCAGTCATCAGAGCGGTTTATCATGCTTGCTGCTCCGGATACAAGAGTGACCGGACCGACATTTGGCATGGCATGGCCAAAGCCTGTTGCAGATCCGGGTGTTGAAGCAAAATACAACGTGAAACTGACCGGCTTTGGAGATGCTGCAGCATCCGGGACGGCCTCAGCCTATATGAACGTACATGCACAGGAAGGACGTGTGGTTAACTTTGAGAATAGAGATTCTAAGTATCCGAAAGCAGAGGACCTTGTCTATTCAGAACTGACCACTACAACCGGAGAGATCACGCTCTTCCAGAAGACGATGAACTATAAGTCCCAGTTCACCGGTCCTGCCGGCAGGGTTATCGGACAACTGTGAAGAGCTGAAATATCCCAGCCATCTTTTTTTTCAAAAAAAATTACATTGGTATGAACGAGTGATTTTTCCTCATACCCACGAATCGACCGCTATCGATAAGGCATAGATAAGCATGGTCACATGGAAAAGGGGGAGTACTTTCAAGGCAGATTCCGGGGATTTCTGCTTTATTATAACCCCGTTCGCAACCGAGAGCAGGACGAGACCTGACAGAAGCCCTGCCCTCCCGATCCAGCCGAGCCGGGTCATAAAAATGAGTGCAAAGGCTGCATGAATCACGGTAAATACTGCAATCCAGGCGGCCGTGCCTTTCAGACCATAGAGCGTGGTAATGGTGTTTAATCCACGGGAGCGGTCATTTGGCAGATCGATAAGGTCATTTGCACCGAGATGGGCCATGGCAAACGGGTAAAAGAAGAGGAAATAGAACAACACCGTAGTATCGGGGAAACCTGCGATGAGATACCCTGCGACAGGGAAGAGGGCAAAGTCGATACGCCCTGCGAGCTGTGCGACCGGGTATACCTCTTTTCTTTTTTTAATCTGGTAGAATGCCTCAAGCAGGTACGAAACACCCATGATGAGGAGAGCATAGAGGGAATGCGGGAACGGGAATGTGGCGATGAGGAGAGCGGCGAGGAGAATTAGGACGAAAAACAGGCCGAGTGCCGTCCGGGGACTGACTAATCCCGCCGGGATAGGGCGTGTTCCGAAGGGGCGCCAGTACCGGGTAAGGTTTTTCTCGATGTCGAATTTATCGTATTCACGGTCAATATAATCGTTCAGGACGAATCCTGACTCAAACCCGAAAAAACCTATAAGGGCTGCTTTCAGGAGATCAATCCAGGAAAAATTTCCGTAGACGCCTGTTGCCAGCAGGTAGCCCGAGCAGAAGAGAAGCGGCCAGGCAAAGAAGAAGTGGAGCCTGAGAAGATCGATATATCCCCGCAGTGTTTCCTGCATATCATACCATGTTGTATCGTGAACGCCATCAATGTACGGATACGGTTTTCACTCTATGTGAGACTATTCCGGTCACGCCTGCATTTTTTGGTTTTTATCTTTTTCATGAATGTGAAAGCACGGCAACCTGCCACGCATATCACATAGTTCAAATACATTCAGGTTTACCCATTATTAACTATTAAGGGAGTTTTCATATGAAATTTCTGACATTAGCCGGAATCGTACTGTCAGCAGTACTTATTGCATCAGGGTTTCCCGTGTGTGCCGATGAAATCATTGGCGGAGGCCAGGGATATTTTGAGATCACATCGAGTCCATCGTATGCCAATGTCTATTTTGACGGGTCGTACCGGGGAACAACCCCGGTAACCGTGACCGTATCGACCGATGGGACCCCGAGCCACCAGATCAGGGTGACGAAGGATGGCTACCAGGACTGGGAACAGACCTATAGCGGAAACCCGTTCCAGGGAGAGACCATCCATATCAATGCCGACCTGGTCTATATCCCGATCACTCTGCCCACGACTCCGCCGGTCGGGTCAGGGAAAGGGTATTATTCCATCAGCTCATCCCCGTCAGGTGCCAGCGTCTATTTTGACGGGTCGTATAAGGGATTATCACCGGTGACGGTAGCCGTCTCGACGACCGGGACCCCCGGACATACGATAAGCATGTCCCTTTCCGGGTACGAGACCTGGACGCAAAGCTATTCAGGCAACCCGGGTGAAGACCAGACGATCTATGTGAATGCCTACCTGACACCCGTGCAGTCATACGGGAGCGTGAGCGTGACCTCAAGTCCAAGCGGTGCCCTGGCAACGCTTGACGGGGCCAATTCTCAATACACCCCGTGCACCTTCAATAACGTTCGTACCGGCAGCCATACGGTCCAGGTAAGCATGTCCGGTTACCAGACCTGGACCGGGACAACGAGTGTTTCAGGAGGCCTGAATTCTCAGGTCTATGCCTCGCTTACACCCTATTCCCCGGGTACAGGATCAATCTACGCGGTATCAGTGCCGCAGGGAGCAGGCGTTTACGTGGACGGGAAGTACTATGGTATGGCACCACAGATTGCGACCAGCCTCTCCCCTGGATATCACCAGGTACGGCTTTCATTGTCAGGCTTCCAGGACTGGACCGGAAATGTCTATGTCGAATCCGGAAAAACGACGACCGTGAGCCAGCAACTCTCGGTTTCTCCCACCCAGTACCCGACATCGGCGCCCGGGACCGGAACAATCACTGTGAACTCAAACCCGTCAGGTGCTGAAGTGTACGTAGATAATGCATACATAGGAATTACACCGCTGACCGTTCCTTCAGTTCAGCCAGGGTCCCATGTCGTCGTGGTATCACAAACCGGGTATGCCAGCTGGCAGGCAACCGTGCAGGTGCAGTCAGGCCAGGTCACCCCTGTGGATGCAACCCTTTCTACCCAGCCGACGCAGGCCCCGACAAAATCTGCACCGGCAATGCCACTTATCTTCCTTTCAATTGCAGCACTTGTGTTGTTCCTGCGGCGAAAAGAAGAATAATTTTTTTCTTGCCTCCTGGAGGGTACGTATGGTTATAATAAAGTGATGCTCTTCAATTTTCCCATGATATCGTCACCGGACTGCCGCCGGGGCGCCCTTCCGGGTCGGCGGCGTTTCGCACCCGGAGAATACGAGCGCGATAAACCCCATATATTGTAACAGACTCTTTTCTTTACCCACGCAAAAATGGCGAAAAACCTTTTTTAATGGTTTCCTGTAATCCGGTTCATTATAGTGAGCCGGATAAAGAATACCGGCGTTCTACGATGAATGCCCTGATGATTCGTTCTTAAATTAATGGCCTTGATCCTGTTACTATTCACCACGACCTCAGGGATTCCGGGTTCTGTAAAGCTATACTAAACTGCGGGGATGCGTATTTCTTTATGAGAATACCTGTTTTTCGGACTGTATTTGCAGGAAAAGAAAAATCCCATGTCTGAAGGCCCGGAAGGACAATGCCAGCCCGTCTGAATAATCTAAAAAGCCCGGAAAAAGAGAATTTTATTGCGGCATTGACTGGATGGTCATTGTTACATATGCGGTCCCTTTCTCTATTGACCTCCCGGACTGGTTGAAGTATTCCTGTGCCGAAGGGTAATCCCCCTGTGAAAATGCCTCAACCCCGAGCCCGATAAGGGCTGACGCATTCTCCATTTCAAGCAGGCTTTCAAGGTAATAGTCCCTGGTCAGCTTCCACGAATCAGATACCGGTATTATGCTTATTTTCTTGTAATCCCCGGCAGCCTGTTCTCCAAGCCTGATGCCGGAACGGTTCAGTGCCTCTATATCGGAACCGCTGAAATCTTTTCCAATCTGGTTGAGAGACAGCCGGATCATACCGGAGGAATTTGCAACCGAGTTCCGGAACACAGTATCCTGAACGTCTCCGGGTGCAGCCTGAGTGCTGCTAGTTGAACATCCTGCAAACAGAGCTGCAAAAATGACGACTATCAGGAGAACCGGGAAAGCATATTTCATATAAAGACGTGAGAATGATTCGGATAAATACTTTCTATGATGTTTTTAAAGAAAGGCATATTAGGAACTTGTGCAAGGACACTGCTGAATTGAATTATTTACCTTTGTTAAAAAAACACCTGTGAGAACTATGTTCACAGGCCTTACTTATGAAAACCAATGGGATTTCCTATGAAAATAAATTCGTTATCTTCATGCTTTATGCTCGACCGCACGGCGGTCATGGGTGGTTAATATGAAAATGTCCCCCTGACAAATTCATCCTGTATGCTTGTGGCCCGTTGGCATCAAGTCCTTTTCATGCCAAATTGAAGCATTATTTTTCTGTCTGTTACATTTTCCTGTATTTTCTCAACCGGTACCCCGCATAGACGATGATGATAATTACCGAAACGGTTGCCAGGGGTATTCCGTGATTGAGCGATAAAGAAAGCATTGAAACTATGGGGTGGCTGCTCAATAATGACTTTGGGCATCTTTGGGTCATAAGGCCTGAAGTCCGTATATGGCGGTACGTGCAGACTAAGTCCCGGGAAAACCTGCCCTTCACTGCGTTGTCATATGTTGGCAGGCAATATTCAACCGGTAATTCTCTATCAAACCGTCATAGTTTTTTTATAAGAGAGGGATCACTCTTTTACGGAGAATAGTATCATGGAAAAAACGTACACATACCCGAAATGCAAAAACCCCTCATTGGATGCCGAATTTCCAGACAAATATGAGATATGGCTTAAATGTTCTTCATGTGGCTTTTTTATGGGCATGAGCAACGAAGAACGGCACCGCATGCAGAACAGCAAAAATATCAATGAAAAAATAAAGAAAATGGCAGAAAAAAAAATGACTGATTGTTTCCCGGAATTTGAACATTTCCATGAGCATTTTGAAGCACTAAAGAAAAAAAGGTCAGGCTTTATCGATATAGGACCCTGATGCGGTCAGCCACCTGGTGGATAGCATTATCCGGTTATCGTGTATTCAACAATAACCTGACAAAAGTGCCGGGAGGAGAACAGTCTTCGTCCGATGGCAGAAATGAAAGCCTCCCTTCTGGTGGCGGTACTGACCGGGAGCGCATAATCTCATCCGGACCGTAAAAATACCGGAAAAAATCCCCTGATTATATTTGGTCTTTTTTAAAACCGGTAGAAATAACAGATTCCCCACTCCTTCTTCTCACCCGGTTTCAACTCTTTTAAATGGGCATCAGCATGCTCTTCACAGAGGGTTGAACTACAACAGCCCATAATCTGCATGCCTATTGCCTCTTTCCCACATACATCACAGGTTTTTTTCATTTCCATCTTTTTTACTCCTGTTCTGATGAACGGTCACGATAATAACTGTTGAAGGGAACAACTGATATGATGGCCCCTGGTTACCTCTCTCAGGGTTACGTCTGCGTGAAGGGTAATAGAT
>JBFYKV010000007.1:0-7286 GCA_041305745.1 Methanoregulaceae archaeon | reverse complement strand
TCAACAGGACAATAAGGTCTATTGGTTCTTTGATGCTTTTCTTCGCATAGTTATAGGCATGAACGTACACGTCCTCCCCAAGTGCCTGTGTTGTGCAGAGTTCCGGGGGGCGATCAATAATGTCTGCCCCGTATTTTCTGCCGATCTCCTTGATCTCCGCGGAATCCGTTGAAACGAAGATACGGTCGATGGCCCCTGACTCTGATGCAGCAATGAGCGGGTATTCAACAAGTGGCCTTCCAAGGACCGGGTAAATGTTCTTTCCTGGGAAACCGGAGCTCCCTGCCCTTCCCATCAGTAACGCGATTATCATGATTGGGTTCCTTTCCTGATCTTTGTAATCTCGTTCTCGCGCAACGGGCAGCGGTCACATGCTTTGATCTCGTGTGCTTTACCCGTTTTGTGCAGGTCGCGGTAGTGCTGCGCGGTTGCACCGTTCCATGCCTGTTTTAACGTCGTCGTGCCGATCTTCCCAAGCGGCATCCATTCATAGATATCATGGACGCAGGGAAGGATCGTCCCGTCCCAGGTTATGGTCATGCGCTGGAAGATCTGCGGGCATGCCCAGTTGTCAACAATACCGCGATGGTCCGGATTCCCCTCCTCATCTTTCATATCAAGATAGGCAACCTCATCTGCCCGCGTGCTCCAGAATTCCGCATATTCCTTCTCTTTTCCCCGGAGTTCAGGGACGAGGACGGTCTGTATCCTGACAAGTGGTTTTTCAACGCCAAGCTCTTTTTTAATTGCCTTGAGCGTCTCGATGTTTTTTACAACCCGTAAAAAATCTGCCCCGACCCGGTATTTCTCGTACACTTCCGGTGTATTGCCTTCAAATGATATCGAGATCCGGTCAAGGCCTGCATCGATAAGGGCACGGATCATGGGCTCATCGAGTTTTACGGCATTGGTGTTGAAATAAACGTCCATCACGCCAGCTTCTTTTGCGTACCGGACCATCGCCGGCAGGTCCCTGTGCAGGAGAGGTTCTCCGCGGTACGTGAACTTGAGCGAGTACAGGCCATTCTGTCCGGCTTCATCAAGGACTTTCTTCCATACTGCCTCCGGCATGAAACCCTTGTTGTATTTGTTATGCGTGGTAGCACAGAACGGGCACCGGAGGTTGCAGGTATTGGTTGGTTCGATATCGAGATGGAGCGGGAAATCCCCAATAGAGAAATGGACCGGCCACTCTTCCCATTTTTTCCGGTATTCACGGTATCGTGCATCGGCACGATCGACAACACTTTTACCTGCGATGGTGTGGAAGTTTGAATTTACCTGGATGATTGTTTCACTTGTGGGATTTTCTGTCATTGTTCATCTCCCTTTTTACTTCGTTCAGGCAGTCAAGGATCCCTTCGCTGATGTCGATGTAGCTGGACAGGTTGATCCGGACCGGGACATCGATGTCGAATGAATAGGGCGTCCGGATGTAGTGGCGGTTGTGCTCTGAATCCATGTAATGAATCGTGATCTTTTTTCCCAAAATCTCCTCAATCATTTCGAAGAACTCTTTCATTTTCATCCGCTGGTGGCCGGTGATAAGGACAGACCTGTTTGCAAATTCTGCGTCAATGGATATTCGGACGGATTCCCGTGCGGCATCCTGGATGTGGATGTATTCCCGTATCCCGTCAGGTGAGCTGGTGTAGGTATATTCACCAGTCTTTAAAAGGTCCTGACAGACACCATAGATGAAGTTCCAGTGGTTCGATTCCCTGCCGTAAAGGCTGCCATAGCGTAAAATAGTATATTCGAGACCAAAGTCCTCGTAATAGGTCTTGCATAGTGATTCGCCGGTCTGTTTTGAAACGCGGTAAAAGGATCCTCTGCTCCCCGAAGCATAGACGCTGCTCGCATATAAAAACCGCCGGATCTTATTCAGCCGGGCAGCTTCAAGACAATTGACCGTACCAAGCACATTGACCTGCATGGTCCGGACCGGGTTTTTTCTCGATTCGTCGATCTCGGCAATGGCCGCGGTGTGAAAAACATAATCACACCCTTTCATGATGGAAACAAGAGAATCAAGGTTGAGGATGTCCCCTTCAAGATAGGATACCTCTTTTGGGAATGTATCCAAAACATCCTCTTGTGGGATCTGGTCAAGAACAGTTGTTTTTATTTTTCTCCTGGCCAGTTCCTTGACAAGATACCGGCCGACAAATCCAGCGCCACCGGTAACAAGTGCCTTCATAATTGACCCTCCTTCATGGCATTCATGATATTCTCAACTGCTTCATGTTCCATTGATAGCCGGGATTCTGTGGTGTTGGAAGCAACATGGGGGGTAATTATCACTTGGGGGAATGATAACAGTGGGCCGAAGTAGGGTTCCTCTACTGTTACGTCAAGGCCCGCACCGGCGATCCTGCCGCTTTTTAACGCTTCACACAGCGCTGGTTCATCAATGAGTGATCCCCGTGCAGTATTTATGATAATAACTCCGGGGCGGCATAGGTTAAATGCTTCTCTGTCCAGGATCGGCCGGGCGCCTTTTTTTGCCGGAAGGTGCAGGCTGATGATATCTGCAGAGGAAATGAGTTTTTCAGGAGAGTCCACTCTTTCAAAAAACGGTTTTGGCGGAGTGGTTACATAAGGGTCATAAAAGATGATCCGACAACCAAGGCATGACAGCATCTCACCTACGCGGGAACCTATCCTTCCCATGCCGATGATACCTGCCGTTTTTCCCTGCAGGAGCGAGGCTTGTTGGATCGAAGAATCATTATGTCTGGTGGATGTGTAATACTCAGCAATCCGTTTGGAAACCGAAAAGATGAGGGCGAGGGTGTGTTCGGCTACCGGCTGTATTGTTGATGCTGCCGTTATCATCACCCTGATATTCCGGCGGTTTGCAGAATTTATATCGACGCTGTCGGTCCCGACCCCGACTCTTGAGATGATTTTTAAGTCCGGCGAAGCATCCATCACGTTTTGTGAGAAAACCTCGGTGCCGGCAATGACTGCGGTTGCGTGCCGGATTGCGATGGTGAGTTCCTTTTCAGACAGTCGCTTTCCTGTTGTGTTGCAATACCCGATCGTAAACACTCGTTCCAGTTTTTTTCTTGTCGATTCGTCAAGGGAAAATGAACGGATGGTGATTGCAAGGGAGGGTTTTTCTCCGGTGGCTTTCAACATGATGGTTGATAGTTAATTGGGGCATTTCACCATAATAATTTTCTATTTACCAATTAGATAGTTAAACTGGTTCTAATATTTTTTAAAAAGAGACGGTATTAATGAGTTCTGACAAGAAGGTTGTAATTATTACCGGAACGCAGTTCTCATTACCCGTCATACAGTCCCTTTTCGAAACCGACCCCTCTGCACGGTGGATTTACTGCGGGACTGATGTCCCGTTCAGCATCAGGCTGGATAATTCTCTTGATGTGAAAAAAAAGATTGACATTGGAAATGACCTCCAGAAGACTGCACAGGAGTTCCGTGATGATTATATCGATTTTATCGGGCAGATCAACCGTGCCGTCGCAATCGAGAATGAAACCTGGTGGCTTTCATCGGTGTCAGAAAAAAACCCCTATATTTCGAATGTTTTCCTCAATTTCTGCTATATCCATGTATGCATGCGGATCGCAAAAAACCGGCATGAGAATATCTTTGTAATCTGCGAAGACCCTGCACTGTCTGAATCCCTGCACGAGAACCTGAAAAACTCAATAGATCATCGTGTGGAATGAGCAGACGCCAGCCATGACAATTCTATCCCTGCCCGACGCAGGCTATCAGCTGTTGTGAAAAAAGCATGGTTTTTCATCAGGTTTTCCCTGCGCATTGCCCTCTCCCGTTCAGTTTCATGGCAAAGGAGGCGGCGCAGGAACTTTTATGAACAAACGGATGCCGTCTGCATTCATTCCTTTTCAGACAAACGATCGCTTGCCGATCCGGACCATTACCGGCATATCTACTTCCGTGGCCTGGGTTCCGATCTCGGAAAGTTGAATATCCCCTTTTTTTATCTAATCGATGTGCTCCCGACCGCACCCTATGTTTCATTTGTCAGGGGCCTTCTCCATTATCCGGAGAACTTCCGCCTTTCCGAGGAGTATCTCACCATCAATGATCTCATCCATGCATATGGGGCAGTGAATGGTGCACGGTACGTGCTTCCGGAGACGCTGTCTCTGGGCGGGATACGGATGGAGAGAATTCTTTCTGGTGAACTGGCATGCGATGAACTGAATACACGGCGGGAGGAAGCATACCTCCGGTTCTGCACGGGAAGGAACATCGCGCAGGGACCCCCTCATATTTCCTCGTTTATCTACATCTTCGAGAACCATATTTGGGAAAAGATGTTCTGCCTCGCATTCAGGCGCTGGTCAGGTTCAACGTGCCTTGTCGGTTATGCCCACAGCATCGTTAATCCTATGTATACCTGTTACTCCGTCTCCCCGTTTGAAAAGGATCTCGTGCCGCTCCCGGATATCATTGCGGTCAACGGGGCCCGAGCACAACAGGTGCTTGCGAAGTCCGGTTTTTCTCCAGCAAAAATTGCCGTTACAGGCACGTTACGATACCAGCATATGGATAAGAGGAAGTTTTTCCCAAAGGGACATCAGAAAAAAAAATTACTGGTTGCCCTTTCAATCGGGGTCAATGAATCTGTCGAGCTCGTCCATAAGGTGGTGCTGGCGCTGGGAGGAAAGGAAGGTATGTGTATTGATATTAAATGTCACCCGGCGACGCCGTTTGCCCTCATCTCCCGGTATTTCCCGGCACTCCCAACAAATGTCCGTATCCGTGAGGATCCGGTTGAAACTCTTCTCGAATTTGCTGATGTCCTCCTATACGCTGAGTCAACCGTCTGTATTGAAGCACTTGCAATGGGTGTGCCGGTCATTAATGTCCGATCCGATCACCGGATTGACATGAATATTTTAGAAGGAGTGACCGTAGTGCCTTCGGTTTCCGCGCCGGAGGAGATTTTGGAAGCTATCAGTCGGGTGACGTCCCCTGATGTCCTTGAACAGTTTGATGCAATCCAGGGAATTGTCGATGAGATCCTGGCGCCCTTGAAACCCGGGTATCTGGATGTTTTTCTTAAAAGGCACGAAGCGTAAGGAACTACATAGATGTTCCGGTGAAAAATGGCCGGAATAATCATGGGAATTCCCTGTGGTCTATCAGTGTCAAAATGGATGCCCGGTAACGTGAAGTGTGCTATTTTTTTTCCGCTTCAGGTAAAGCAACCCGCTGCTCTCATTGGAAAACATTGCATAAACTTCGCCCTTTTCTGATGTGGTGTAAGGAAAAAAATAGTCCATCAGCCGGTCATGGACAATACACCGGTTATTCTGCTCGATTTCAACCCTGATTTCGGGAGCATTCTCAATCATATCGAGGATGATGACGCTGTCAGATGCAATCCGGATGAGTTCATCGACAATCTCCTGCCGGAACTTTTTTGTCTCTTCTATGCCCGGCCCGCTTAAAAACCCAAGAACATGGGAGACGATGACATGATTGACCGACTCATCCGGAATTGATGAGAGGAACTCTCTGCTGCAGATATCCCCCTTCGCAACGGAGATGTTCGGGTTGTTTTTCGCACCACACCGGATGATCTTCAAAGCGTCCTCGCTGATATCAAATCCGGAAATTTTCGAAGCCGCATACCGCTCGCTGATTACCCGGATGTTCTGCCCCTTCCCGCAACCGACATCAAGGAATGAATCGCCGTTTTTATAGGGAACGAGAGCCCGGTTATGGTCGATGAAAAAGGCGATCCGCCCCCTTTCCTGAAGGTAGAGCCGGTCCCGGTCCTCATCGCTAATTTTGTCTCCATCGGAATAACCAAGACCGCCCTTTGCATAGTGTCGGGGTGTAAATATTGTATATTTTTTTAAGGCATACCGGGAAAACCGGCGCCGGAACTCTCTGGCTGTCATGCTTCCTGCAAGATAAAGGAAGACAAATGGCAGGGAAAATAGTCCGGGTTTTATGTGGGGGTTTTTCAGCCGGAATAAAAAGACATTGTGATGTACCCAGCGGGACGGCCAGAACCAGATGACAACGCCAAGGGAAATGAGGGGGCCGAAAATCAGAAGCACTGTTTTTTTCCAGAAATTTCCGTCATCAGTCATCATCGCGCTCCAGTGAATTCTACTATTATGGTAATCAGGAGATGTATTATGTATTCTGCTCCCGCATCGGATTTGATACGGTAATTCCTGCAATGGCCTAAGATTCCCGTAAGGGCCGGGTTTCCTGCACTTGCACGCCTTCTTTTGCGGGGACGGGCTGGTTCAGGCCAGCATCTCTTCGATACTCCTGTGGATCCGTTCCCTTACCCCTCCATCCCCAAGGTCATCATAGAAATTTTTTTGCAGCATCAGGTAATCATGAGTCAGGTCATCAGGGGCCTTTGCAAGAACACATAAGACCCGCATTTTAAGTTCATCGTAATCATGGCAGACGATCCTTGCAGGTGAATAATCAAAGGCACCGCTAACCAGTTGACGGGTATTGTGCGTATAGTCATGGAAAAGGACCGGGATTCCCGCTGCCAGGCACTCATCGGCAAGGGAAGTATGCTTTGCAATAATCAGGTCCGAATGGGCACAGAGATCATAACTTATCATAGGCCGGCTGTAGTCCGTCGATATGGTGATATTCTCCGCACGCTCTATCTGCTGGATAAGGTCGGTAAACACATCAAGATCCCCCCACCCGATCTCCTTGAAGCGTAAAATGATCATGATGCCAGGGATTTCCAGAGAGAGCCGGATCATATCCTGCAGGAATTCCCGGTGAGCGCTCCAGCTGAGCATGGGGTCAACCTGCGAGTCCTGCCAGTTTCTCCTGGTGTGGAACCCGAGAGCCGTGATGACCCGCGTTCCTTTATCTGCGGATTTCTTGATTATTTCAGGAGATGGATTTTTCTGTATCTCAAGCAAGTTGTCTGACCGATACTGGCCGACAGGAACCACACGGTCAATGCAATAGAGCGGCGACCGTTTAATCACTTCGGCCGAAAAGGTGCTGGTGCATAGGTAATCGGACAGGATCGTCGACCCGAACAGGTTATTGAACGAAACAAAAAACCGCTCCTGGGTCGCGACCGTCCGGATACCCCTACTCATGAACGCCAGGAGTAATTCCTTGGGACAGAGGATCTCATAATCGATTAATGCAATGTTCAGGTCGGGATAGGATTCCAGCTCCTGCGCGAATACCTGGAAATTTCGGTAGGTGCGTGCAAGGACAACCAGCGAAAGGATATTGCCAAAACTCCGGATATGCAGGACCCCCCGACTCAT
>JBFYKV010000006.1:0-5243 GCA_041305745.1 Methanoregulaceae archaeon | reverse complement strand
ATCCACGAAAGATATCTGGCTGCAGCTTATTTTCATTCTTTATGCTCGACCGCACGGCGGTCATCGGTGGTTAATATGAAAATGTCCCCCTGACATTTTCATCCTGTATGCTTGTGGCCCGTCGGCTTCATGTCCGTTTTCATGACAAATGCATTACCAGTCAGTCACTGCCGGTCCACTTTTTTCAATTTACAGCACTTTTTTTAAAAAAGATAAAATTAAAAAGATATAAATTCTAGCAATTTTTAACGTATCCGTTAATAAATGGCTGATGAAATAGAAGAGAGTCCCGGTAACTTCCTTTCCAAGGGACGCCTTGAAGGGCTTTCAGACGGGATATTTGCATTTGCAATGACGCTCCTGGTCGTTGGTCTCAATCTGCCTGACAAATCGTCAGTTGTACTCTCTCCCGGTTTTGCAACCCAGGTTCTTGTCTCCCTTGAGTCTGATTTTCTCCATTACATTCTGGCCTTTCTTATCCTCGGTGCATTCTGGCTCAGCCATCACACCCAGCTCAACTCCGTGAGGAAAATCGATAAGCCCTATATCTGGATTAATCTCTCTATGCTCCTTTTTGTCGCACTCCTCCCATTTTCAACCTCTTTTTCGGGTGATTTCCCGGGGGTCACGGTCGGAGCAATAGTGTTTGAGGCCAACCTCTTTCTGATAGGCATGGGGATGTTCTGCCACTGGTTGTATGCGACACGTGGTCACCGTCTTGTCGAATCGACACTTTCCAACTCATATATCCGTTACGTCCTCGCCAGCAATCTCGTTGTTCCCTTTGTATCCGTCGTGGGCATCATCATCGCACTGGCCGGGATAGGTTGGAGTAATGCAGTCTACCTGACACTTCCAATCGTCGGTTACATCGTATACCGTCTGACCAGGTGACCTCGCGGTTCTCTGGATTCCCTGCGAAATAACCATTTTTTCGTCCTTGTTGAAATCCTTCCCGTAATCTCACTACTCCTCTCCCGCCGCACACCACATCACGACACTCCCGGGGCTGATGCCCCGCCATTGTGGCCCCCCATAATATGATTGGGAACATGCTCTATAATTGTGAAAATATCAGGTTCTGCATCAACCCTGCCCACCGGATCTCTTTAGCAGGGGGGGTCAGGGCGGGGTGACAATCCCTCCCGTCAGAGAAATAGACCACCCGTGTTTTATAAAAAATAAGGACCTCAACAAAACCATGTTTTCCTGTTTCTTTGGAAAAACCGGCGCGGGTTCACTATTATCAGGGCATTGCACTGCCGGCATTCCGGTCTTAAACCATGGAAAAAATATACTAAAAAAAGCTTTCGAACCTGAATAAAAAGAGAGATGACGGGCAATATCACCCGATAAGGTATGTGACCGTCACTGTCGCGGTCACCGTGATGTCGCCGGGCTGGATTGGCGTAGACACTGCACCGCCCACCGAATCCCGTGCAGCGTAGTTCTGGAAGTATACCGGGGTATATCCTCCGCCGATGTCGACCGACTTCACGCCGGTGATCGTGACACCGAGGACTGAGGCGACGGTCTGTGCATCGGATCCGGCCCGTTCAGTCGCCTCCTTCAGCGCCTCGGTCCGCAGGACCTGGTTCTGCTCGTCAGAGAGGAGGAACTGGATGGAGTTTGCCTGGTTGATCCCGTTTGCAATGCCGATATCGATCACCTCGCCGGTCCGGCTGACGTCATGAAGGGTAACGGTCAGGGTATTCGTCACGCGATAGGCCCTGATCTTCGGCTCGATCAGCGACTTCGAATCTTCGTACACCGGGTAGATGTTGTACCCCGTGGTCTTGAGAGCGTCTTCAGGGATCCCGGCTGCCTTCAGTGCATTCATCACCTGTGTCATCCGTGCTGCATTCTCAACCTGTGCAACTTTCACATCGGTATTCTCGGTCTCGACCGCGAGCGATATCTGTGCACGGTCAGGGGTGCCGATGACTGAACCGGTTCCTGACGCCGTGATTGTGTGATCTGTACTCACATCTTCTGCCGATACGGTCCCGATCGCGATCATGGCGATAAGGAGCAGAAATGCGGTAAGAGCCACCTTACTGTGTTTCATTTTTGATCAGGACTCTTTTCGCAGGATTTGTTTTTAAGCCTTGCTATGACTGCGACGGGATTGGCAGTTATTTGGGGAGATTTTGGGAGAAAGTAACTACGCTGAAGAATAGTGCCATCACTATTATTACTGTGGAATTTGTACCGACGACTTTTTCATGAGGTACCTGTTTAATTATCCAGGAAAACCCGGTATAATCCTTTTCACGCACCTCCCACAACCATTATCCCTCCTCATATCCAGAACATCCGTACATGGGTGAGATAATCGACGAACCCCGGATCAGGGATAAAAACCAGGTCTTTTCCAGCCGCCACGATGCCGGGAGAAAACTGGGAGCGTTCTTAAAAAACGTTCCCGGCATCCGTGACCCGCTCGTCCTCGCCATCCCGGCCGGAGGTGTCCCCGTCGGAAAGGAGGTCGCCATAGCACTCGGTGCACCCCTGTCGCTCGCAATCGTGAGAAAAATCCGGATCCCGGGCAGCACCGAGGCAGGGTTCGGAGCGGTTACCTGGGACGGGCAGGTCCTGATCAACGAGCGGTTGCGTGCCTCTCTGGGCCTTTCGCAGTATGAAGTCGACAAGGCAGTCGAAGAGACGAGAATGAACGTCCGGGAGCGGGTTGCCATGTTTGCCGGCGGAAAGGCTGTACCTGAACCGAAAGGGAAAACAGCAATCCTCGTCGACGACGGCCTTGCATCCGGGTTCACAATGCTCGCCGCCGTGCAAAGCCTCCGCACCCACAATCCTGCAGGTATCATCGTCGCAGTCCCGACCGCCTCCGCTTCATCGGCCGGAATGGTCTCGCGTGTCGTGGACAAACTGGTCTGCCTGAACATCAGGACCACGTGGCGGTTCGCCGTTGCCGATGCGTATGAACAATGGTACGACCTCGCTGACCGGGAAGTACTCGACGAGCTGGCCGGAATGCAATGAAGGTGTGCCCCGTTATATTTTTCTGTACGTTTTTTCCGGAAACAGATACCAGGGAGAATAATGTGCAGGTTTTGCGTCGATATTTCCCAAAAAAATAAGCCTTAAAGCATCCTTGATTATCTGAAAAATTCGGAAAGGACTCCAATGAACACCGGCCTGTACCTCATTCTCATTCTCGTTGCATTCGTCATCATATTCAGTATCGTATGGCGGTATGTATCGCGGCGGCATACGATGCCCTGCCCCGTGTGGATGAAAGGCATGCTCGATACTCCATTTACAAAAGGGATTAGCAAACGGACGAAAAATACGATTGAGCGGCTGGATGTCAGGGCAGGCATGAACGTCCTTGACGCCGGCTGCGGCCCGGGACGGCTCACGATTCCCGTCGCTGATCTGGTGGGGCCGGATGGCACCGTGACCGCGATCGACATCCAGGAGGGGATGCTTGCCGAGGCACGGAAACGGGCAGACAAGGCCGGACTCACTAATATCCGTTTTATTAAGGCAGGCCTGGGAGACGGCATGCTTGAACATGAACGGTTCGACCGTGCGGTGATGATCACCGTTCTCGGCGAGATCCCGGACCGTGAGGCAGCCTTACGGGAGATCTACGGGGCGATGAAACCCGGCGGTGTCCTGCTCATCGAAGAGACCGTCCGCGACCCCCATTTCCAGAACCGGAGCACGGTCACCCGGCTGGCAGGGGACGCAGGTTTTATCAAAAAAGAATTCTTCGGGAACCGGTTCTCCTATGCCATGACCCTGCAGAAGTAAAGAATAATAAGAACTTTATCTGCCTTCAACACCAATGAGCACTGGATGAGCCAGGGAAAGCAGGAAGATACAACGGTCCGGTTTTCGGTCAGGACAAAGATCCTGCTCGTTTTCCTTGCCCTTTCCCTGGCTGCCCTTCTCGTTACCGGGTTCCTCGCATTTTCGCAGATGGATCAGACCAGCAGGTACGCAGTCGACCGCAGTACCGATCTCGGCAATAAGGCAAGCGCCAGCAGCTCAGCCGCACTTGAAGCCGATGCACAGGCCTCGCTCCTCCGGCTCGCAAAGGACCAGGCCTATATAAGCACCATCCTCTTTGAACAGATCCGGGGGGATATCGATATCATGGTGTATTATGCCGGCGAGATTCAGGGGCTGAACAGGACGGACCCGGAACGTACCTATTACACCCAGGACGATCCGCCGGCTGACCGGTACTCGGCAACCCTCATCTACTTCGCCCCCGGTACTGAGGATACCGTTTCCGCGGAGGAGGTGAATGCCGCCGGAATGATGGACCAGATCTTTATTCCGATCTACTCTGCCGATGACCGGATATCAGCGGTGTATGCAGGGACCGAAAGTGGGGTAACGTTCATCTACCCGTGGACAAGCGGGCTGAACACCTCGTTTGACCCCCGGCTCCGGAGCTGGTTTGTCGATGCAAAAAAGAACGGGGGAATAACATGGTCAAAACCCTACGTCGACCTGCTCGGCCACGGCCTGATGATGACCTGTTCCCGCCCGGTCTACGACAGCGGGACCGGCCGGACCTGGGTCATAGGGGCAGACGTCACCATTGACACCATCAACCAGAACATCATCGGTACCCAGGTGGGAGACCGCGGGTATGCCCTGCTTATCGATGAAAGCGGGAACGTTATCACGAGGCCCGGCCTTTCGGCAGGCGACCAGCGATGGGACGAATCCTTCGAAACCGAAAACCTGCTGAACAGCACCAATACCGGTCTCGTGGAGGTGACCCGGAAAATGATCTCCGGAGATACCGGGATAGCCCGGGTTTCGTTTGAAGACGGTGACCGGTTCATTGCCTACGCCCCGGTCACGGGCGTGAACTGGAGCGTTGGTGTAGTGATGCCGGTCGACGAGGTGACCGCACCGGCCCGGCTCACCCGGCAGCAGATCGAGGACGAGACCGTCGAGGCCGCCGCTCACCTTGCCAGCCAGCAGGAAATGATGAAGACGGTTTTTATCGGTATCTTCTTTGTCCTTCTCGCGGCGGTCATTATCCTGACCATTGTGTTTTCACGGTTCCTGACAGAACCGCTTTTGAAACTCCAGAAAGGGACCGAGGCAATCGGGCGTGGTGACCTTGAATACCGCGTCAACATACACACCCGCGACGAATTCGGGAACCTCGCCCGTGCCTTCAATACTATGGCATCCGACCTCAGGGAATATATCAGCACCCTGAAGCGGACCACCGCTGAAAAGGAGCGGAT
>JBFYKV010000005.1:0-10558 GCA_041305745.1 Methanoregulaceae archaeon | reverse complement strand
CAGCTTATTTTCATTCTTTATGCTCGACCGCACGGCGGTCATCGGTGGTTAATATGAAAATGTCCCCCTGACATTTTCATCCTGTATGCTTGTGGCCCGCCGGCATCATGTCCGTTTTCATAGGAAACAGACATGAACTACTACGGTTCACACCGGAACCATGAAAATGTCGATAGAAATCTCCTTATTCTGGGGTTAGTTTTACCATTTTCATAGGAAACCCTGCGTAAAAAAAATGGACCCGGACCCCATGAAAGGAGGGTTGTCCAGGGATCACCCGGGAGGTGAAATATACTCCTCGAAGAGGTGGATCCGGGCGCTTATCGGGAAACTTATACCGCTCGTGCTGATGATTGCATCCCCCCTCATCAGGGTCTGGATTTCGGTATCGAGCCGGCTGAGGTCCTGCTTTGCACTCCCGGAAATGATGGTGCGGTCCTCACGGTCTGAAAGTCCCATCACGACATAGGTGTTTACCTGTGCAAGCACCCGTTTGTCGATATTCTTGGGCTGCTGCGTAATGACACAGAGCCCTACGCCAAATTTCCGCCCTTCCATGGCGCACTCTGAAAAGACATGTGTCCTGTGCCCGCCCGAAGAAAGCACCCGCTGTGCCTCCTCGATTGCGATCAGGACCATCTGTTCGTCTTTTCCCGGGTGTCCGGTTCGGGACAATGCGTGTTCCTGGTAGGTCCTCATAATCCCCCGGGTAATGGCTGAAAGCAGGAACAGTTCGATACTCTCCCCCATCAATGGAATATCAACAACGACGACACGGTTCTGCTGCAGGTCACTGATTATGCCGGGCAGGGAGGATCCGGACCTGCGGAAAAATGTGGAAGATTCCCTGGCAAGGGACTCGACCCTGCTCTGGACCCCTTTAAGATTGCCCGGCGTTGCACTCCGGAGTGAATTGACGATGAAAGGGAACCTGCTCTCCTTGCTGGTTGTTTTGAACTCTGACGGGAGTGAATCCACGCCCTCGTCCATGAAGAAATCGATGATGTCCTGCCCGGGAAAGGGGTCAAGCGACTCGATAATCTCCCACATGGGGTCAGATACCTGGAAGATCAGCGAAAGGTCGCTCATCCTGAAGTCCCCGTATTCAAGGACAAGAGGTTTCATCCCGTGTTTTTTCCGCTCTTCCTCCGGACGTATGGAGTAGAGTGAAAGACCGTCTGAATGTGCGGTAAAATGTATAAGGCCGCGGGACCCACCTTCTTCGCGTTCACCGGTGCCGACTGCATACTCCCCGTGGGGATCGACGATCAGAAGTCCGAATGACCTCTCCTTCATGCAGGAGGCTGCAAAGACCTTGATAAAGTTGCTTTTTCCAAGTCCCGTCGTCCCGAAGACCCCGATATGTCGTGGGATGACACCAGTTGACAGGGCGACCGGAAAGCCGGGTATAATTCCTCTGCCTGATTTGAGCGCACCTATTTCGATATCTCCCATGACCGCCCTGATAAACATGAGGTCTTCTGCACGGGGACGGCTCACCGGAGAACCGGCTGCCGGGATAAACCCCGGTGGCTGGAAATGTCCGGATTCATCGACAAACCCGAGGGGTACTGCCTCAGCCTCTTCTTCGCGCAGTGCATCCTCATCCTCCGGAACAGGTGCTGCACTCCCGGAGGCAATCCGGGGGAGGTGGTGCAGGTCTGTCAGGCGTGCAAAAAAGATGCAGCTAGTCCGTATATCTTCAATTCTCAGTAGTTCTCCGATAAAAAGCGGCGTCCCGCAGGTTACCCTGAACCGGTAGGAGAGGGTTGAAGTCGCAGTAAAATCGGTGCCGACAGGAGTATGGGTCGATGACAGGGATCCGGGTTCCATCGTCTCTCAGTCCCTCATGTATGGTCTTTCAGGGTATGTTTGTTGCCCTTCGGATTAGTAGTTGGAAGAAGAAAAATCATTACCCGCCGGGATTTTTCAATATGGCTTGTTCCGGAACCGGCAGTTGTGAGCGGGAACAAGAATTTCAAACTAAACCCCCTTTCCATAAATCCCTGCCTCTTTAATGGTGATACCGGTCATCGAAAGGATCGCACGTATCAGAAAAGGACCAGGCCCGGTATTTTTACCATATCCCCTTGAAAAAATCCTCTCACGTCTCCTGTGAAAATCGAGAAGCTGAGATCTGAAATCCGGTTCGATAAAATCATGGAAGAACAGGTGGTTCTGAATCCTCTCGCGCGGGAGTCCGCTCCTTTCTCAAAAAGCCTGACTGCGAAGAGGGACGGGTCCGGGTCCGGGAGACAACAGGCGCAGTATTGTTCGTGCATCGGGGTTTCATCGTACCCGACAAGGATTTCTCATGCTGTGGAGGATTCAAATGCCGGGAACCCCTTCGATTTCAGCTCTCCTGCAGGATGCGGGATGCCAGGGGCTACTGGAAAAAAATAATGCCCGGGGTAGGTCGGAATCCCGGGATTGATTCTATTTTATCAACCAGTTCTTCTACTGAGAGCGCAGAGTACGTGGAGAGGGATGGCTTCACAGGATAATTCTTTATTAGTTTAATTTAAACGGCGATAAATGATATGACTGATTCATGTATGTATTCCCATGTGCACCTTGCCGTATCCTGGTATCATTTTTTTAAAAAAAATTGTCCCGTAAATTTCCATGTCCGTGCAACGGCAATGTCGGCACTCTTTTTTTTGGAAGTTATTATGCGCCGGATGACCAGGGCAGGTTCTCCATCCGGCAGTGATAAATGGGTATGATATCTAATTGTAGTCCGATTCTGTGGATCACTTTAATACTATCATCATCGGTGGCGGGCCGGCAGGAATGTTCTGTGCAGCCCATGCGGCACACGGCCCTGGAAGCGTACTTCTCCTCGAGAAAAATGCATGCTGCGGGAAGAAACTGCTTATCACCGGGGCCGGCATGTGCAACATTACTCATGCAGGCAGTATTTCTGAATTTTTCTCCCGTTACGGGGATCATGGATCTTTTGTACGATCGGCACTTCGTTCATTTACGAACGATGATCTCGCCGTTTTTTTTAAAAACAGCGGCCTGCCACTTGTCCACGCTGAAGGAGGAAAAGTCTTTCCCGGATCATACCGGTCAGCCGATGTCCTCGCGGTCCTGCTTCACGAGTGCAGGAGTAAGAACGTTGAAATACGTTATGCTGAACCTGTCCTGCATGTGAAACAGGACGACGGGTCATTTGTAGTCACCACACAAGAGAAATCATACCTGTCATCCCATCTCGTCATTGCGACTGGGGGTGCATCGTACCCTGCAACCGGTTCGACGGGTGACGGGTACCGTCTTGCAGGGGAACTCGGCCATTCCGTCACACGGATTGCACCGGCACTGACCGGTATAACTCTGGCCGGTTATCCCTTCGCAGACCTTGCAGGGATCTCGTTTGAAAAGAGCAGGGTCGCGATCCACCGTTCCGGAAAAAAGATCAAAGAGCATTGTGGCGACCTTCTTTTTACACACAAGGGACTTTCAGGCCCTGTAATACTCGACTTGTCACGGTACATCGAGCCCGGAGACGAACTTAAAATTTCGTTTCTGACGGGTTTTAATGATGAATCAATCAAAAATGACCTTATCGAAAAGATTGCAGCCAACGGGTCCCGCCAGGTACGGACCATCCTGCAGGAGTATGCCCTTCCTGCCCGGTTTCTGCGAAGGATAACCGAATTACTCGGGATACCGGCAGATCTCACCTGTGCGCACCTCTCCAGGAAAGATCGTGCCGCATTAATTACCTTCATGACCGCTTTCCCTTTTACCGTCCGCAGCCTCTGCGGGTTTGAGGAGGCGATGGTCACCCGTGGAGGGGTTTGTGTAGAGGAGATTGACAAAAAAACGATGGAATCACGTATCGTCCCCCGCCTCTTCTGTATCGGTGAAGTGCTGGACATCGATGGCGATACCGGCGGATTTAACCTCCAGTTCGCGTTTTCAAGTGCATTTGTTGCAGCCGGGTCTATCTTCCGGCAGATTTCATGAGGTGAGAGTGCCCATGTTTCATTCCATATTCTGATAAGCTCCCGGACGAAATATGTCTGGGAACAGGGACTGGTCCGGCAATTCTGCCCGGGCGTTTGACAAGATGATGAAAAATTATTTACCGGGGTGATCGGGAATAAGGTCCTCCTTTATCAAACCCGTCAATAGTCTATCAGCCATGAATAATTATGAATACTGCAGGATACTATGAAAGAACGCAATATAAGGGACCAATACCCCCTTTCAGCACCTGATAAAGACGGCCGCCTGAGAAAAAACATCCGGCCCGGTGAATATGTCAGGATAGAATTGAAAAAAGATCAGCGAAGCGGGGAATTGACTGCCGGCCGTGTCCGGGAGATATTAACAGGGTCTGCAACACATCCCCACGGTATTAAAGTTCGTCTCGAAAACGGGAGCGTTGGAAGGGTAAGGTATATCGGGTCAACAGGTTCGCAGGAATAACCTGACCTTATGGAAATGTAATGCAGGGCACCCGTATCTTTTTAATACCAGGGGCCCTGCCTGTTTGCCGGGGATAATAAATACACGTAAATACGTGGGAAATTTATCCCGGTCGCGATATTCTTTCATACCCTGTCAATTTTTTAACTGGCATTTCTGGCACACCGGGAGAGAGCAATGAAGAGGACCGGGCATTCCCGTCGGTTTTCCGAACTGGTGCATTCACATCAGGGGATACACGACGAAGGGTCTCTTTTTACAATGAAAGGAACCCGGAGATGAAGAGCCCCTGTAAAATCCCGGACCGGGTGAAAAGATGGGGAGTGAAAAAAAACCGGTACTATTCTTTTTTTAAAAAAATTTCAGGGAATAATTCTTTTTTCACAAATCTTTATTTTACGTTTTCTGTCATGACAGTTATCGCCGTTCGAAGGTGAATTTTCAGTTCTTCAATAAGTGCCTGGTGGTTCTGGTTCGGGACCTCTGTGATGAGGTTCAGGTCGCTCTGGGCCGATTTAAAGGACTTCAAAGCCTGGTCATAGTTCTTGTCGGCGGCTGCGTCCGCACCATCGCCAATGTCGCCTGCAATCGAATGTATCTGGTCGAGGTATGAGACATACGAGTCCCGGGTCTTTCCATTCGTCTGAGACTCAAAGTAATTATACCCTGACAATTTTGCAGAATCTTCGCCGGTTGTATTCGAGAGCTCCTGCGCTGCCTGTTGCAGGCCGGTCCAGCTCGTCAGTGCAACATCTTTTGTCTGGACTTTCACCATTTTTATATCCATCTGGCGGATAAGTTCCCTGACTTTGGGAAGGGAGGCCTGGTAGAGAAGCAGAAATTCTGCATCCTGGTACTGGAGGGGTGTTCCCGTTGCACTCACGGTTGCAGGAGTCGCTGTTTCTGCAGGTGTTGCAGCAGTGGTTGTCGGGACGGGTGTAACCCCGCTGTTTTGGATTCCTGCGCACCCTGCAAAGGCACAGAGTATGATCAACATCGCAACAATGGCAATAAAAGGCACGGCACGTGACATAATGGAAAGAAAGTCATGACAGGGATTAAATCTTTCTCTGCCGGTTCACCCGGATTATGGCTCATGTATGGCGGACTATTTTATTTTACCAGCGGAAGGCAGGGAAACCAGCTCGCTGATTATTCCCGGATAGTCAAAACCACAATAATCGTGAACTGGTAAGAAAACCGTGAAATTTACCCGGATATGGTATAAAAATGTGTTAATGCTGATTTTTCTTTTCTACAAATCAGGAAGCAAAAAAATTAAATTATAATTTTTTTGACGACCTGATAATCATCAGTGCCCCGATAATCGCACAACCGCCAAGAACGGTAAAGATGCTGACTGGTCCTTTGGTAGGTGTCGGGGTAGGTGCAGGGTTTAATGTAGCATACAGGTTGACGGTCTCGCCCTGTGCAGGGTACTGGGTGACAGGCGCTGTGAACGTGGTGTAACCTGCCTTCTGGACGCTGTACTGCGTGTATGGCGTTCCTGTTGTATAGACCGGGACACTCAGGACACCGCCGGTGATCTCACCCTTGTAATCGGTGCCGAAGTAGACTGCTGCCCCGTCAACATTACAGTTGACCGTGTACCATGCCTGGTCCCCGCCAACCGGACCCTGTGTGGGGGTGGCGACCTGGAGGGTTGCATAGAGGTCAAGTGACTGACCTTTCTGTGGTACCGCAGTAATATCCCCATAATAGGTAGTGTAACCTTCCTTTGAAACACTGTACTGCTTGTACGGAGTGCCGGTTACGTATACGGGAACAGTAAGTTCTCCGCCGCTTGTGACACCCTTGTAGTCATTGTCAAAGTAAACGGCGGCACCGTCTACATTTGCATGCACAACGTAATATCCCTGGTCTCCACCGATCGGGCCGGGCTCGGCTGCAAGGGCCGGGAGGCTGCAGACAAGGAGTCCGATGATAAGAAAAAGGCTTGTTTTCATGAATGATTCTGCGCTTCGCATAAATACACCTTCAGGGTCTATTCTTTACGAATAAATTCCCAGAAATAGACTAACCAAGGTACTATATCAATATGTGGTATCCGTTCCGAAACAGGGTCTCTTACCGATCTCTGACAGGATCTGTATCCTGGCTCCGGGTTTGATGAAACCGGACCCGCCATGATGATGATGATGAGGATGATGCCCCGGGGAGATGACGGAACCCGTGGCTTTGAATGGATGGGGTTCCCGGCGGTGACCGCAACTTACTTTATCAGGAACAACCCTCACATTCTTCCGGAGTACCTATGAAAGACAAGACCTCACTGGAACCGACAGGTGCGCATGCATTTCTCTTCCCGATGCCTACCGTGCTGGTTGGCACCGAGGTGGAAGGAAAGGCAAACTATATGACTGCAGCGTGGTGCACCCCTGCCTGTGCTGCACCTCCGATGATTGCAGTGGCCATTAACCATATCCGCCATACCGCACTTGGAATCGACGAAAACAGGGCATTTTCAATCAATGTACCGACTGTCAGGCAGGTTATCGAGACCGATTACTGTGGTATCGCATCTGGTGCAAAAGTGGACAAGACAAAAATGTTCACCTCTTTTTACGGTACATTCAAGGCCCCGATGGCCCGTGAATGCCCGATAAATATCGAGTGCAGTCTCCATACCTCGGTAGACCTTGGCAGCCACGAACTGTACATCGGGCAGGTTGAGAGCGTCTTTGTGGATAAGGCATGTTCAACTGAATTTGGTCCTGACCCGGTAAGGACAGAACCAATCGTATACTTAAAAAGCAAATATTACCACCTCGGGCATTTCCTTGCCGATGCATTCTCTGAAGGGAAGAAACATGCAGAAAAATAATCTGATTTTTTGAGTTTTTTTTCAAAAAAACCTTTACCTCTTCTTATTTTTGAGCCGCTGCCGGATCACCGGTATCATGTGAGGTATTTTTACAGGGAGTGTCCTGGTATGACGAGATGCGTGAGCGTTTCTAATTCATCTTCTGATATATGGCCGTTCTCTTTCAGGGCAGCAAGTCATTCGAGGAGTTCAACCCCCCGTTTCCCGATGAAATATGTTCCATTGTCTCATGATCTCTCTGGCGTTCCCCGGTAAAGCCTGTTGCGGGAATGGTTAACGGCAGTGCGGGCAGGAGGACGCCTGCAAGCGTCATAATAGATGCCAGGGTACGGGCAAGCGGTGTGACCGGGATTTTTCCGCGAAAAAATTCAGAACAACGTTTGCGTGGACCCCTGCTGTCCACGACGTTACACACAGTTAAGCAGACTCCTGCTGAGCATGCATTCAAATAGAAACGCCGGACAAACTTATCCTGACGGAAAAGAGCCGTACCGGCTTTACGGGAGGACAGGTATGGAGACATCATCGGCAGGATTCGAAAAAGAATGTATAAAGGTAGCGTTCCGGACGATAGCCCATTTTTATGACGCGGACGATCCTTCACCTGAACAATGCCGTGAACTTTCGGACAGGGCCGAATCTGAAATCCTGCACTCGGTACTTGATACAAAGCACCCACTGGATGCACGTAAGCGGTACCGCCTGGAAATCAGCCTTCCGGCGGCGGAGTATAACCCAAATCGCGAAAAAGACCTTTCTGAAGCAATCAGGGCACATTTTCTTGCCCGTGCCGGTGACCTGGGCCGCAACAGGAGGCTTACGTGGAAGATAGGGATGCGTGAATTCCGGCTGACCGTGGGGGTCTGTATCCCTGCGTTTGCCATCATAGTCCTGGCTGACCGGTTTCCACACGAACCGATCGCACTTATCCTCCAGAATGTCATGGTTATCTTTTCGTGGGTCGTGATCTGGCAGCCGTTCCAGTCACTCGTCTTTGACCGCTGGGCCCAGTCTGAAGAGGCAAAGATCTGCCGGGACATAGCCCGGATGGAAATAAGTGTTGTCTCATCCTGATAACAGGGTTTAGTGTGTTCCCGGGTTATTGAAGAATTTTTTAAGAGAGATTTTTCTAAAAGCTGATTATGAAAGAGACCTTATCCATTCAATCATGTGACGGGACTTTTTTTTAAAAAAAGCGCTCTGTTGACATCCTCATATCGATAAGACCTGTTGGATGATTTTTCTGACAGGGTTTTCTCATCCCTCCCTGCCCCAACCCGCAGCGTGATGGTCTGCAGGCAGGGTTGAGTGTGATTCTGTTATTTTTTAAAAAAAACGAAGCACGGTCCCTATCGCATTGTGGGGACGCCAAAACGGCGGGGCATCAGCCCCGGGAGTGTCGCGATGAGGAGTGCGGCGATTCGTGGAATATTGAGAGTGGGAAGGATGTCACCAGAGTAAAAAAAAGAATTATTTTCAGTATACTGCAACAGGTTCCCCGTCAGTGCTGTAATCGCTTGGAGTCTCCTTTATTGCAAACATCAGGATAATCCCAAGGATCTCCACGCACATCAGGAAGAGGAACGCGATATCGAAGGCCCCGGCAAGTTCTCCGGCAGGGAGCTTATGCGCTGATACCTGCGCAAGTTTCGGTCCGAGGGCGGCTGTTGTCACGAGCATGACGAGTGCAACGCCTAGCGATGACCCGAGGTTGGTCATCATCTTGATAAGCCCGGACGTCGAACCGCGTGATTCCGGCGGGGAAATTCCCATGACTGCACTGTTCAGCGGGGCATAGGCAAACCCTGCCCCGGCACCGAGAAGGAACAGGTAGATCTCTGCGTGGCCGATGCTCGAGTGTGCGCTGAGGGTCGAGAGGAAGAATAACGCGACAGAACAGATTGCAAACCCTATGATAATAGGCTTTTTCGTCCCGATGACGTCTGAAATTCGCCCGGCTATAGGCGAGGTGAGGATCATTCCTATCGGGAGGGCGAGCAGGATCGTCCCGGCATTGTCGGTCGGGATATGTTTTACCATCTCGAGATAGAACGGCATCAGGATCATGACACCTGCCATACCCAGCTGGATAAGCATCACGTTAATGTTCTGGAGCGAGAATGCCCGGCTGGAAAACAGCTTGAAATTGATAAGCGGTTCCGGGGCCCGGCGCTCCCTCATATAGAACAGCGCCCAGAAGACGATTGAAACGACAAGTGCGGCGACAGCAGTCATTGCGGCAGGTCCCTGGAGCGTGGTAAGCCCGAAGATGAGTGTCCCGAGGGCGACGAAGATGAGTGCAACTCCGGGAGTATCAAGCTGGGCTTTTGGTGAAACCGCCCCAAGGCGGGGCAGGACATGCAGGCCGAGAAGTATTGCAATGATTCCGACCGGGAGATTGACATAAAAAATGAACCGCCATGAGAATGCACTGGTCAGGAACCCGCCGACGACAGGTCCAAGCGCTGCCCCGAGCATGGTAAACATGGCCACGATTCCGAGTGCCTGGCCGCGGAGTGAGGAGGCAAGGTACGACGTGACCATAACGGATCCGAGTGCCGCGATGACCGCACCACCGACCGCCTGTAACATGCGGGAGAGAACGAGGATATCAATCGACGGTGCAATGCCGCATAAAGCGGACCCGCAGGTAAAAATTACGAACCCGCCGAGGAATACTTTACGGTACCCCCTGATGTCACCGAGACGTGCCGCCACCAGCAGAAGGCTGACGAGGATGATCAGGTAGGCGTTTAAGACCCACGACACCGTCACTGTCGAGACATCAAACGCTTTTCCAATTGTCGGGAGGGCGATATTGACAATAGTTGCATCAAGGCCTGACATGAATGACCCCAGTGAAATAACGAGGACAATCAGGAGTTCCTTCGGCGACATTTTCTGCCGGACAGCTGATTCAGACATATTTATTTCCTGAACGCATTGTAACTATTTTAATCATTCATTATTATTCAAAAAATACAATTAATAACAGGACCGTATCCGAACAGGAGCATGGCAGTCACCTATTTATCGTTGAAATGGCAGAATGTCCTTTATGTTTGTCATGCCTGACGAGGTTCACAATAATGAGGAGTGGATTATCTGGCTTCTTGGTACCGAATTACCCGGGGGAGCATCACCACGGGTGCTTTCCGAGAGGATGCATATCTCGCCGGAGCAGACCCTTGGGCACATACAAAAACTCGAAGTTTTCAGGGCATTAAACGTCCTGCGTGATGCGGCAACGAAGCGGGAGATCCTGTCGGT
>JBFYKV010000004.1:0-15246 GCA_041305745.1 Methanoregulaceae archaeon | reverse complement strand
ATCTCGGTTGCACTCGAACAATTACAGGACCGGTTCCCCCAGGCCGTCCTGAAAGGTGAGACAGCGCTCAACCGCGTATTTCTCGCGAAGTCCGGGGCCAGCCGGTTTTCAGAAGATATCGACCTTGATTTCATCTCGGGTGACCCGCTCCCGCAGAAGATCGACCTCATAAAGGAACAGATACGTGGCCTGGAGGGGTTCGATACCGGGAGCCCCCGGCTAGTGCATCGGACACTTCGTTTCGACTGCCGTTATACCAATGAATATGGTGAGCGTGACCGCGTCATGGTGGAGTTCTACCTCACGCAGATGCCCTTTTTACGAATTGACCAGGTACTGGTAAAATCCCCGTTCATCGAGACACATCCCTCGCTCTTCCCGGTCTATTCACTGGAGGACCTGCTTGCAAGGAAGCTGATAGCCCTGTACTCCCGAAGTGAAGGAAAGGATATCTATGATGTCACCTATTGCCTCGGTCTGGAGTTCGACCATGCTGCATTCAAAAAAGCCCTGGAAATGACCTGTTCCTTTTACCGGATTGAGAGAGAGACGTTTCCGGAGATGCTCCTGGAAAAACTGGCAGCAATGCGGAAGAACGCGATATATATCGGAAATTCAACCAACCATTTCATTCCTGTCGGGAGAAGGCCGGACTGGAAGATATTCATAGACTCTCTTGCCATACAGGTCAGGACTCTCCTTTCTCCCGGCGTATGAATAGTGATGGGAAATACTATCTGTACCATATGCCCGGATTTGGCAAATAGACTCCCTCAAAACTCCAATAAAACGGCCGAATTACCGCCCGGCTCACTTCACCATACCAGAATACCCCATTCAGCCCCTCTCCTCAACACCCTTATCCCCCACAACACCAACCCACACATACGATCTAAATGTCACTTAAATACCTCATATTCCTGCTCCTGATCACCGCACTCGCCCTCCCCACATCCGCAGTCGTCATCACCCGGCAGCCGGACGCCATCGCAAACGGCCGGCCGGTGACAATCACGGTCCGCGGACCTGCCCGACAACGCCACCTTCTCCCTCCTCACCGGGGCCACATTCACTGTCCAGCCCATCGTTTTTTACGCCAACACCGGCTATTGGAGGGATTTCCCCGAATAACAACCGGTGCCGGCGATGAGAACCGGGTTGACCGGAGCCCGGTCATACCGGCTGTTACCGACACCATACCATATGGATCGCGGGATACCGTGCAACACCCTGACATACCGGAACGATCTGAGACCGGGGGTAGTACCCATAGCTTCCGGGCATACTATCAGCCGTGCTTCTGCTTCAGACGTGAAGTTACGTCATCAAGGTCAAGGATCACATACCCTTCCTTCCGAAGTTCTTCTTTGCCTTCTATCGTTCCTGCTACGAGCAGAAACCGTTCTTCCGCGTACCGGGCATGCCGGACATGCGCTGATTTCTTCTTCAGGGAGACCAGTATCCTCCGTGATTCATTCCGCGTGAGGACCCCCCATTTGCACTCGCCGAAAAGAATGGATGCTGAACGGTCATCGTAACCGATGATATCGATCTCCTCCTCTTTGTACCACCACCGTCCGACGGTGTAACCGGGAAACATCTTCGGTATCACTTCCTGCCTGATAAATACCTCGAACTGGCGACCAAAGTACGGTTCAAAATCAATATCCGGTACCGGGACCGAATTAAGCTCGATAGCCTGCCGGTTCGGGCTCACGAAGTTATACCAGAAATCAAAAAGGCGGTCTTTTATACGGTATACTCCTTTTTTTGAGTTCACAAGGACCGGAAGCTCCCGCTCAATGATCCCGAGACGTGTCATGCTTTCGAGATAAGGATACAGGTGACGGGGATCAACGCCGCAGAACTGCGCGATGTGTGCCGGGGAGGTATTCCCATACGCAACTGCCTGCAGGATAGAATGGTATATCTTCAGCTCCCGAAACTCCTGTGAGAGGATGAAGTATGGTTCCCGGTAGAAATACCCGTAGCGGTCAAAAAATTCCCTGCCAATAAATTCAGAAAAAGAATGATAGTCCCCGGCCTTCAGCAGATATTCGGGAACACCCCCGATGGTAAGATAGATTCTCAGTGCATCGCCGGGAGAGACGCAGAGAAACTTCCGGGCATCACAAAACCCAAGCGCCTCAAGGAACATATCACGGGTCCTTCTTCCATAAATCGGGGATGTTGACGAGAGAGCAGGATCGCTCATGAGACCGGGCATTGATCCGCAGAGAAGAATGCACCATGAAGACGCTGCAAGGTCAGTGTCCCAGGACTTTTGAAGCGCAGAAAGGATTGAAGCATCATTTCTGGCAAGGTACGTGAATTCATCGATGATAAGGTACCCCCTGCCGGCAGGAGGATGCCGGGCAATGTATGTGAAGAGCTGCTCCCAGGAGCTGATCTCAAGAGATGCCAGGAGCGAATCGTTGAGAAATGTTGCGCAGGCTGCCTGCAGTTGACGCATCTGAAGTACGGAGGATGTGTCCTGCGCAAAATAAAGAACCCCCGGTTTACCTTTCACAAACTCGCCGATGAGTCGTGTCTTTCCAATCCTTCTCCGCCCATAGAGAATTATCAGCCGGCCACCGGGTTTCTCCCACTCCTCCTCAAGGAGTCTTTGCTCATGCTCCCGGTCGATGAATTCTCTAATCATGATTAGTACTAATCACGATTAGGAATATAAGAACTTTTTCAACCCGGCGGTTCTTCCGGAAAGAATACCCCGCAACAACCTTATCCCCCATCACACCAACCCACACATACGATCTAAATGTCACTTAAATACCTCATATTCCTGCTCCTGATCACCGCACTCGCCCTCCCCACATCCGCAGTCGTCATCACCCAGCAGCCGGACGCTATCGCAAACGGCCAGCCGATGACGATTTCGATCCGCGACCTGCCCGACAACGCCACCTTCTCCCTCCTCGTCGAGGCCACATTCCCTGTCCAGCCAAACTCCGACTTCCGGTTCCAGATGAGCCAGTTCGTCATGCCCTTCACGCTCTCGAAAAGTTCGGTGACCGCAACCCTCACCGGGACATCGCAAAACCGCCTCGAAGTGATGAAGGGAGACACGATCGTTGCCGTGTCGGGAAGCTCCGTGGACGGCCGGTACACCACATCGAAAAGCTACGTCATCACCACGGGGACCTACGACTACTTCCGCCTGAGCGGGACATCGCTCCCGGACGGAACACGCATATCCGCACAGTTCCAGGTGACAGGAGTAAAGACCGGCCCCGACAACTCTGAGCTGACATTCGTCGTCGAAGGGGTCCCGGACGGCACCCTGAAGATCGCCGCACTGGTAAACAATAAGCAGGTCCTTGAAAAGACGGTCATCGTCGGGTCAGGCGGATCTGCACCGGCTGTATCCCCCACACAAACCGGATCCCAGGGCGTCCAGCCGGCCGTAACGCAGCCAGCCGGACAGCCAAAGACCTTTACGTCAGCAGATGGCAAAGTGTCGGTCCTGGCCACCGGTCTGGAGTACGTCGGCCTGATGAAGACCTCAGCAGGACCCGCACCATCGGGCATGACGGTCGTGAGCGGCCCGTACACGATGGTCCCGCAGAATATCACGTTTGTTGAGCCGGTAACGGTCATCTTCCCGGTTCCTGCAGGATTCCCGGTAAATGAACTAATCCTCCTTGAATACCAGGACGGGGAGTGGACCGACATTATCTTTTCGGTCGCAGATAATACGGTCACCACATCGATAAACCAGCCCGGGATTTTCGCCCTCTTTGCACCGGTGCCTCCTGTAACAACATCGACGGAAGCCATCCCGGAAAGCACATCCATCTCCACCACGGCAGTGACAACCACTCAGCCGACACCGACGAAGGCCGGGATGGAACTATCGATTATTGTGGGTGGATTCCTGGGGTTGATGATCATTGGAACCCGGAGAAAACACCTCTGAACATTTTTCCTCCATTTACCCTGTGTCACGACGAGCAGAAACCCCCCATCCGCCGTCGTCATCACACAACAGGCAAATACCATTGCACATGACCGGCAGATGACAATCACTACCAAGAACGATCACCGACGGTTACGGATGTACCGGATTTTTAAGATTCAGCCAGCGGTTTAATGGTGATTATATATTGAACGAACGCAAACGATGCAGACGGTATTGAGAGCGGTTCCTCCCTGAGTCACCCGTTTCTTCTCTGTAAACCAGGCCATTAAAAATGCTTCGGACAATATATGGTTTATCCATGAAGGGGAATGAATATCACAAATAAGTTCATATAGAGACAACAGACAACCGGATAAAAACGCACCACGGGTGCAATGTGTGTGACACGTCATGACAGATATCAATCCGCAAGGCAAGGTACTTGATGAAATTATAAGGCGTATCGTGAAGGTTGCCGCTCCCGAACGAATCATACTTTTTGGTTCAGCTGCACGGGGTGGTATGCACGAAAATAGCGACATCGATCTTCTCATCATCAAGCCTGGAACCTATAATCCACGGGTGATAGCAGCAGATATCCATTTAAGCCTCTATGGAATTGACCAGGCAGTGGACCTGGTGATTGTCACACCCGAACAGGTCGAACACTATAAAAATTCCCCCTCAATGGTTGTGTATCCGGCACTTCGTGAAGGACGGGTTATATATCATGCCAGATCGGTTCCCGCCTGATTCTCCCGAATAATGGATGAACAGGGCACGGAGCAGCCTTGCCCTTGCGAAAAATGCGTCTCCGGATATTTATTTTGAAGATCTCTGTTATCAGGCACAACAAGCCGCAGAAAAAGCAATTAAAGCAATATTCATTTCAGAAAAAATAACATTTCCGTATATTCATGACATTACTGCACTTCTCACCCGTCTGGAGCACGGTGGAATTACCGTGCCCGGGGAGATCAGAAAAGCAGCTGTCCTTTCTATCTATGCATCCCAGACACGATATCCCGGAATTGAACCGCCCCTGACAAAAGACGAATATAAAATTGCAGTCTGTACAGCTGAATCTGTGATAGTCTGGGCTGAAAAGATAATAAAGTCGGGATAGAACGTTTATTACACACTTGTTTTACCAGGTGTGTTCCGGCCGGAGTCCCTGTTCAGGAACTCGTCCTCATGGAATTCCGGGACGGGGCCTGGAGTGATACCCACGTTCTCAATAATCAACAACACCGTCACGAGCTCAATCAGCAAAGCCGGGACCTTTGCCCTGTTCGCACCCGTGAATCCTGCCGGTACCTCAACGGAGGCCATCCCGGAAAGCACCTACATCTCACCAACACCGGTTACAACAACTCAGCCGACCCCCACAAAGGCAGGGCTGGAACTCTCATTACTAGGTGGAGGATTGCTCGTGCTGTTCATGATTGGACAGAAAAGAAAACAGCGCTGATTCCCCTTGTAAACCCGTTCAGCACCGGCCACTGCGATTATCACGATAAGGCTGAACCTCCTCGGCGATGAATGTGCCGTTTATTCGGGATCAGGCCGCTGAAGACGACGCTGAAGAAGGTGAGTGGCGAATGTCCGGTGATCACGGAAGAGATGATCGACAGGGTGTACGCGGTGTTGATGTGTCAACCCTGAAACCTCATGATCAATATGGCGGGAAAATCAGACGAATCAACTAAATAATCAAAACAAAGCCATTTACCATTGCCACGCCCTGCTGCGTTAACCGTGTCAGCTTTGTTGTTCGTGTGAGGGTGTGCATGGGCAGAGGGATTATATCCTATGGGGCCCTATAGTATTCTATAATGGCTACTTCCATTCAACTTCAACCAGGAACCAAGGCCCGTCTCGACGAGCTGAAGGACCACCCCCGGGAGACATATGACGATGTAGTCAATCGGCTTATCCAATGTGCCATTGATGACGAGCCATTGAGCGAAGAGGCGTTGGCAGACATGGCGGCAGCACTGGATGACATTAAATCCGGCAGAACGTACACCCATGAGCAGGTTAAACAGGAACTCGGTATCCTCTGAAGGAAACCCATGTTCCAGATCGAGTACTCCTCCGCCGCATTGCGGAACCTGAAACACATTCAAAAAGAAGATAGTGTCAGGATCATATCTGCCCTGGAAGAACTCGCCGGCGAACCGGACCCGATCAGGCACGTGAAGAAACTCCGGGGTTTGCCGTTCTATTCCCTTCGTATCGGTAATTATCGCGCAGTCCTCGCGTTCAGGCGGGGGGTACTGGTGATCTTTGTTATCGACATAGACAGACGGAATACCGTATACAGGCGTCTAAAATGAGAATGTGCAGTTGACTACAGCCGGCCGTACTTTTTATGCGCTTGTTCGATAGGGAGAATTTCGTGAACCCTGACAATTTTGTTCTCAAGATCAATGCTATAAAAGGCGGTGCAGGTATGAGCAATATGGAGCCGGAATATTTCCCTGCCGGCCCGCAAGACAAGTTTTTCCTTATCCCCGCCGCTGCCAGGGAACGGGTTCTCACCAAGACCGTAAAGCGCGTTTTTGATAATCCGCCGGGATTTTTCAGGTAAATGTGCGATATACGCCTCGGCCGTATTCCTGACCTTTACCTCAAAATTCACTCTCTAATCTCCGGGAGGGAGATATACTCAGAATCAGGGCAACTCTCCCATACCTTCACATCTTCCTCAAGGCGGGCCTTTTTCACCCGTTCTATCATATCTTCAAGAAGGTCGTCATATGTCTGGCCTGCACCCTTCATCTCTCCGAGCTTTTTCCAAACCGTTTCGGACACGGGAATCCGCTTGACCGCTGGCATGATTATAGTATTTTCATTGTAAATACTATAAATCTTTACAATCCCTTTTTAAAATAGCAGCACAGGAACTCATCCTCCTTGAAGAGCGGGACGGAACCTGGACTGGTACCATCTTCCTGGCTGTGAATAATACCGTTACCACGTCAATCAGTAAAGCCGGGATCAATTGTACTACCACCGAAGAAGCGAGATCTATGAATGATTTCACGCTTGTGAAGGCCTGATGCAAAAGTATGATAGTATAAAAGGACAAAATGTACATTTAGTCCAAAAAGGGATAGAACGATGCCAAAGAACAGCACTCCACTCACTGAAAAAGTCCTTGTGTCCGTTGATACAAAAAAGGACCTGATATCAATCAAAGAACCGGGAGAACGGTACGGGGATGTCATTGCCCGCATAATAAAGGACCGGAAACACGACGAATTTATCGCACACCTCGACAGGATAGCAAAAAAAGGAGAATTTGTCCCTCTTGACAGTGATCCCGAGTATGCTGCCATAAAAGAAGAGCTGCTCCGTGAGAGTTGAGATCGAAAAGCGGGCGCTGCGGTATAGTAACGGGCTGCCGGAAAAGGACCGGCGGATCATAAAAATTCACCTGTTCAGGCTTGAAGACCCCTATACCGCACCTGATGTTGAGTTATTGCAGAACGGGCATTGCCGGATGCATATCGCTCATTCCTATACAGCATTCTTTGATGTACTGCCCGGTGGTGTAGTAACTATCCTTGACGTAATGGCGATCGAAGAAGCGCATAAACGGTACAAACGCTTTGGGAACTAATCTCCTCGAAAGAATGGTTCCCGCATTTTTAATGAAATCCGCCCGGACTGATACCACCTTCCCGGTACCCGGGCACCACAGACGCGTCAGGTACCACGGCCGGGACCCGTGCCCTGTCCGCACCCCAAGCCGTCCCGGAAAGCACCGGTATCTCCACCACTCACATGACACCGCCGGCACCGCCCAGGGCCGGAGTGAAACGTATCAATTATCGCAGGCGGACTTTTCACGCGGGTGCTTTTCAGAACGGAGAAGAAGAAACCTCCGGATATTTCAGCCGGCCTGGCGGAGTATCACGAAGCACCCGGATATGCACGGGAAGAATATGTGGCCAAAAGAGATGAAAGGGGAATAAAGTTCTTACATTCAACCTGAGGTCTGCTCTGCATCCGGATGAAAAATGAAAATACTCAGGGAAAAGATGCCTGATCGAAGCAGCCGGGTCCGGTCAGGGCGAAATACCACCGGTAATTGTGTGGGTGAACGAGCGCCCGCCGTCGCGAACAGAACGCCGGCTGGCAACTCCGTCAGGGTGATGCCGGGGTTGTCAGGTACCGCCGGGGTATCCTCCCGCCCCCGCGGTGCAGGAGGGGATATGCAGGACCTGGCCATATGCCAGGGTCCCTGCCGGATCACCACGGCACCGATCGCGTTATCAGGGGCCACAGGAAAAATATATTCCATGGTACTCGAAGAGACAGTGGTCTTTGAGAATACGGCAGATGCCGATGTATTCATTGCGTTTCTCCGGAAAAGAGGGTGTGCCTCCAGAAAAACGATCAGCAGCGAGGTTGCACTCGAAGAGGTGTATTGCGGGACCCTCGACCAGCTCATCAGCTGGGAGATGCGGGCGGCAGAAGAGTGCGAAACCGACGGACGCATGCAGGACGCCGCCTGGTTCCGGTCCGGGGCAGAAAAGTTCATTCAGGTCAGGGACAGGATTAAATTACTTATTACCGGAAAGGGGCCCGGAGATGTGCTGTATACACACCTGGAAATGATGGATGAGATCAATGCCATGGTCCCCCGTGCAACAGAGATCCTCTCCCGTGCCCGGACAGGCAGGCCCGTCCTGGATGAATGTCCGCTCCTGGTTGTCAGTTACATAATGAGCGAGAGTGGCCATATCGAGAAGACGCCTGAGGGATACCGGCTGGTAAAAACGCCTGTCCCGGGGGAGGTCGGGGCCGAGCTTGCAGGGCAGATACCGGAGGTGAGTAAAGATCTTCTGGATGAGCTGACGACAAGGGTAAATTACACGCTCTACCCGGAGGTCCGGGTGACCATCGAGCCTTCGGTCTACTTTCTCTGCGAGCCTGAAGAACTGCTCGATATACTCATGGATCTCTCGATCGACGATGAATCACTCGACATCATCGAGTCTGACCTCTACGCGAAAAAGTTGATCATCACCAGTCTCGTGGATGTGGTGGAACAGGCGGGAACGATCACGCTCACCGACCTGACCCGTACACTCAGGGAGTACCATAGCAAGGCAGAGGCGACCCGGAACATCAGCCTGGCGCTCACGGAGAATATTACGGCGATGGTAGTGGCAGATCTCAAAAAGCTGGAGATCCTCGGTGGCAAAGACCCGTTGGTCCGGATCAATAAAAAACTGCAGAACCGCATGAAGAAGTGACCGTTCCCGCGGTGCAATCCCGGCACCCTTTATTTTAGTTCACTGAACCGTAACCACGCCTGCAGGTGAAGACCACAGGTTTCATTCCATCCACACGAAATGGCAGGGAGACCTTTTTTGGTACCATGGTCATGGCGGTAGATTTTATAGTATACGACCTGGAGATGGTACCGGCAGATTGTCAAAGTGATTTACAATTAGTCCAATATAGGATGACTCCCCCATGACCGCGTGACTGCCGCCAGAGACAATATAGTGCATCACCATTGTCCTTTACCGTGTCCCGGGCGCCTGCATTCTCTGCTGCCGCCATAAGGCGGCTGAATGAAAGATAGGACGGATCACATACGAACTCTTAAGCCCGCAGGCCGGCAACGGCGTCCTTTTCAGGTCCGGACGAATTACCTGTTAAGAAATCGTCCTTCTCGAATACCGGGATTTCCCCCCGGCCAGAGGAATTTTATCATTACCGCTATGAGCAGCAGGTAAAGGATTTACCACGGATGAACCCCCCGTGAGGCGTCCCCCATATGTCATACAAAATATTTAAATTTTGTAAGACATATTATGTACTATGTGTCCTTCACTCAGCGTACGACTCCCCGATCAGCTCAAAAAGAGTATGGAGGAACTGCGTGGCCAGGTGAACTGGAACGAAGAGATCCGGCAGTTCATCCGGAGAAAGATCGGGGAGGAGCGAAAACGAATCCTCCTCAACGAGCTTGAAGCCCGTATCATGCAGCTCCCCAAAGCCCCCAGGGGAACTGCATCCCGCATGGTGAGGGAAGACCGTGACCGTCATTGACAGCTCAGCATACATCGCATTTCTGATTGGTGAAGAAGGAGGGGAGGCAGTCCGGCCATGGCTTGATCCGGAGAGGGAACCCCGTTCGGTTTCCCTCCTCCTGACAGAAAGTGGCAACGTTCTCTGGAAATATTTCCGTAACGGTGCGATTCCTCCGGAACGGGCGATTGAGCTCTATACCATGACAGGAAATATCTGCCGTGAGGGTGTGATCCGGATTGAACCGGATGAGCTCTATGGGGACCTTGCTCTCCGTCTCGCCATAACACACGCTCATCCCTTCTATGACATGCTGTTTGTCGCGTTAGCAATAGAAACACATGAAGGGCTGGTAACGGGAGATGCACTGCAGGCGAAGATTGCAAAAAAGTGTGAAATTGACGTCTTTTTACTATGAGGGAGCCGCCGGAACGGCACGGGACGTGGTTTTTCCCGGACGAGACGGATGGCAGGGGAGGCAGAGGACAAGGCAGGTCTTACCTCATTCCCCTTCTGACTGGTCTATTGTCGGGGCCGGGATATTGAGTGGCAGAGGACAAGGCAGGTCTTACCTCATACCCCTACCCTCCCGGCTCACGGGCAGGAAACAGGATGACGGTTTCCGCATGGAACCTCACCACACAGATTACAAAACAGCAGGGAGGCTAAAGCCGGTATAGAGCGTTTTTTTACACTTGTTTTATCAGGTGCTTTCCCGGCCGGCAAATTGAAAAAGTGATTTACAATTTGTCCGATATCGTATCCCACAGCACAGTAAAGAAGTAATTCAGACAGGTACACGATTGTTCATGAGCCATTACTGTGCATGTACGTGCGAACGATGTGTCGGGGCATCCCTGTTACCGGCCCGCGGGCATAGATAATGATCATTGTACATTTAATGAACATATCGGTGGGGATCATGAATATCAGCCTTGGAACGCCCTATGAAGCAGCAATAAAGCGGATCATCGAGAAAGGGTATGGCCGGAAACCAGACAGAAGTGATACGGCAGGCTATCCTTGCCTACGAGCGCATGCCCGGTGATGAAGAACTCATGCGGGTCCATAGAGCAGTTGAAATGGAAGTGAAGGAGACAGAGGCTGACGAGACTAAATCTTTCACCTTTGATCAGATTAAGAAACTCCTCAAAGACTAACGTTTGAGGAATTATGGAACTTATCTTTTCTGATGATGCGAAAACAGAGCTGGAGAATCTGAATCAGGATATGAAAAATATTTTCCTCCTGCACCTGGAAAAGATCCATGCCAGACCTCCACGCAAAACATATGAAACATGGAATTCCCTGCCACGTAGAGAATGTAACCCGACAGGCAGGAATAATTTACGATACGCAGGGAGATCGAACATATATCCTGCACTGCTTCACAAGCCATAAAGACTACGAACAATGGTATAAATCGTACAAGTGATGTCCCGGTACTTTTCTCGTTCCGGAGTTCCTCTCCTGCCCGGTCATTGCAACAAATCAGAAGCACATGAGAAAACTCTTTTCAGAAGGCGGGTCCTGCAGATCTCCGGAGTCCCACACCCTCACCGTCCCGGAATGAGAGAGAGAATCACATTGATATACATTTGTATGTATATACAAAAGCATGACAGCTAAAAGCATGCTGGTCCAGGTCCGTATGCCACCCCGGCTGGTTGAGGCACTCGATCATCTTGCAAAAGAAGGGCTCTATACCAGCAGGAGCGAGGCCATTCTTGACGCAGTCCGGAGGCTTGCCCTTGCATACGAGAATAAAGACCCCCTCCGGCAATCAATAATCAGGAAATACCTTGGCAGACCCGGGAAGGGGTCGATCGTAAATCTGGCCGCGGTCCTTAACCCTGAAGAAATTACACGATCGCTGGAACAGGCATTCCCCGGGAAGTCCATCGATGAAATCATCTCAGAGGTGCGCAGGTGATCGTCATCGATACGGATGTGCTGGCTTTGTATCACTTCTTCACGAAGGATTCCCGGCACAGCACGGCAGGTACCTTCATCAGGGATACACAGGAATTACCCCGGGGGACCACCATCTACAACCTCCTTGAGCTCGCCGGGATCCTCTCTGTCGCAGGGAAACCAGGACCTGCACGGTCACTCCTTGAGACCTATACAACTGCTGCCGATATGCAGGTCCTTTTCCCTCACCTCTCTCCCCTTTCGCCGGAAGTCTTCTGGGCTGATTATTCCGGTGAACTGATGGAGATGATGGAGCGGGGGCTTAAGTACGGGGATGCAAAAGTGCTGTGGGTGGCGGAGAACAGCGGCGCTTCGTCTCTTGTGACGTGGAATACCCGGCACTACCAGAACAGGACCCCGCTTTCCATTCTCACCCCGGACGAATACCTGGCTGGTAACCAAGAATAATTCCTGGCAGAACCGTTCCACCTCAAATGGGTATCCGCCCGGGCCATATCGCACACCCACTGTCATACTATTAATATAACCCAAAATACCAGTCCCCGGGTGATCTGTGACATCTCCGGGGAACTTAAAGCATATAAGAACCCTTAACCAGGGTATGTACAGGAAGGCGGTTCTGATTCAGGGTGTATCAGACGAACTCATGACTGCGACAGGAATCGGTCCTGTTATCGGAGAACTTCGCAACCGGGAAAATATCATGGCAGTTATCCAGTTCGGCTCAGTTGCACGTGGAAACGCAGGAACACTCTCCGATATCGATCTCTGTATTGTCACCCCGCGGGAAATTTCCGAATCAGAGAAACATGACCTGCTCAGTTATGGTTCCCGGAAGATCGACGTGAGCCTGTTTTATGATCTGCCGTTACCCATCCGGTTCAGGGTAATACGCGAGGGAAAGGTGCTCTTCTGCAGGAATTCTCTCACTCTTCATCGTATCGTCGCAAAAACCGTCAGGCAATATCTCGACAATGCATCGCTCGTTCGTAAACACAGTCTGCATGCCATCGGAGTGTCCCGCTGATACCATGAGAGAGAACGACACCTATGATATCGAACGGGTGGGACAGATCTGTTCTGATATCCGGAGGTACCTCAAAGACTTACAAGACCTCAACATTATACAGGTGAGCGATCTTGAAGATAAACGCAATTTTTATTCAGTTTCCATGGTTCTCTTTTCGTTGCTAAAACCGCATCCTCGATCCCGGCAGTGAAATGACAATTGCCAATGACATGGGAATACCCACAACATACCGTGAAATCTTCGTCATTCTTCAGAAAAACGGGATAATCGATGAAGACCTTGCAAAAGAAATGGGCCGGCTGGTTACCTGCCGGAACCTCCTGTCACATGAGTACCAGGAAATTACGAGGCAACAGGTCTTTGAACTCACACGGAAAGCCGGAACAATAAAAAAATTTGCACTTTTAATCCAGGAGAAAATCAGGGAACGATCGTAACTTCTCCCGCAATCACCTCCCCCTTATCCTCCGGCCTCAAAACCGGTACATTCAATAATTACTACAGGAAACACCACATCACGTATGTTTGCCATCATCCTCTGAACCAGTCCCGAGATCATCAATATGTCCCCGGTCATCAGGGAATGCGAGTCCCGGTCAATACCATACTTTACCCTCCACACCGGCCAGCACTACTCCTACGAAATGGACCGGATATTTTTCAGGGACCTCGAATTACCCGAGCCTGAATTCAACCTCGATGTCGGGTCCGGGATGCACGGAGAACAGACGGCAAAGATCCTTACCGGCGTTGAAAAAATACTGCTCGATAAAAAGCCCGGTGTCGTGCTGGTCCAGGGTGACACGAATACCGTGATGGCAGGGGCGCTGGCCGCCGCAAAGCTGCACATCCCGGTTGCTCACGTCGAGGCAGGGCTGCGTTCCTTTGACCGCCGGATGCCCGAAGAGATCAACCGGGTCATCGCAGATCACATCTCCGATTACCTCTTTGCCCCGACAGAGACCGCCCGGAAGTACCTGAAGGATGAAGGCATCCCTGACGAAAAGATCCACGTAACCGGAAATACCGTCGTGGATGCCGTCTGCCAGAACCTTGAGATCGCACAGAAGAGCAGGGACGTATCACCCGGCCTTGAAGGACTTGAGAACGGGAATTATATCGTCGTCACTGCCCACCGGGCCGAGAACGTGGACGTAAAAGAACACCTAAAAGGAATCCTGGAGGGTCTTCTCGGAGTACACGAAGAAACAGGGATGCCGGTGGTGTTCCCGGTCCATCCACGGACAGAGAAGATGATGAAAGAGTTCGGTCTCGCTGCAGAGGGTATACGGTTCATAAAACCAGTCGGCTACCTCGAATTCCTCAGGCTCGAGGCAGGTGCACGGCTTATCCTGACCGATTCCGGCGGCCTGCAGGAAGAGGCGTGCATCCTTGGCGTCCCCTGCGTGACCCTCCGTGAAAATACGGAACGGCCCGAGACCATCGATGCAGGATCAAACGTCCTGGCCGGAACCAGTACACACCAAATCATTGAACAGGCACGGAACATGCTTTCAAAAAAGCCGGACTGGAAAAATCCGTATGGCGACGGCCACGCCGGGAAATACATGGTGGACATCCTGGTGAAATATGCACAGGGATGATGCGGAAAAGAAAAAGGTTTGTAACGGTTCCATCACTTTTCTGGCAGAATTTCCCGGTAATTACCCCGGAAAGTTACTTACCTTATAAGTTTATTATTCTGTATATAACGGGGACACGATGATGAATCGTCAGGATATCCTTTCCACACTCATCCGCCTGAAAGCTGAAATAAAGGACCGGTACTTCGTCCGGAAAATCGGTCTGTTTGGTTCGGTGGCACGGGGGGATAGCAATGAAAAGAGCGGTATTGACCTCCTTGTCGAGTTTTACAAGCCTGTCAGCATTGTTACATTCCTGCGGCTGGAATCTTTTTAATCGGAAAAACCGGGAAGAGAGGTTGATCTTGTCACACCGGATACCTTAAAACCGGTCATCAGCCAGGAAATCCGTTCTGATGCAATTTATGCCTGATCGGACTCTACTCCTCTATCTTACCGATTTAGAAGAGGCTATCATACCTGATGGCTGATCGAATTCAACCAGAATATCGATGTCACACATATCGGTCTGTTTTCCTCTTGGATACAGGTCATTTACAGTATCCTTCGTAATCCGCTGTGCATTCTTACTAAACTGATTCGATCAGTACAGATTTCAGGCTGGCTGATTGCACTCGCTCAGATACCCTCAAAATTTCAATCCCGATGAGGTTGTTCTTATCGTCATAGTCCAGAATGACACCAGGTTTTACCTCTTCAGAATC
>JBFYKV010000003.1:0-35969 GCA_041305745.1 Methanoregulaceae archaeon | reverse complement strand
ATTTGGTACAGGCGCAGGTTAGGTCAGGGCTGATGGGAACGGTCCGGAAAAACCAAAGAAAGAATAGAGCGGATATGAAAAAAGGGAACGTGCATAATTTATGACCGAGCACTGGATCCTTTAGTCCCTGCGGATCCCATTACTTTCTTCTCCTCGGCAGAGAGTTTTTCAAGGATCTCCTGTGTCGGTCCGATATCGACAATCTTTCCACCCCGCATCAGTGCAATCCTGTCGCAGGTGTCACGGACAAATTCCATGTCATGGGAGATGATTACAAAGGTCTCGTCCATCTCGTTTCGTGCGTGAAGTATGGAATGCCGGACGTCCTGTTTTGTTATCGGGTCCATGGTCCCGGTGGGTTCGTCGAGGACGACGATACGGGGCTCCCTGATCAGGACCTGTGCAAGTGCGACGCGGTGCCGTTCACCCTCCGACAGTTCTCCGGGCTGTCGTTTCAGGATCGATGCAACCGAAGCCTCTGAAAAACCTGACATCATCAGGCTTATCCGTGCCTTGTAGAGGGCCAGTTCCTTTGGGAATTCAAGTCCGATGGCATCGGTTAAGTTGTCAAGCACATTCCTGTGCGGGTAAAGATCATATTCCTGGTGGAGCAGGCCGATATACGGCTTTGCACGACCCCTCTCATTGATCCCTGCCTTTGTCATGTCTACCCAGTCATCCCCGATCCGGATGTTCATCTCGCCGCTTGTGGGCTCGATTATTCCTGACATGATCCGTGACAATGTCGTTTTTCCTGCCCCGCTTGTGCCGATGATCCCGAATATCTCCCGTTCCGCGACTTCAAAACTGACATCGTTGACCGCCCGGATCACTCCGCGGTCAACCGTGAGGTACCGCTTTGCAAGGTCCCGGGCAGAAATGATCCGGTCTCCATACTCACCTGGAGCCACGAACTCCTCTTCCGAGAGGTTCTTCATGAAATAGTCGATAACTTCAGCAGGCTGCCCTATTTTTGCAATTTTTCCCTCGTCAAGGAGCATGGCCCGGTGGGCGACATCGTTGATGACTCCTGAAAAATGCGAGGTGATGACCATCCCCATGTTGTGGGTCCGTGCCGCTTCAAGGAGCATCTCATGCACCAGGTGTGCGGTGCGCCCGTCCAGCGTCCCGGTCGGCTCATCGGCAAAGAGGAGGACAGGGTCCTTTGCAAGCTGGCGGGCAAGTACGACACGCTGTTTCTCTCCGCCTGATAGGTCACGGGCGATATGCATCATGCGATGAGTGAGGCGGACCCTGTCGATAAGGTCGGCTGCCCGCTGGACTGCATGTTCAGGCGGATATTCCACGTCATCAAGGGCACGGAGGACATTTTCTATCACCCTGTCGTTCCCGTAGAGCGCGAATGTGCGCTGGAACATCATTGCCGTCCGTAGCATTGCCTTTTTGCGGGTCTCTTCATCAGATCCGTTCCAGAGATCGATATCTGCGGCCTTGTATGTATCGCCACACCGGGAACAGGGGGTACCTGCGTTTCCGGGAACATCCATGCGCCCGCATCCCGGGCATTCGGCCATGTGGTAGACAACCGATCCCGATGTCGGCGGCTGATCGATACCACGAAGGAGGTGCATCAGGACGGTCTTGCCACTGCCGCTGCGACCGATAATCCCGAGGATCTCACCCTGGCCTATGTCAAACGAGATATTATCCAGAGCGCGTTCTCCCTGGAAATCCATGGTAAGATTTCTGACGCGTATAAACGGTACCTTTTGTGCCTCAAACATCTGCGCATCCCCGCGTTAATGATCGTGATGACAGCTGCTCTCACCAGGGACAATCCGTCCTGCAATGAAGTCCTGTGCAACGATATCAACAGGGCCTGAAACGCCAAGGATGACCTCTATCCCGTTTTCGCAGAAAAGGTCGACTGCTTTTGGCCCCATTCCCCCGGCGATAATGTGTGTTACGTTGTGGGAGGCGAGAAATACAGGTAATTTGCCTGGTTCGTGTGGCGGGCTCTCCAGTTCGTCCTGCCGGTAAATGACCGAATCCTTGATCTGGTATATGGCATATCCTTCACAGTGTCCAAAATGGGCTGAGACACGCCCTCCGTCTTTTGCTATTGCAAGTTTCATCATGTTTCTCCGTAAGTTTATCAGTTATGATTGCGCCGGCGGCTGCCGCCGCCAGAGCTTCTCCCGTTTCCATGCGGGAGTTCACCCCGGCTACGGCAGTTACGCTGGTCCGAAATGCCCGGGAATATCTGAACCGTAATTTTCCAGGACCATCCATCGAACGCCTGTTTTCAGGAGTTTTTACTGTTCTTTGGGATGAGAGATGCACCGTTCACGGCGCCATCCGGTCAGGGGTCCCGATCCTGCGGGGCCCATGTCCGTCAGGTCCTGGCACTGTACATCACCTGGCACGATGGACACGTACCATAATTACTCATATGAGCGAAAATATATAAAAATAGTGAACCGGGCATCAGGGGGAGGGAGTGTCGCCGGACCTGGTGATGTTTTGCCAGCGTTTCGGGCAACTTTCACCTTCCCGGGGGCAGATATCTTCATCTTCCCTGGGGCATAATCCCTCGGTGCGCAGGTTGCACTCCGATACCCTGATACCTTTTCCATATATCAGGGCCTCCGCGATCTTCCGGCGCGCTTCATGGAGGTCACGCCATACCGTCCGCCGGGATATGCCAAGGACTGATGCGGCCTCTTCCTGCTGCATCCCCTCAAGGTCGACAAGCCTTAAAAGCTCTATCTCCTCGGGCAGGAGCATTACCGTCTCTTCTTCGCCTTTTATGCGACATTGCGGGGAAAAACAGCGCAATGTGTTATCTTCGGATATTCGCCGCTGCACCCGGGGCCTGCCCCTTCGCGGGGGATGTGTATCGATCTGGTCGTCATCTGGCATGGGGCGATCACCATATATCTGGTTCTAGCTGTTCCCATATCATATGAATGGCTTTTGAGGCAGGGCATACTGTCTTTGTCACCGGCTCTCCTCTCCTGATCGATTCGATGACTGCGGCATCGAACGGGATGTCCCCGAGGACTTTTATGGATTCCTGCCTGCAGAAATCATGAATCGACCCTGTAATTTCGTCGTCAAGGTCTGCACGGTTGACAACAACAAAGATCAACGGGCGGAACCTCCTGATAACCCGGACCAGCCGTTCCAAATCATGGTGTCCTGACCGGCTTGGTTCGGTGACAATAAGGGCGGCATCGGTTCCGCTTATCGTGGAGATAAGCGGGCAGCCTGTCCCGGGCGGTCCGTCAAGGAGGGTCAGATCGCAGTCCTGCCCGATTTTATCGGCCTGTTTTCTCAATTCATGGACAAGGAGACCCGAATTGCCCGCACCCGGGTACAGGCGTGCATGAATGAGCATACCGTATTCTGTCTGGGAATGGAATATCTCGCCGCATACATGTGGCTCCATCGTTATCGCCGCCGCCGGGCAGAATGCATGGCAGACCGCACACCCTTCACAGTGCAGGGGGTCGATGAAGAAACGGTTGTTCTCCATCTTTACCGCATGAAAACGGCAGGCAGTGGCGCATGCGCCGCATGCAAGACAGAGGTCCTGGTCTATGGCCGCGATTGACATGCCGGCAAACGGTTCATCATGGATGGTCTCCGGTGAGAGGAGCAGGCTTAAATTGGCGGCATCCACGTCACAGTCGACCATGATCTTTTTCCGCTCACAGATATGGGCAAGTGCGCCGGTTACCATTGTTTTACCGGTCCCGCCCTTTCCGCTGACAACTGCAAGTTTTTTCATGGTGACCCCTCTGTAAGCTTCATGCAGTCCAACCCCAGTGTCCTGAACTTTTCCTGCCATTCCGGATCCCCGGCGGAAAAGAGGATGCCCCGTCCCTGTTTTGAAGCGATGCCACGGTCAAAGGGGATGGTCATCAGGACCGGGATATCATTCTCATTACAAAAAATCCTGACTGGTTCATCAGAACCATCGCTCCGGTTGATGACAACTCCTGACGGGATTTTCAGGATCCCTGCCAGTAATACGGCAAGTTCAAGATCATGGAGCCCAAACGGCGTGGACTCGGTGACAAGGATGCAGACGTCGCAGCCGTCCAGTGCGGCAACCACGGGGCAGGATGTACCGGGAGCGGAATCAAGTATCACGCAGGAATCGCCATCAGTCTCTTCCTTTACCGCGCTGATGACCTTTCCGGAGAGGATTTCTCCTGCATTCAGCGTCCCCCACACGAGCCTTAGGTTTTTATGCGGTTCGGAAACGGAAAGCGTCCCGATACTCCTGTCTTTTTCATCGATTGCATACAGGGGGCAGATATGCATGCACCCGCCGCAGGAATGGCAGAGTTCAGGGAAGAACAGGACCCTGTCATTGAGGACGGCAAGGGCCCCGTACTGGCAGAACTCTCCACATTTTCCGCAGTAATTGCAGACTTCGGTGTCAATTTCAGGAACAGACGTATATACCTGCTCTGTCTGCGGATCGCCCGGGAAAAAAAGGTGCTGGTTGGGCTCTTCAACGTCACAGTCTGCGAGAGTGACTGCATGGTCCCGCGAGAGTGCAAGCGCAAGGTTCGCAGCGACGGTGCTCTTTCCGGTACCGCCCTTTCCGCTTGCTACGGCTATTTTCATTGTGTGGTACCTTTACAGTATCCGGGAAAGAGTCCCTTCAATATGTCGTGCATAGGCCTGCCCGACGGTCCCCTCCTCGCGGAATTCAAAGACGCCGACGCCTGCCGCTTCAAGCGCACGTGCGGCATTGTCGCCGACCTGCCCGGTAATAACAGTGCCGACCCCATGAGAGAGGAGGAGCTGGACTGCCTTAGTGCCGACTCCGCCTGCTCCTGATGCCGCCGGATTTTCAATCGTAGTGTCAGTTCCGGTCTCGCTGTCAATAATGACATAATAGGGTGCCCTGCCGAATCTCATCTCAACGAGGGAATCTTTTCCGGGTTTTTTAGATGTTATTGCTGTTTTCATTTTCAGTCTCACTGCTGAATTATTACTCATATGAGCATAATAAATCTGTGTTCGTGCATCTACTCCTGACCTTCGCGCCCGTAATGGAGGGAAAAGAGAGAGATATAGTCATCTGCATAACATGAGGAGTCTGATCGGAGGGTAAATTCCGGCCCCAGGGATGAGCAGAAGAGGTCTGTCCATTGTGATTTTAACATGTGATAATCAGTCCGGGCGCCACGTGGTTCGCTCAGGAGTGATACGAGTTCGGCCATGAGAAAACTATCCACGCAGCCGACGGCGACATCAACCGGAGCATCGTGGGAAAATACAAAATCAATGATCCTCCCGTAGGACTGGTAGAGCGAGAGTGCAAGTTCAGGAGAGTGGCATTCCGGGGTGTCGTTGTTTGCATCCAGTTCGAAGAGGACAAAGTGGTCGATCCACGGTTTCAGCATGTCCAGCCGGACCCTTTTTTCTTCGAGTGGCATGTGGTGGTATGCAAGAGAACTGAGTGCAACGTCGTAATGCCTGCCGGGTGATCGTGTAAAGTCTTCTATCCGCATGTTTGCGGTAATAACCCTGGTTTCCGGGAATGCAGACTGTACCGTGGAAACTGCAAGGCCGGCCATGGCCGGGGACGGATCGATAAGGAGGACCTCCCCGATGCGATTAACTTTTCCGGTATCCTGCAGGTGTTCAAGCAGTGAGGTGGTAAGACTGCCGTCACCACACCCGATATCCATGAGACTGAACTCCTTTCCTGTAAATGAAGGAAGAGAATGTCCGCACTGGTGAATGAATCGCCTGCGGGCATCTTTCATCGCAGGGACCCCTGCGAAATGGATGAAATGCCGCGGGTCGCTGAAAATTTCTGCCGGCCGGGAAAATGTCCCGTTCCGGCGATGTATATAGCCGACTAAGAACCCGGACGAGAAAAGACCGTCTTCTTCGAGAACCGCGCCGGCTTCCAGCCATTCGAGACCATCCGGTACCCTGCCCTGAGATGCGAGCAGCGCCCCGGTATAAAAATAAAAGGCCGGGATGAGGTTACTCCGGATCTCACCGGAAAAAGCGGAGGGGCTGGTATTGTTTACAGCTATACCACGGGCTATTTCTGCCCATCCGGTTTTTTCGCGTTCTGATAAAAACAGCATGGTCCACCAGTCACTATGGGTGAGAATCCCGTTTCATTGTGAGAAACTTATTTATCAAGCTATATCTGTCTGACTCCCGGGGATCATGGTGGACCGGGACACCTCACCGGGATGTTGAAATGGATCAGGTTCAAATGAGATCGGGTCCAATGGAGAATAAAAAGGCGGGAATGATCGGTATTTCCCGCTTCTCTGTTTGCACGGGGTGTAACTGTTGTCCGGGACGCTTCCATTTCTGATATCGGTACCGCATTGCGGGATTACGGTGCCCCGGGAGGTTCGTGACCGGCTGTCACTTTCATCCGACGACCTCCTTTATTACAGTGACCCCTGCACAGCAGCAATTTACGATTTTACGCCCTGTGTGACGCCGGTCATGCGGGGACTGGTATCGCGGATCATTGTTGACCTGAACCGTCCCCCGTATCATCTGCCCCCGAAACACCCCGACGGCGCGATAAAGTCTGTCACTGTTGATGGTACTCCCGTTTACCGGGACGGCTGGTATCCTGATATTACCCTGATGCACCGCCTGATGATGAAATATTACTTTCCCTACCATGCCGAACTTGACCACCTCCTCGGGGAGGGTGATGTGATGCTTGCCCTCGACTGCCACAGCATGCTTCCCGTGGGGCCTCCCGGACAGCGTGATGCCGGGAAAAAAAGACCTCTCGTCTGTCTCGGGAACAGCGGTGACCGCACGGGGCACCAAAAACCTGGTCTCCTTTCGACATGTCCTGCAGCAATGATACAGGCACTTGCATCAGCATTTTCGGATCTGTTTCCGGGCGACGGGAAGGTTGCGATAAATACGCCGTTTTCCGGTGGGTTTATTTCAAATGCACATTACTGGCATAAAGGTGTGCCATGGATACAGGTCGAGATAAACCGTGACCTGTACGAGTCAGAAAAGCCGGATGCCGACGGGTATCCCCTGCAGGACCTGGACTGTGTCCGTGACCTCAAACAGAAGATCAGGTCTGTTTTGTACGAATTTTATGAGTCTTTTCCGGATTTCAGATGACGCTTTATTGCATTGAAATCCTCTAAAAGCGCCTCCTTTAACCGTGGGTTATGAGTAATGACCGCGGGGTGGTAGACGGGGATGATAAAAGGGGAGTATCCCTCCCCTTCCGGAAGGAACGATTTCCCGTGGATAGTGCCAATTGTGCCTGCAGGCAGCCCGAACATATCCAGTATGCACGCCGCTGCAAACCGTCCCATCGGGACGATGATTCCGGGGCGAACCAGTGAGATCTGTCGTTGCAGGTATGGTAAGCATGCAGATATCTCATCGGGCAATGGATCGCGGTTTTTTGGCGGGCGGCACTTGATGACACTGGTGACATACACGTCTTCCCGCCTGATGCCTGCAGACCCAAGCATTTCATTTAATATTGCTCCTGCCCGCCCGACAAAGGGCCTTCCTGATACGTCTTCCTGCTTTCCCGGCGCTTCCCCGATGAGCATTATCCGGGCCGGGACCGGGCCTTCCCCCGGGACGGCATGTGTACGGCCCTCCCCGAGGCTGCAGAGGTGGCAGGAACAGATCTCGTTGATTATTTTCTCATTTTCGGCTTTTATTTCAACACATATCCCGCTTTCTCTGTTATCAGCGCATTTACCTGTCTTCATTGACATTACTCCGTCATGCTGTTGACGACACGGGCAAGCCGGTGCATGCCTTCACTGATCTTCTCTTCATCTGCGTTTGAGAAATTGAGGCGTATCACGTCATCCCCGCCAGACCCTGCATAGAATGGCAGTCCAGGCAATATGGCGACCTTCTGCCTGACTCCCGTCAGAAAGACCTCCATCGAGGAAACTCCCGGAGGCAGTGTCGCAGTCATGAACATCCCGCCTTCCGGTGTGCTGTGGGACATTTCCGGGGGGAAGAGGTCGTCGAGCAGGTCACACATGAGGCGGCAGTTCTTTTCATACGCCCTGACAACGGCACGGAGGTGCTGGTCGAGGTCATGGGTGGAAAGATAGCGGTGCATGATCATCTGGCAGAGGAAATTGGAGTGCAGGTCTGCTGCCTGCTTGACGATGTTAAACTGCTTCAGGATGGGTCCGGGTGCATATATCCATCCAATCCTCATGCCAGGTGCGACAATTTTTGAAAAGGAACCGCTCAGGACAGATTGTTCGGGCAGGTAATAACTGACCGGCAGCCGTGGTTTCCCGTCAAAGAAGAGCTCGCCAAATGCATCGTCTTCGTAAAACACGGTACCGGATGGCTCGAGGAGAGCGGCAATAATCTTTCGTTTCTGCGGTGAGTAGGTCCTTCCCGAGGGGTTCTGGCAGTTCGGTATGCCATAAAAAAACCGTGGGGAATATGAATCTAAAAGAGCAGCAAAACCCCCGAGGTCGGGACCGTCCTCTTCGAGGCGGACGGTATGGATATCCGGCTCATACAGTGAAAATGCCTCAATCGCCCCGAGATATCCCGGGCTTTCCATTCCGACGGGAGACCCCTTTTCAAGAAATATCTTTCCCATAAGGTCAAGGCACTGCTGGGACCCGTTTACGATCTGTATCATGTCGGCACGTGCAGGGAGCGAAAGCCTCTTTCGGTACCGTTCTGCGATATATTCGCGAAGCGGAAGGTACCCGTCAGTCGTGGAATACTGTAGCGCCTCACGCCCGTTTTCTGCGAGCACATCGTGTGCGGCAGCGCTGATCCCTTCCACGTCGATATGGTCAGACCCCGGGAGGCCTCCTGCAAAGGAGATGATGGAAGGATCGCGTGATACTGCGAATAACCGCTCCAGGAATGACTCAGGGATATTCTGCATGCGGTGCGCGAACCTGTAACGTGTCATGATTGTCCCTTTCAGGTATTCACGTCACGCTATCTTAAGTAAACGTTTTTGTCAGGGAACCGTATGGCCTCTTGTAGCTTACCCGGGTAAGGAATTGAGATTCACGTCATGCGGTCTGAATAAGAGCCTCTTCGCTGTTTTGTGTGGGGGTATAGAACCTTGAATATTTGAGGTGGTGATGAATAGTCACATGAATCGCCGCCGGGGCGGCGAAGTTTATCCTGTCTGGGTTTGTGGACAACAGCCCTTATATACTATGTTTAGAAAGGAAGACAATAGCCCACACATTTTAGCGAAGAGTCGAATAAGAAGTCTTCGTAGGAGATGTAGCCGTTTCCAGAGAATATGACAGGGGGGATTCACTGGTCCATGAAACCCGGTAAAAAAATATGGTACCGGATTTTTCCTTCAGATTAGAACTTTTCCGGTTTTTCAGGAATTCCTGATCCCGGGACAACCGTTACTGTCTGTGTCGTGGATGATATCCTGATCGTATCTGATGTTTCAATAGCGTCCATAATCCTCTGCGAGATCCTGTTTTTAATTGTCCGTCTGTTCCGTGCATCGGTAACATACCGTGCATCGAGTGCAATCCAGTTGTCGGTGATGTTCATGTAGACGGCAGGGGCGGTCACTTTTCTCGCAAGGTAATATTTTTCACCGAGCGTTATTATCTCCCTTTCTGCCTGTTCAATTATTGTTTTTGTCTCTTCTTCCATTATGCCCGTAATAAGGGTGATTGCATGCCTCCAGTCGCTGTCATACGTAATGGGAATGAATATCTCGTCCCAAATGAACGAATGATCCTTGGTATAGTTCTCGACCGTATGATTGATGACAAAACCGTTCGGGACCATTGTCAGCCGGCCGGTCACCTGGTCCCCTTCAACCCATCCCCTGATTTCCATCAGCGTGGTGTTCATGATCCCGATATCCATGACATCTCCGACCCTCCTGTCAATTTCTATCCTGTCCCCGATACGATACAGGCTTCCGGTGATGATGATGATACTCCCCACAAAATTTTTAAACACGTCCTGAAGTGCAAATGCAATGCCAGCCCCGATTATACTGTATGTCACGAGGAGCGACGTCGGGTCGTCGAGCAGGATCGTTACGGATGCCGCGATGAATATGACCAGGAAGAGGATATTGAATACTCTTTTAAGGGTATAGCGTGTTTTTTCGTCGCTCATCCTGCTGGTAACAATATTGATGAGCACGATCTTGAAAACAAAGTAAAGCGCTGTTAAAACAGCCGCAATAAAGAACAGTTTCTGGAGATACGGGTGAGGGTATGCCTGGTGAGCGACCCATAATGCGCCGGAAATAAAAATAAGAGCAATAAAAGTCAGAATTTCCTTATACACTGCACGACACCGCCTTGTTGTCCTTTTGATCCGGAATGCCGGAGATCATCATCCCGGATGACTATAGAGATAACCCGATATTTATACGACACTGGTAATCCGGGGATATACCCCTGCAGGGGGTTCAGGGAGAGTGGCTGGTTAATCCGGTACATTGATCCTGTTCACACCGGGAGGATCTCCCGGGAAATGACTTATTATAATGATGAAACGGATATCATTGGGAAAAATAAAATGGATGGGATCTTTATTCGGGTTCGAACCCCCGGGCAAATCCCATCTTATAGAGCTGTTCATTGTCGCGAAGCCATTCTGCAGCATGAAGATATCCCATATCTTCAGCTTTTTTGATTACCTGCGAGTAGTCAAGGGTATAATGGATCTCCCTGTTGATGACAACCAGTTCATCATATACCTTTGCCGGAACTTTGATCTTTGCAATCATGGTGTCCTTAAAGAGGTATTCCCTGTCGGGGTACATAAATCCTCTTATCATCCTTTATTCGTTCAACGACGGATAGTATGGATTTTTAATCTCAATAAATGGTATAAATCTATCTTAAATTTGAAATTAAAATCATATTCCTATGATATTTAAAAATTTAATCCGTCTGGAAGTATTTTTTTATCGTTACATGATATGCGAAACCGCCAGTCCCGGGTATATGAATTGAAGTACGGTTTTGATAAAAAAGACCGCTACTGCAGCTGTGATATACGCTGCATATCTTATACCTGGCGCATAGTCATTGAATTCGATCCTGGCCTGCATAAGGTAAATGATATAAGGTTTAATTCACGCCCGAAGATACCCTGGTGTCCGGTCAGGGGTTCAGGTACCTGATTGGTGATTTATCCGGTTTTATGCGAAATAAAGTCCGATTTTTTAAGATTTAAGGGAGTCGGGGTCCTGCTTTTGATGATAGAATAAATTAATCGATATAATTTTATACAAACCATACCAAGTCACGTATGGTGTAATACTGATGAGAAAGATGATTGTCCTGTTAATCGGACTCGTATTTTTGGGGCTTCTTGTGATTCCTGCCACCGCAGCGAATATCACTCCTTATGGATTCAAAGACCTCGATACAGCCTTTAAAATACCGACCTTAAAGCCCTTGTCGTACAAGACGTATGATGCTGCATTTGCTGTCCCGACGGTAAAGCCCTTGTCGTACAAGACGTATGATGCTGCATTTGCTGCCCCGACAGTAAAGCCCTTGTCGTACAAGACGTATGATGCTGCATTTGCTGCCCCGACAGTAAAGCCCTTGTCGTACAAGACGTATGATGCTGCATTCAGCGTTCCGACCATAAAGCGGTCGAGCTGAAAAATTCATCTTTTTTCGGATCTAGTTTTTAAAGTCTTATAATCCAGAATTGCCGGTTTTAAGTTTTCCTGGGAAAAAAATTTCTTTCGCTTCCAGGGCATATCTTATCAAGAAGATATCCACACCCGCCATACAGATCAGGCGGACCAGGCAGACCCACAAATGGCGTAACCGGAACATCTTTGGTGACAGTACTGGTATCAAGCGCTGATGTTATCGAAATGTTTGAATATTCGGATCGGATTGAAGAAAATTAATCAGCTGTTTGGGTAGACATAAAAAGAGATGACACCCGTTTACTTATAAAATGGGCGTGTGGGGATTCTAACTAAATGTCCCAATGCTGCTATGGGGATTCGAACCCCAGTCGTCGGCGTGAAAGGCCGACATGATTGGCCGGACTACACTATAGCAGCACGTGCCTTTAATGGTTGTACCTCGTGTTAAAAATATGTTGTGGAACAGGTATGGCGGACCGCCTGTTCAATAGACCGGGGAGCCTTCTTTCTCGGTCACAGCGCGGAACGCGGCCATCAGCTGGCGGGTGACCGGACCGGGCTTTCCTGAACCGATGCTCCTTCCGTCAATATACACGATCGGGGCCACTTCTGCTGCAGTGCCGGTGACGAAGACCTCGTCTGCAGTGTAGAGGTCAAAGTACCCGATATTTGATTCATTCAGGGTAAGGCCGAGCTGCCGGGCGAGCTCGAGGACGACAAGACGGGTGATGCCCTTTAAGTTATTGAGCGTCGGGGGAGTGTAAATGATCCCGTTCTTGACGATGAATATGTTGTCGCCCGACCCCTCCGATATATGGCCGGCCATGTCGAACATGATGGCTTCGTCGCCGCCCTTGCAGTTCGCCTCGATCTTTGCAAGGATATTGTTCAGGTAATTCAGGCTTTTTACATTGGGCGGGAGAGCACAGGCCGGGTTGCGGCGTATGGAAACAGTAACCGCCCTGAGACCTTTCTCGTAAAGGTCGCCGTACATGGCACCCCATTCGACAGCGATAATGATGACGGTCGCCTTTGGGCACTTCGTCGGACAGAGACCGAGGTCCCCGATACCACGGGTGACGATTGGCCTGATATACCCGTTTTTAAGGTTGTTCCTGCGGATGGTCTCTTTCATTGCCTCCGCCATCTCCTCCTTGGTCAGGGGAACACAGAGGTCGATGGTCCGGGCTGAATCGTAGAGCCTGTCGAGGTGGTCTTCGAGCCGGAAGATCCTTCCGTTATACATGCGGATCCCTTCAAAGACCCCGTCGCCGTAAAGAAGGCCATGATCAAAAACCGAAATTTTTGCATCGTCCTTTGAATAATACTTCCCGTCGATGTAAATTTCCATGAAAAGTTGTAGTCGGTTCTCCTATTTTTATCAATTGATCCGGATCGACCTGCAGGTCCCCACAAGGTATGCAATCATGGATCGGCTGCTGACCGGGTGGAGGTGGGTGTAACTGCCGAGGGTATTCCCGGCCAGTGCACCGTCGGATGAACCGGTTATACCGACACCCCGCTCGAGAGAAAAGGCGAAGCGTGTTGACGGGTCAAGCCTGACATCGGAATAATGAAATTCGTGTCCCCGGAACGTTCCGGGACCGAGCGGGTTCTCCCCGACCGTCCTGCCCTTCACGTAAGAGACAACCCTGCGTGCAGGCATAATCGTCTCTCCTGAAAAGACGCCGGCCATCTCCCCGGACCGCTCACGTTCCTCCCCCCGCCACCCGGGCGAAAGAATAATCCTGTCGGTCAGGTACATCAGGCCGCCGCATTCGGCATAGATTGGTGTCCCGTTTCGTGAAGTTTCAAGGACTGCCTCCCGCATCCGGTCATTTTTCTCGAGTTCCGGGAGAAACAATTCGGGATATCCACCGCCTATGAAATATCCGTCGGCATCAGGGAGCCGGTCATGTACCGGGCTGAAGCATTCAGTCCTGGCACCCAGCCCGTGGAGGATATCGAAGAGGTCGGCATAGTAGAAATTGAATGCCTCATCAAGCGCGATCCCGATGGTGATATCGGGTTCCGGGGGTTCGTTGAAGAGGGGGGTAGCCTTCCCGGCAGGCTCGTAGCTCCGGGCAAGCGTCAGCAGGTCGCCGACTGAGACATGGTCGCGGATCATTCCTGTAACATACTCAATTCTTTTATGGAATCCGGCATGGGCCTCCCCTTCACGGTACGGGACCAGGCCCAGGTGCCGCATTGCCAGTTCCATCCCGGGCTGGCGCGGGATGGCCCCGATTACGGGGACGCCGCAGTAATGCTCAATCGCGGTCACTGCCTTGCCGATGTGTTTTTTCCCTGAGACATTATTGAGGATAACCCCGACAATCTCAACGTCCGGGTCAAAAGCCTGGAACCCTTTCACAATAGCAGCAGCACTTCGCGTGATACTCCGGGCGCTGACGACAAGGATGACCGGGAGGTCCAGCTCTTTTGCAATCGCGGCCGAACTGCCGGTGTCATCGAGGGCCTCGGCACCCTCATACAGGCCGCGTACACCTTCTACAAGCGAGAGGTCTGCACCAGTGCTCCCGTGCAGGAATATCTGCCGGATCTCATCGCTGTCCATGACAAACGAGTCGAGGTTCCGGCAGGGCCGCCCCGTGACTGCGGTGAGGTACGACGGATCGATATAGTCCATCCCGACCTTGAATGTCTGGACGGTCATCTCCTTTGAGAGGAGCGCTGCAACCGCAAGGGTAATTGAGGTCTTACCACTCCCGGAACGGTCGCCGGCGATCATCAGGGCTTTCATTTCATGCTCCGGAGAACCGAACCGAATTCGCTCTCCACGATCGAGCGAACGCCAAGGGTCTTCGGGTGGAGGTCGATCTCGACCACCACATGCTGGTGACCCATCTCCCGTAATGGTTCCACCTGCCTCGGCCCGTTAGTAATTGAGAAACATTCGATCCCGGCGGTATACAATGCGGGGATGGCATGCGGGACACCGGCGATAAGTGCAAAATCAGGTTTCAGTTCCTGTATCCTGGCTCCGAGTGCATCTCCGTTCGCCCCGTACTCGTCAAGCGCACCGATTAGTTCAGGAGAAAGCCCCCGGTTTTTCATTTCGTTTAGTATACGGCGTGCATCGGCACGGACCTTCGGGAGGCCCCGTTCTTCAAGGTTTGCGATGTAGGTAATACCGGCATCCGGGCATGTCTCGTGGAGGGCGAGGAGTTCATCGGCAAACATGTATGCCGTCTCTTTCTTGGCATTCATGACAGCCACGCCGGATTTACCCGATTTCGCAACGGTTACCAGTCGTTCCGCCGCGATGTGCTTATGGTCCCCGCGTGAAGGTTCGATATAGGGCCTGCAGGCAGCACCTCTCAGCCGTTCCACTTCGTTTGCCTTTCCAAGGAGGTATTTCTGGCGTTCCAGTTCATCTGCGGTTATCCAGCCGGCATCGCTCGCAGGTTCGAGTGCTGCAATGACCCCGTCGATATTTTCCGCGAATCCTGCATGGATATCCACCGCAATTGCAGGCGTCGTTATGCCTGAGGAATCAATGGCAGAACTGAGGTCTTCGCCGATGATCATGGAGACACAGGTGCCGATCACCGCCATCCGGCGCGGGGCAAATGTTTTCTCTGCATACCGGAGGACATCTTCAAGCGCCTGCTGGCCTCCGAAGATAAACTCGTTGTCTGCGAGCGAGGTGGTCAGGACTCTCATCCCGTCCTCTTCAAGGAGACGGGCATGTTTAAAAGAACATCCTGACGGCCCGTGCAGGACTGCCACGTCAACTTCGAGGTCACGCGCGGTATAGAGTGCGGCGACGATAGAACTGGGTCTTGGCTGCATGTATTTCATTTGTTTACCTCCATGTCTTGACGGCCAGCACGATGCTTCCGCCCCTGTGAATATCGAGGGCTTTTTCCCTGCCCTGTTCAAGTGTCTCTGCCCATTCTGACGGGACGTCCCCTGTTCCGGGACTGAGCGGGGGGATACTGCCTGCACCGTTGCGGAATGCCTCCCCGACAAACACGAGTGCAGTGGGCCTTACTTCACTGATTGCACGGGCAACCTCGGATGCGGAAAAACCCTCGCATACGGCGCCGTATTCCTGCCCGATAACAAGTGTCAGGTGGCTGTTTCCCGAGAGCGACCTTGCATACCCGGCTGCCTGCACGGTGGTCATCACGTTCACCCCGCTGTTTGCATTGTCTATTACCCTGATACCCCGGTGCTCTGTCACGGACATACGGCCGGGAACTGCCTTAAAGTTCCGGAGTCCCGATGGGTCGGCACCAAGGAGGTATGCGGCAGATGCTGCGAGCATGAGTGGTGTGCGATACCCGTCAAGGAAAAGGAGCGGGTTTGTGAATGTCCCGCGGTGTTCCGCGCAGTGCCAGGTACAGGAATTCCCCTTCACAGAAACAAGACTGTCTGCCCTTGTCCCGAATGGTACCGGAACGGTCCCGCACGGGGGAACGAGAAGGGACGGCATTCCCTGTCCCGACCTTATCTTCTCGGCCAGTGCGTTTTTCCTGGCCCCTGCAAAAAGGTAATCGTCATACGATGTGAGGATACCCATCCGGCCCGCCCCGGTAAACCCGAGCGAGACTTCCGCCACCAGCCACCCGCCGGTCTTCATCGCATGACGTGCAGCCGGGATCAGTGATGCAGGAGTAATGCTCTTTTTCCAGAGCAGGGTCCGGGACGGGTATTCGAATGTCCCGTTTGAGGTATGGAGAACACCCGGTCCGGAAAAGACGCTGCACAGGGCGTGTGCAGTCGTCGTTTTTCCCCGTGCCCCGGTAATTTCCACGAACGTGTCAGGGATATCATCCCCGAGGATCCAGCGTACTGCGGCATGATGCGAGATCACCGGAACCCGTATCTTCTGCAGGACAGGGTGGCACGGGTCAAGATGAACGGGAGATATGACAAGGTCATAGTCCCCCCTGCATACCTGTTCAACCTTGTTGCCGGTGCAACCGCGATACACATCGAGGGTGTCGGTGCTGTGCCCCGTCTCTTCAAGGAACCGGGCAAGCTCCTGCCCGCCATGTATTGTATCGAGCACCAGCAGTTTCATAAATGGGTTTTTCAGAGACGTTCCAGCGCCAGACGTGCGTTCTTTACCATGAGGTCGGCAAGGAGCGGATCACTCCCGATAGGATCTGCATACAGGAGCGGAATGCTTGCGCCGTTCATTGTAAATGCACCCTTTATCGAACCTTCAGGGAGGCCGATGATTTCAGGGATATCCTTGAGAATGTGGACGCCCTTGGCAAGGAAGAGCGGGACTACGATGAGTGTGTCAATATCCTCCTTCCTGAATTCTGCCATGCATTCTTCGATACTGGGGGTATTCATATTCATAAACCCGCATTTTACAATAAAATCAGGATACTTTTTGGCGATCAGATGCCCTGTTGACTCAACAAGTTCCTTGTTGTGGGGAAGTTTGCTTCCATGGCCGACCAGTAATAATCCCTTCTTACTCATACTATACAATGTATTACGGGAAGTGTTAAAAATTCTTACCAAATGTTTCCCGAATCAGCGCACCAGTATAAAAATATCGAATTATTACATCCTGTTTGCCGTATTGGGAATTCTAGATGTTATTTATGAAAAACACGGTGTTCTTTTTTTCATGATGCCACATTCATACAGGGAGCCGTAAAAACCAGGTTCATTCACCCCGCGCAGAGATGATATATGTCACGATTTCTGGTTGTTATATATTCCAGCCCGCTATTTTTCACATTTTAACAGGGAGGGATCTCCACACCTCCTCAGTGGGGATGAGAGGATATGCAGGCTGGTCCACCTTTTTATATTGATGAAAAATGAAACTTATAAGGGATTTTTGAAATTTCAAAAATTAGATGTGTGTTTTGAATATGGAAGCCATGCAGTACTACGAGCGTTTTGGTCTCGTTATCAATAACAAGGTCATAAAAACGCCGTTGGCGATAGCATCCATGGCCGGGTGTGTGGATGCCGGATATGTCATGAAGCGGGCTGCCCATACCGGGGCGGCATTTATCGGGGGATACTCGATTGATCAGCCGACCATGGACGCAGGCAGGGAAATGGCCGCAACCGGACGGACTGAATTTATCTATGATGACCCGCTTGAAGAACTGAAAAAACAGGTTTCCCTCCTCGCAACAGCGGATATCCAGTCAGGCCTTAACCTTAGAGGGAGCACCCCGGCCGCCTACGCAGAAATTGCCGATTCTATCGGGGATTCTGTGGTATATGAGATCGATGCACACTGCCGGCAGGAGCCGATGATCAGGGCTGGCTGCGGGGAATTTTATTTAAGGAATCACGGGGCACTGGTCGACACCATCGAGGCCCTTAAATCACTCGATGTTACTGTTTCTGTCAAGATACGGGCCGGTGTTGCACCTGACGACCGTGTGCTTGCGAAAAAGATCTGGAAGGCCGGTGCCGATATCCTCCATGTCGACCTTATGGACCACGGCTACCAGAAGGTCCGCCAGATCCGGAACAGCTGCCCGCTTTTTATCATTGCAAATAATTCCATCAATACTTTCGAACGCATGAAGGATATGTTCTCTCACGGTGCCGACATGGTATCCCTTGCGCGGCATTCAGACGAAAGAACACTTGCAGGACTCGATGCCGCGATAACCCGCTACGCAGCGGAACATGGCTGGTACAATTCACCAAAGCAGCTCTGCCGCGGGGGCGATATCCGGTCTTTAGCATTCTGCTGCATGCCGGTGAAAAACTGCCCCCTCATTCCGACACTTGAAAAAATTGGCATGTCCCGCGACGAGTATCTTGCACTCAAAATGGATTCGGTGAAAGGCACACCCCTCGACCAGGGAAAACATACCTGTTTCGGCAGCCTCGCATGGTGCTGCAAGGACTCGTCCCCGTGCATGTTCCGGGATATGACCATCCGTCAGGCAGGTATGGACAGCAGGGAATACATGATCCATAAGCGGGCACTTTCGGAAAAAATTATGCACCGGCTCTTCGATACAAAAAAGAATGATGAGTCCTGCTGAAAGAGCACAACTGGCAATGGTGCTGGAGGTCTGTGCGTATCCAAAGCCCGGAAACGTTGACCGCTGTCACGACTATGCAGATACCCGCCTGGAGCATTTCATTGCTTCAACTCTTTTTGCACGACCTGTTTTTGAGAAGGCAGCGCGGCAGGACGGGCCGGTCGGGGCCCTGATCCATGAAGCCGTGGAGCGTACAAATGTTCATTCCGGTGGTAACACCCATTTCGGCGCGTTTATCCTCCTCATACCACTGGTTATGGGTGATGGTATCGAAGGTGCAAAACGGCTCGTCAGGGAGACGACCGTGGATGACGCCGTGGAATTCTACCGCGCTTTTGGAAAGACAGAGGTCCGTGTACTTTCAGGCGACGAGATCGATGTATCTGATCCGCAGGCGACTGAAGAGATCCGGCGCCGCCGCATGACCCTCTATGATGTCATGCTCCATTCGGCACCAAACGACATGGTGGCGCGGGAATGGCTCAATGGATTTACGCTCTGCCGGAGAGGGGCGGACCTCCTGAAGGCATACGGGTGCGGCAGGCAGGCAATTGTCGGGGCATTTCTCTTCCTCCTCTCCACCGAGCCGGATACGTTCATCATAAAAAAGCACGGCACCGAAGTTGCACGGGGGGTCATGGACCATGCCCTTCAGGTCAGGGAAGGGTTACGGGACCTCGAGCAGTTCGATGACGATTGTATTCAGAACGGTATTAATCCGGGCTCTATCGCTGATATTATCATTGCGTCCATCTATATCGCACTGGGAGAGGGATGGCAGTGGGACTGTTAAAAGAGGGCATCAACGAAGTGATAGCCACGACAAAAGGGAATGCCGCACCGATGGGAGTTATATACCGGGAAGGTACGAGCCGGCTTATTGCTTTCAGAGGGAGCCATACCGCTGAAAATATCATGAAGCACGGATGGATCGTTGCGAATTTTATGTATGATCCGCTCATCTATGTTAAAACGGCCTTCGAAGACCTCGGCAGCGAATGGTTTCTTGAAAAGAACGCAGGCGGAACCAGGGTGTGCAGTCTTGCAGGTGCCGAGGCGTGGGTGGCGGTCGAGGCCAGAATTGAACGGGAAACGTCTGAAGCGCTGGTCGTCGATCTCATCCCCCTTTATGAGCAGGTAGAGGGCCTTTCACTCCACCCGGTCAACAGGGGATTTAACAGCATCATTGAGGCGACAGTCCATGCCACCCGGTATATCCGGACAAGGGATCCCGTTCTGGCAGACTTAATTATGCATCATGCTGCTCTCGTACGAAAATGCGGCGGGAAAAGAGAACAGGAAGCCCTTGATCTCCTTTTGTCGCATACCGGCCCGCTGAAAAAGTGATTCCCGGGTTTCCGGCTGACTTTTCAGTTGATCTGTCCCGGAGGGGACCAGCATAGTGCCCTGATTATTCCGTAGAGCCCCGGAACCGGGTTTCCGGGCTTTTATCATAAAATGTGGACCTGTATGTGCCTGTTGCGTTTCTAGCAGACACGGGGTACGGGGTCGCCGACCGGTGGCTCGATAAAGCGTTCCCCACCAATTGTGGTCTCCATGATCACGTGTGACCCTTCCGTCACCACACCAATGATGGTTGCATCCCTGCCGTATGGGTGGGACCTCAGTGCTTCAAGAACGGCCTGTGCATCCTTTTCCGGTACTCCCATGATGACTTTTCCTTCATTCGCGACCTGGAGCGGGTCTATCCCGAGCATTTCCGATGCACTCCGGATGCTCCGCCTGACCGGCAGGGCCTCTTCTTTCACCCTCACCGAGACATGGCTTTTCCGGGCCATTTCATTGATTGCAGCGGCAAAACCGCCGCGGGTAGGGTCTTTCATGGCATGGATCTCACCGGCAGCGAGTGCCTTCTCGACAAGTCCCCAGAGTGGTGCGACATCTGACCTGATCTGTTCCCCGAGATCGAGGCCTGAACGCTCGGCCATAATGGCAATGCCGTGATCCCCAAGCGTCCCGGAGACAATAATCCGGTCTCCGGGCTGTAATCCGCAGTCCCTTACTACTTTTTCGGCGACCCCGATCCCGGCGGTATTAATGATAATGCCGTCCAGCGATCCCTTCTCAATCACTTTCGTATCGCCGGTGACAAGGTTCGCCCCGCACTCACCAAGCGCTTCGTCCATGGAACGGACGATGCGTTCAAGGTCGGCAACATCAAACCCTTCCTCGATGATCATGCCACAAGAGAGTGCGACCGGCCTTCCGCCCATCATTGCAAGGTCATTGACCGTCCCTGCAATGGCAATACGGCCGATATCTCCGCCCGGGAAAAATATCGGCTGAACGACGTGTGAATCGGTCGTAAAAACAATATTCTGGCCGTTTAATGGAATCACTGCACCATCATCGAGTGATTCGAGTCCAATCCCGCCGGCATTGTTATGCGTGAGCTTTGTAATAACCTCCAAGAGCTCACCCATCACCTCTCCGCCTGCACCATGCATCAGATTTACTTTCATTCGTCATCCACCTCAATTTCAATATTCGAGACGACCACTTCCCTTCCCCGGATGATTTCCGGGAGTGCCCCGCAGACCGGACATACAAACCGCTCGTCACCTTCGTATCCGCATTTGCAGCGGGAAACTGGTTTTACGACGTTACAGGCAAGTTTTGCCCCTTTGAGCAGTTCGTCGTCCTCGATCAGGGTTCCAAAAAGAAATTCGACCTGCTCCGGGTTGATCATCGACATTTCCCCGATATCGACATCGACGCGGGTGACCTGGCGGGCATGATGGTCGAGTGCAGCCTTGCGGGCTGTGGCATAGATATCATACGCTATACTGAATTCGTGCATTGTCTGTTTTGCCCCACACATCTCTTGATGAAAATGACGCACATTCACCGGCATGTCAGGCACGGATCCTAGGTGCACTCATTAAGAAATACTTCACAGATCTTGGAGCACAATTGCCTTAAAATATTCCAAACTGACGAAAACACGAAAACCCCCGTACCGGCTTCCGGCAGGTGAGAAAACGGGAGAAAAAACCGGGAAAATGTTCCGTATTGTAATAGTTGATATAGATTGCAGGCCAAATTCTGGTAAAGTATTATTGTGTTCGCGATTGTCGATTTTTTAATCCATATTGACCAGAACCTGCCGGTCGTCGTCGATCACTTCGGCATCTGGACCTACGTATTACTGTTTATCATCATTGTACTGGAAACCGGCCTTGTAATCACCCCGTTCCTCCCAGGCGATTCGCTCCTCTTTGTTACGGGTGCAGCCGCCGCGACCGGAATGCTTGATATATACTGGCTTATCGTGATTTATATTGCCGCATCAATTGCCGGCGATACCCTGAATTACTGGATCGGGCACTATGTGGGGGTGAAGGTGCTCATGAAACGCTTCCCCGACCTGGTGAAAAAGGACTATATTGATCGCACCTACGGGTATTACGAAAAATACGGTGGAAAAACAATTTTTATCGCACGGTTCATCCCCCTTGTCAGGACTTTTGCACCGTTTCTTGCAGGGGTCGGGCAGATGTCATATAAAAAATTCCTGCTGTACAATGTTATTGGAGCGATAACATGGGTCGTCGTGATGACACTTGCAGGGTATCTGCTCGGCTCATACCCGCTCATTTCGCAGAACATCAACATTCTCATATACGGCGTGATCGCAGTGACTATTATCACCGTTATCCTCATACTGGCAGGTCTCATAAGGGGTTTCCTGCGGAGAAAGACTCCTGTCAGTTGACCCGTTTTAACGTGACCCTCATGAAGAGATTCCCTTGTTCAGTCGTGGTTCATTGCTCCCGAAACCGTCATACCCCATGAATCCGGGGATAAACATATTCGTTCAATTCAAAATTGGGGAAGAGTTTAAAAAAATGAAGCATGGCCATGATTGTACCCGGGCCACACCAGGTGTGTATATTTACTGTTCTTCGGTGCCTTCGATTACAGCACACACTTCGTGCCTCTTTTTCCGGGCCCGGGATGAGCAGACTGCAATGGCAATCCCGGCGATGATGACCAAAAGACCAAGGAGAAGCCCGATGTAAAGGTTCTGCTTAATGAGGTCGATGATGAATTGCGCACCGAGAGCAACGGCAAAACTACCGATAAATGCACCGATCGTTATTGCGGCAACGACTTCTGCCTTTGACATGCCAAGTACCCTCCCCACAATCGAGCCGCCTACGCCCCCGCTCCCCTGCAGCGGCACCATGACAAATATGACCAGTCCGGCAAAATAGAGTTCTTCCAGCCATGGGCGTTCGCAGACGAACGTTCTTCCATGGTGCATGAACTTCTCTATCCATCCGCCGAGAACCGGTACCTTCAGTGCAAGATCAAAATTCCATGCCATAAAAAGCCCGGAAAGGGCATCGAGCAGTGCGATTGAGACTGCAACAAGATACCACGGAATACCAAGGGCGATCCCGATGGGGATCATGCTCTCTTTCCCTGCAGGAGGCACAAAATATGCAAGCATTACTCCCCCCAGCAGGAGGAACTGCTCGTAGGGAAGAATTGCAAAAATGAAAAAAATATAGGCCGATACCAGCAGGAACGGGATGCAGAGCATGAGGAGCCGATCAGCAAGCGGATTGATGTAAACTTTTTGTTCACCGTCCCACCGGCTGTCTGGTCCTGACCGTGTTGAAGCCGTCATCAATAGAGTCCGTGTATACCTGTTGTGGCTGATGCGTCATTAATGGCGCAGTATTCCCCTGATTTCACGGTCCTGATGAGCGGCTGTTTTTAAAAATAGGGGATTATCAGTCGCAGAAATGCGTGAGGATGAGCCCTTCATTGTCGATATGTGTTGAAATACTTAAGGAAAGCCCGAGGCGGTCAAGGATCCCGCGGACTTCTTCCTCTCCTTTGCCGGTGATCACTGCAATTGACGGACCGACAGAACTCATCCCGACAAATTCGAGCCCTGCTTCCCGGAGCCTGCTCATGTAGTGGTAGATCTCAAAACTGTGGTGTTCAACTTCCGCCCGTTTCGATCCCCTGAAATCAATTTCCCAGATAATTTCCCCCATGCGTCCGAGGTCGTCTTCCAGGAGTGCGGGGATGAGGTCCATCATGATGAGGTACGCCTTGAGCTCGCGGTCCCGGTAATCGAGGACACGTGCTTTATTCATAAGGAGATCAAATTCCTTCGTGCCGGCAGACGAGATGTCGCTCGGGGGAATGATGATAAAGACATTTTTACCTGCAGCGAACCGGTGGTGACAGATGAGTGAGAGTTCATCCCCCATAATCGCCATCCCGCCATGCATGCTTGCGGCCGGCCCGACCCCCGTCTCGAACCCGAATGCAATATGGCCGTCTTCGGTCTCTTCAACGTAATTATATCCGATAAGTCTCCGGAGGTCATCGCCCTCCAGCGGGGACCCGACCGCATAATTCAGGGCGTTGGCAAGGGCGATCATTATCGTGCTGGTCGAGCCGAGTCCGACGTGTTCGTGCTGGTGGTCATGTGCCTTAATCTTAAACCCGCCGCGGTATCCCGTGACCGCTTTGAAAACGTCCACAAAATGACGAATAAGAACAGGTCGTGAGTACTCGATTTCATACCCGTGGGGAATGCATTCCACTTCAACGCTGCAGTACAGCTGGATGGCAAACCCTACTCCTCCGCCACCCGGCCGTGCCGGTGAAAACCGGTTCATGTCAAGCACGGTAAGGTGGATACGGGCAGGTGCCCGCACGGTTACCCGCCCTTCCACGGGTGAGAGTGAGTAGTCTTTCTCAAGGCCAAGGGTCTTGATATGCTGGCCGGGGGCGAAGGTGATGAACTCGTACTCTACAAGGTCGAGGTCTCCACCACGGATCTTCATGACAGGCATTGTGTATACTTCCGGATTAGATCATGACCGGTCAAAGAAAATATTTTTCCCTGATGCCTTCAGTGGTATCCCGTACGCGACAGAGCATGGGCTGACCACACCTAGGGAGAGGGCAGCAACTCCTGCAGAAAACATCACCCGGTTATCCAGGTTATGCAGGGACGCGGTCTTTACGGCAGAACCAACGGCGATACCAAGGTCTGCCATTTTTATCACGCAGTTCGGCCCGATAAACGGGGACCCGGTTCGGGGAGCAGACGAGATATGGTCATGCATATCAGAACAGGTCTGAAAACCGCACCCCCCGCAGTTGATCCCGATACCTGTCTGCCCGTCGATGCCGATGATGAGGCATCCGTCCGATGCAGCTACATTTATTCCGTCCCGGATAAAAAAACCGAGTTTCAGTACATCGCCGAGCCGGGCCATCTCCTCCGCAAGAAGCCCGAGATCTTCCCCGGTGATACCGGCAAGGACCAGTGAGTCAAGTCCCTTCCCCTTCGGTGCAGTGCGGGCGGAAAGTGCCATGAGTGATAAAACTGTCTCGACCGAGTCTTTTTCGGGATTTTTTATCATAGCCTGAGGTAGGGTGGTGAAACCAGATATCCTCTCTGGCACAACGAGGGCCTGGATTATTATCCCCCGGATTTTTAGAAAGGGCTGATGATGCCTGTTCACAAGACCGTTATGCCGGATTAGAACAATCCCAGGAGTATGTGAAACGCTGTTTCTGCGGATGATGCCTGTTCACAAAACCGTTATGCCGGATAGGCAGTATGAAATATTTTCTGGTCGTAACCCTATCCTGACATTCTGGAGGAAATACTATGAAATCGTATCAGTGTTCGATATGCGGGCATATTTATAACCCTGAAAAGGGCGAGCCCGAACAGGGTATCAAAGCAGGAACAGATTTTTCAGACCTCCCTGCAGACTGGACCTGCCCCATATGCGGGGCAACGAAAGACAAGTTCAATCCGGTGTAAGTGTTGATTGCGATGACTGTCCGGGAAATTGTACCTGAAATATACTGGGTCGGGGCTGTCGACTGGGACCGGAGGCTTTTTGATGCACTGATCCCGCTCCCGAACGGAACGAGTTACAACTCGTATGTCATTAAGGGGAGCGAGAAAACCGTGCTCCTCGACACGGTAGACCCGTCAAAGGAATTTGAATTTGTATGCAACCTCGTGAATCTTGGCATTGAAACGGTCGACTATATCGTTGTTCACCATGCAGAGCAGGACCATTCCGGCACGCTCCCGATGGTACTCGAGTTATTCCCTGCCGCAAAGATCCTGTGCAGTGAGAAATGCCGGGACCTCCTCGTGAAAATGCTGGAAATAGATCCCGGCCGCTGCCGCGTAGTACAGGACCGGGAGACTATCCCGCTTGGTGATAAAACGATCGAGTTTATTATGGCGCCATGGGTACACTGGCCTGAGACGATGCTCTCATACGTAAAAGAGGACCGGATTCTCTTTTCCTGTGATCTCTTCGGGTCTCACTATGCCTCGGGCGACCTTTTAGTGTCTGATGAAAAAGCGATATATCTCGCTGCAAAACGGTATTACGCAGAAATCATGATGCCGTTCCGGTCGACCATAAAAGGCCACATGGAAACCGTGGGGGCTCTTGATATCGGGATCATCGCACCGAGTCATGGTCCTCTCCATAACACTCCTGCATTTATCCTGCAGGCATACAGGGACTGGATTTCTGACGACGTGAAAAATGAAGTGGTTATCTGCTATGTCTCAATGCACGGCAGCACACAGAAGATGGCCGAATATCTTGCCGGTGCACTTACAGACCGCGGTATCACCGTAAAATTGTACAATGTTGTTGTGACCGATCTGGGCGATCTCGCCATGGGACTCGTTGATGCGGCGACGATCGTGATTGGCTCCCCGACCGTCCTGTTCGGCCCGCACCCGAAAATTGTGTATGCGACCTACGTTGCAAATCTTATTCGTCCCAAGGCCCGTTTTGCCTCGGTTATCGGGAGTTTTGGCTGGGGTGGAAAGACTGTTGATACCATCAAAGGGATGCTGACACATATCAAACCGGAACTCCTCGAACCGGTATACCACGCCGGAACACCGGGAACGCAGACGCTGCATGACCTTGACAGGCTGGCCGATGATATCGCACAAAAACACCGTGAAGCCGGGCTCATCCCCTGACAAGGCAGGTATTTTTTCCCGGATCACTTTTTGACTTTCACCACTGAAGCGACTTTTCCAGTAGAGGTTATCCTTCCGGATCATTTCATGTTCTGTACCGGATGAATGACTGGTATAAACCGGGTAAAAGGAGAGAGAACAGGGATCCGGGGTGATGCGTGTATGCGATGCCTGTGAATTATCAGGCAATGCCGCAGATAAATCACGGAAATAGTCAAATCCCATTAGATTGAATCCCCAATGGTTCTTTAAGGGCTGCATTCGTTCTGCTTGACATACCCGGGGTTAATGCCGTGGCATTGGGGGTTATACCCTTAATGCGACAGGCACAGGTCTCATTACTTTTTATCAAAATTCAGTATCTGTTGAAACGGACATGTGCCAGGAGGGGGTACACCGGAACCATGGCAATGTCCATTTAAGATCTCTTTACCGTGGGGTTTTGGTCCACCCTTTTCATTTAACCATCCTGGCCTTCCTCTCACGGTTCATGCGTATACATCGGCATACGACTTTCAGAAGGCCGGTGATCCGGCAATAACCGGCCCCGTCATCAGCCACGGTCCGGATCCTGGAGGGAGTGGAGAAACCGCACCCGGGATGGAATTTTATACCGGTTCATCTCATATCATGTTACACCGGGGGCATTTTTGGGATGATCACCATACTTCTGATCGATGACGAAATCGGTCTGCTTGAGGTGGCACAGCTCTTTCTGGAACGCGACGGGGATATCAGGGTAATCCCTGCGCTCTCAGCACAGCAGGGTCTTGACCTTTTAGAGACGCACCAGTTCGATGCGATTGTATGTGATTATGATATGCCCGGAATGAACGGAATCGGCCTGTTAAAAACACTCCGTTCGCGGGATACTATGATGCCGATCATCATATTCACCGGCAAGGGAAACGAAAGCGTCGTTATCGAGGCGTTAAATAATGGCGCTGACTTTTACCTGCGGAAAGGAGAGGACCCCAGGGAGAAATTTGGGGAATTAAAGCAGCGTATCAACGATGCGGTCATACGACGGCAGACACGGGAGATCATTGCCGAGAGCGAAAAAAAATACCGTGCCCTCATGGAATATGCGCCGGTGGCGATTCTTTCAACTGACATATCAGGACATATAACTGATAACAATTCGATGCTTCTCGCTCTCCTTGGAATCGAGTCTGACACCGGAGCAAAAAAAATAAACGTCCTTCACCATCCCCCCCTAGTAAAGGCCGGGATATCAGCGGATTTTGAACATTGTATCAGTTATGGTGAAGGGGGAACGTTCGAACACTATTACGTGAACGAGCGCGGGAGAAAAATCTACCTCAGGTACCGTATCAAACCGGTGCTGGATACGAAAAAAAAGGTTATCGGACTCCTTTCTGCCCTCGAAGACTTTACCGAATGGAAAGCCATGGAAGAATCCTTAAAAGAGGCAAATAAAAAGTTAAGTCTCCTCTCGAGTGTTACCCGTCATGATATCTTAAACCAGCTCACCATACTCATTGGAAACCTGGAACTGATGAAAAATGACCGCATGGACGTGAGTATGCGGGACTATATCAGGAAAGAGGAACTGGCAGCCGAACACATCCGAAACCAGATAAGTTACGACAAAGATTACCAGGATATCGGGGTGCACTCGCCGCAATGGCAGAACCTGAAATCAACCATAAACAAGTCACTGATGACTATCAACCTGGGGAAAATAAATTTAAAAATTAATCTCCCTGATATCGAAGTCTATGCAAATCCTCTTTTTGAGAAGGTATTTTTTAATCTTGTCAACAATTCGGCGAGATCAGGCGAGCATGTATCTGAAATCTCGATCTCCGCCCGGCAGGATGAGAGCGGAATTACCATACTGTACGAGAGTGACGGAACCGGTGTGGAGAAATACGAAAAAGAGCTGATATTTGAGAAAGGGTATGAAAAAATGGTCGGCTACGGGCTGTTCGTTTCCCGTGAAATATTATCGATCACCGATATCACTATGAAAGAAACCGGTAAACCGGATAAGGGAGTCTGTTTCGAGATTTTTATCCCGAAGGGACGTTTCCGCATGGTACCTGGAAAAGGGGAACCGTCCCGCTGAACATGAACCGCGGTATCATGTCGATGGGTAATTATTTCTGATTTTTTCACAGGGAAGCAGCAGGGTATGAAAATGGGAAAAAATTTCAGGGAAATTGTTGCTAAAAGTCCGTACGTGTTTGTTATCGGGGTTGCCGGTGACAGCGGTTCGGGCAAGACCACCTTTACCCGGTCGGTCCGCCATATTTTTGGAAAAGACCTTGTATCAACCATTACACTGGACGATTACCATATCTATGACCGTAAGGAACGGGAAAAACAAAATATTACTCCTCTTTCCCCTGCCGCAAATGACCTCTCCCGTCTCTGCCGTGACGTTGAACTCCTCAGGCAGGGAGAGTCAATCCAAAAGATGGTCTATAACCACGAAAAGGGTACGATCGAGGGCCCGGTCATTTTTTCGCCATCGAAAATCCTCATCCTTGAAGGACTCCACCCATTTGCAACGCCGGAGCTTCGCGGACTCGTAGATTTTTCTGTGTATGTCGACCCGTCCCCCGATGTAAAAAGGGAGTGGAAACTCAAGCGTGACATCGAAAACCGGGGGTACTCGGAACGTGAAGTAACCCTCGAGATGGCCAGGAGAGAGTCTGATTACCGCAATTATGTAGCCCCTCAGCGGGAACTGGCCGACTCGGTCATCAGTATTGAGTTCTCCCGTTATGGAAGGGAGATCGGGTGGCAGAAAAATATCTACCGGGTCAGCCTTACCGGGACATGCAGGGAAGGAATCCCGGGAGCTGTCGACCTTGTCATACCCCTTGGGGGGCTTTTTTCGCAATGTGACAGGAATTTTTTCTTTGAATACGTATCGGGTGAAAAAGACGGGAAGAAAACCGGTACGCTTTCATTAGACGGCGAACTGAGTGAGCGGATGATCCTGGGTCTCCGGAACATCATCAGCCAGGCGACCGGTATCCCCTGTCCGGTACTCCCGGAGCAGGAAAAAGTCTACACTCCAACCAGGTTCTTCCAGATGTTTCTTTCATGGAAGATCATTGATGCCCGGATGGCCATTGATGGGGGTTAAAAAATTCAATTTCCGAAACGTCCCGCCCGGTTTTGCATGGGACTGGTTTTTCCGGATACTCCCTGGTACATATCCACTCATTTTACGGCATGACCCGGGGAAAGGGTACATTTCCGCATTAAATGTCTCCGGGCCCGGAAGTGAGATGTTAAAAATATGGCAATGCTCCGGGCGTAAAGGTGAAAACAGCAGGGAGACCGGCGTTTCATACGGGCAAAACATATCTGGATAGAACACAATTTTCTAGTAATGGGACGGATCCAGTATTTTTCCACGGTCTTTGGCGAGCTTGGAGGAATGCTGATCTTTATCAGCCCGATTACTCTCGTTCCTCTCATCGTATCCCTGATCTACCGGGAATGGGATATGCTCATCCCTATGGGCCTGGTTCCGCTGCTCTTTTTCTCGCTGGGGGTGCTCTTAAACCGCCTCCCGCGAAAGTCGCGTGAAGTACGGCTGAGTGCGGCTCTCTGCTCTGTTGCACTGGTGTGGCTCACATTTGCCGCAGTGAGCAGTATACCCTTCATGCTCACCCTTCATATATCCTTTACCGACGCGCTGTTCGAAGGAATGGCGGGATGGACCGGCACCGGGTTTACACTGCTTCGGAACCTGAACAGCATCCCGATGACACTGATATTCTGGCGAACGTTCATGCAGTGGATCGGGGGTCTTGGCATTATCGCCCTGACCATTACCATGGCGAACCGATCAGGTTTGAGCCAGTCCCCGTTGTTCCGGGCCGACAGCCGGAACGAGCAGATCCTTCCGAATGTTATCGCAACCGGCAGGCAGATCTGGGTCAGTTACATCATCCTGACGGTGATTGCTATCGTCCTGGTCCTGATTGCCGGGATACCAGTCTGGGACGCTGTCAATATCGGGCTCTCGGCAATATCAACCGGCGGATTCACGCCACACCCGGGGGGGATTATCGCCTACCATAACACGCTCCTTGAATACCTTCTCATCCCGGTCATGATTATCGGGTCCACCCCGTTCATCCTCTATTACATGATGTACCGGAAGCGGAAGATTGCACTTTTTGGTGACGAACAGGTCAGGATACTGTTCACATTTCTCTTATTCGGGGCACTCATCGTCATTTCGGACCTCGTGTTCATCAGCCATTACGCATTGACCGATGCGGTCCGGCAGGGCCTTTTTATGACTGCTGCTGCCATCAGCACGACCGGGTTCCAGAACGGAAATCCCCATGCGTATGCAAGCGTGACCGTTGTCTTCCTTACCATGCTCATGTTTATCGGGGGATCTTCAGGAAGCACCGCCGGAGGGGTAAAACAGTCAAGGCTTGCACTCGGGTATCGCGGGCTCATCTGGTGGTTCAAGCGGGCTTTTGTCAGGGGAAAGGTCCTCGTTGCATTCAAGTACGAAGGACGGACCATCCCTGACCAGATCGCAGAACCCGAGCTTGCCAAAAATATGCTGGTCATCATCCTCTCAGTCCTCACCATTTTTGTCGGGACAATGATTATCCTGCAGTTCCATATCATCTCATTCGGCCTTACCGAACTGGTCTTTGATATTGTCTCTGCATTTTCTTCATGCGGGTTAACGACAGGATACGTCTCCCCGACGATGCCGCTGATATCAAAATGGGTCTTTATCTTTGTCATGTGGATTGGGAGAGTCGAGGTAATCCCGGTTATCGTCCTTTTCCTTGGGCTGTTCCGGGGCTCCGAGCGGTAATCCTGCGGACGGGAATGATCCGGCAGAACGAAGAGATCAATTTTTTTTTTCTTAACTTCAGAATACCTAATATAAAATGCAGACAAACCTTATCACAATGAAACAGATCGCCCTGTACGGAAAGGGAGGTATCGGAAAATCGACCACTTCAGCAAATTTATCAGCTGCACTCTCCGATCAGGGACTGGATATACTTCAGATAGGGTGTGACCCGAAACGGGACAGCACCCGCATGCTTATGCACGGACGGCTCATCCCCACTGTCATGGACCTTGTGCGTGAACGCGGGGACCGTGACCTGACAATCGGGGATATCGTCTTTGAAGGGTATAACGGCATCAGGTGCGTCGAAGCGGGGGGTCCCGAACCGGGTGTCGGTTGTGCGGGAAGGGGTATTATCGCAACCTTCCAGATACTCGAACGTCTCGGAGCCCTGAACGGGGATGTTATCCTCTACGATGTCCTTGGGGATGTGGTCTGTGGCGGTTTTGCGATGCCGATGCGCGAAGGATATGCAGAGGAGGTCTACCTTGTCACATCAGGCGAGCTGATGTCACTGTATGCGGCGAACAATATATGCAAGGCGATAAAACGCCTTTCTGCACGTGCAAAGAGCCGGACACGGCTTGCAGGCGTGATATGCAACGCCAAGAATATCGAGAACGAGGAGGAACTGGTATCGGATTTCGCCAGCCGGATCAACAGCAGGATGGTCACGTTCATCCCCCGGGACCCGGTCGTCCAGCGATCAGAGCTGAATAAAATGACCGTTATTGAATATGCACCCGATTCACCACAGGCTGAAGCGTACCGCAGGCTTGCGGGTAGTGTTCTTGAAAATACCCGGCTTGATATCCCGACTCCGCTTGAAATAGATGAACTTGAGTCCCTCGCATATGAATACCTCAAGGAGTGAAGGCTGCACTCTTACCGGGGCACTCTCGGTCACGACTGCGGTACGTGACGGTGTGACGGTCATTCATGGCCCGAAGGGCTGTGCACATCATAATTTTTCCCTGTTTCATGCGACCCGGATTGATAACGAATGCTTCTCAATACCACGGATCGTCTCGACAGGCCTCCTTGAGAACGATATTATTTTTGGCGGTGAAGAGGCGCTTGAACGGACAATCGAGGCCGTGATTGGCAGCCATCCGGCCTCGGTTTATGTCCTCTCGACATGTGTCGTGGAGACCATTGGTGACGATGTACGTTCTGTGTGTGATCAGGGATGGGATGTCCCGGTTCTCCATGTTCCTACTGCGGGATTTCTCGGGGGCGTGTTCCAGACCGGCTACGTGAATGCCCTCATGGCGTTATCCGGACTGGCCAAAAAAACCGGGGATGTTCCCGGTGTAAATCTCGTCGGGGAAAAAAACCTTGAATTTGAGGTCGACCAGCATTTCCTGGAAGTTTCGAGGCTGATATCACTCCTCGGCACGGATGTGCATATCAGGTATGTACGCGATGTATCCACCGCAGATATCGGCAGGCTTGGCAATGCATCTCTGAACATCCTGCGGGAACCTGTTCTTGAACCCGTAGGCAGGCATTTTGAATCGTCATTTCAGACACCCTGGATCAGTTCTTTCCCGGTCGGGCTCTACGGCACGATCATGTTTCTCGAAGAAACCGCCGAAAAACTTGGTACCGGATGCGATGTGGCCGTAGATGCGGAACTGAAGTTCCAGCACGAGATGGTGGAACGGTTCAGTGACCTTGGATCCCGCACGGTCTGGTTTGGCGAAGGGTTCGAATCATCTCCCGGATTTTCGCTTGTAGTGGAACTTATCACGGAACTGGACATGGGACTTGACGAACGGGGAACGTCCCTGCCGTTTCCGGATCCGTTCCCGGTCGGGACTGCAGGGATATCACGGTTGCTCCACCGGTGGAGGAGGAGGTGCAATGCCTGACTGTTCAAACCCGCTCTGGCCATGTGCGATGACCGGGGCAGCCGCGTGTCTGGCTGGTTTTGAAGGCATGGGGGTCATCATCCATGGTTCGAGCGGATGTTTTTTTTACCCGGCCACCCTCCTTCACACGACTCTGCATAGCACGTTCATAACAGAGGATGATGTCATCTTTGGTCCGGAAAAGAGAATTGCTGAGACGATAAATGAGTTGTTACCCCGGTACCGTCAGCTTGCAGTACTCCTGACCTGTGTCCCGGCGGTCACCGGCGACGACCTTAAACGGATGATTGGTCGTGATGATGTTATTATCGTAGACTGCCCAGGTTTTGCAGGAAGTTTTGAAGAGGGATATACACGGGCAGTGAGCCAGCTCCCCTGCACCATGCCAGGCGATGTAACGGGGGTTAATATCGACGGTTTAAACCTTGCCGACCCGTTTTGTTATGGAAATGCCATCGAGACAGAACGGATGCTCCGTAATGCCGGGGTCAGGGTTGCAACACGGTTCTGCTTTGACCACCTGGACGCACTCGGGCATTGTGCGGAGAGAACTGTCGGGGCAAACCCGGACCTCCGGTGCGGAAAGGGACGGTACATGGGTTCAATGCTTGGCCTGGATGCAATACGGCAGACCGCAAAAGAACTCGGCAGGCATCTCCCGCTTGATGAGGATGCCATCTGTCGCGAAGCTGACAGGGCTGAAGAACGGCTGGTTGCGGCATGCGATAAGTACCTGAGGCGGTATGAGCCGCCCTCTTTTTCAGTATTTGCAGGTTTTTCCTACGGGGTCTTTGCTGCCGGGATGATAGAGCGTTATCTTGACGGGTCAGTCTGCACGATCGCTTCACGGAATGCTGTCGGTGCATCCCCATACCGCGTGGTACAGACAGATGACCTCAACGTTATCGGGAATCTGATATCGTCCGATGACCCGGACCTCATCGTCGGGTCATCCTTTGAACGATCTGTTGCGCCGGATTGTGCATTTGTCGGAATCATTCCTCCGCTGCGGGGACAGGTCCGACTCCGGGCCCGTCCGATTGCCGGTACCGAGGGGGCGCTTGGTTTCATGGAACAGGTCTTAAACGCGTGTATTGACCACCAGAAACGGAAACAGGGCTTTTCAGGCGTTTAAAGAGTGAATAATTTGTTCTGCCTTCCCGCAGCGGCAGTCTGGGGACTGATCAGTATCTCTGAAAAGAAACGAGTCTCCAGCAACTCATACAAAACATCGAAGAGTCAGATTTATTGAATTTCTCAGAGTTTCCACATGAAGAAAATATAAAATTCACTTTCACCCTGTGCACATTGAGAGTTTATATAGGACTCTTTCCAGAACAAAGAAGTGGCAGAGTGAAAGAGATGATGCGAAAGGCAGGCTATATTCAGAAATCCGGCTGGGAAGTACTTGATTCTGAAGGGGTTCCGCGGGAAGTACTTGAACTCAGGATTCACGGTGCGACGCTTTGCATCCGTCTTGAAGAACTGTCTGAAACGATTGCCGGAGGACTGACTGCCAGTGTCGAACGTATCCGCCAGAACTGGATGCAATACCTCGAAGGAACAGCCGGAACTGCAAGGGTGTCCCGATCGGGCAGGGCACTTAATATCGAGCTTATCAACGGAGATATGTTCACGGTTGCACTCGAATCACTCAGGGCCGTCCTTTCAATGGAGGAGCGGTATGCTACCGTTGTTGAAATACCTGCCCGGACTATCCAGGATGCTGCCCGGGATCATCACATCACTGAATATTATGGGCTCTTCTCCCCACGGTTCCAGTCCCGTCCCGCCGGTGGGGAAATGGCAGCCTGAATTTTTTATATGCTGATGTAAATATGCAGGGAAGTGCGCTTATTCAGACAAATTGTCTTTTTCCCTCTTGTGATTTATGCATATAAAATTGAAATATTTGCATCCCACTTTATCAGGAATAGAAAAGGTGAGTTTAATTCAGTAATTGGTTTCATTAAAAATGCAGATCCTGTCTTTTATTATCTCTTTAGGCGATGAACGCCGCAGTCCCCGAAGGGCTTCGTGCCGGCGGTTCAGTGACTATACTGGTAAGCGTAAAGAAAATTATTCAAAATAACAGCTATTTTAGTTTTAAAAAAGAGACGAGATCGAATTTATTTTGCCCTGACCAGTCCGGCAATATGGTCACCGACGACTGACGTGGATGCGGATCCGCCCATATCCTTTGTGACCACCCCGTCAAGGATGGACTGCTCTATCGCCTTTAACACTGCTGCAGCGGCGTCGTGTTCGCCGATATGGTCCAGCAGGAGTGATCCCGCCCAGATAGTGGCCAGCGGATTTGCAATGCCGAGACCTTTGTATTTCGGTGCCGAACCATGAATCGGTTCAAACATTGAGGTCCCGGCCGGGTTAATATTTCCTCCCGGGGCAAGCCCGAGACCGCCCTGGATCATGGCGCCGAGATCGGTAATGATGTCGCCGAACATGTTGGGAGTTACCACGACGTCGAACCACTCGGGGTTCTTTACAAACCACATCGTAACGGCATCGACATAATTGAACTCGGTCTGTACCGAGGGATACGATG
>JBFYKV010000002.1:0-17609 GCA_041305745.1 Methanoregulaceae archaeon | reverse complement strand
GATACGTCCGAGACCCACGATACCCAGTGTTTTCTCGTTCAGTTCGACACCCATAAATTTCGAGCGCTTCCATTCCTTCTTTTTTAAGGAAGCATTCGCCTGGGGGATATTTCTGGCAAGTGAAAGCATCATTGCCATGGTATGCTCTGTTGCTGCCAGCGTGTTTCCTTCCGGTGCGTTTGCCACAATAATCCCACGGCGGGTAGCAGCATTCATATCGATATTGTCCACTCCGGCGCCTGCACGCCCGATAAATTTGAGATTATTCCCTGCGTCTATTACCCGGGCGGTTACCTCTGTACCGCTCCGGACAAGAAGGGCGTCATAGTCAGGGATGATTGAGACCAGCTCGTCTTCAGAGAGATCGGTCTTTACATCGACTGTGAACTCCTTCCGCAGGATATCGACTCCTTCTTCTGCCAGCGGGTCGCTGACAAGTATCCTGTAGCTCACGATAAAACCCACATATAATCTGCATAACACCTCATGATGGTTTTTATTCCCGGGTGCACGCAAACCCTTTAGCACCCGTTGAGATATCCCCCCTGGCAGGGTCTGGTACGACAACGGCATGGTAATTTATTAAGCACATAAAAGGTGAGTTATAAGTGGTGCGTGAATGAAACAGGTGCCAGATATTCTGTGGCTCGAGGAGATAAGGAAGGAAGACATCGCCGCTGTTGGTGGAAAAGGGGCGTCACTCGGGGAGATGTCGGCCATCGGGCTTCCCGTGCCCAGGGCCTTCGTGGTGACAAGTCACGCGTTCCGGAGATTTCTCGTCGAGACCGGGCTTGAAGATACACTCTTTGACGGGCTCGACAATCTGAATGTTGAAGACAATAAGGCCCTCGAAAAGGCTGCCCAAAAGGCCAAGACAGCTGTAATGAAGGCAAAAGTTCCTGAATCAATCATAGAGGAGATCAAAAAAGCCTATAAAAAGATGAATTCCGAAGGTCTTGTTGTAGCAGTACGCTCCAGCGCAACCGCTGAAGACCTCCCTGACGCAAGTTTTGCCGGACAGCAGGAGACATATCTGAACATAAAGGGTGAGAAAAACCTTCTCGAAGCGGTCCAGAAATGCTGGGCCTCACTGTATGGTTCACGGGCGATCTATTACCGGTCCAAGCAGGGATTTGATGACAGGAGTGTCAACATCGCCGTAGTGATACAGGAACTCGTAAATTCCGAGAAGGCCGGGGTTATGTTTACCTCTCACCCGGTCACCGGAGAGTCCAATTCTATTATCGAGGGGTCATGGGGGCTCGGGGAAGCGGTCGTCTCGGGATCTGTTTCACCAGACAAGTACGTGTTTGACCAGCGGACAGAGAAGGTTACAGACCGCCTTATTGCCAATAAAAAGATCGAAATCGTCTCTGATGGAACACATGGTACAAAGGAGATCGAAGTCTCCGCCGACCGCCAGGATAAGCAGGTCCTTTCCGATACCGAGGTTGCCAAGCTGGCAATGTTCGGAAAGATTGCTGAAGACCATTACGGGATACCGCAGGACGTTGAATGGAGTATCGTGGGCCAGACGATCTACATCCTCCAGTCCCGCCCTATCACAACAATTAACCAGGAAAAGTCCACTTCATCGACAGAGGCCGCAACCACCGGCAAAATTATCCTGCAGGGCCAGGGGGCATCACCCGGTGTCGCCAGTGGCAGGGTAATCATAGTCAGGGATGTAAAGGATACCGGCTCTGTCAGGGATGGCGATATCATGGTGACGAAGATGACGAACCCTGATATGGTCCCTGCAATGCGTAAAGTTGCTGCAATCGTCACCGATGAAGGAGGGATGACCTGTCATGCTGCAATTGTCAGCCGTGAACTTGGTACTCCCGCGATCGTCGGTACAAAGAAAGGCACTGCTGTCCTTAAACCCGGCCAGATCATTACGGTGGACGGTGAAAAGGGATTCGTATACGAAGGCGCTCTTGAAAAGCCAGCTGTTGCGCCCCAGGCAGCCCAGACCGTGGCAGTTGCCCGGAATATCATTACCGCAACGAGCGTAAAGGTTAATGTATCAATACCTGAAGCAGCGGTGCGGGCCGCGGCCACTGGTGCTGACGGCGTCGGGCTTCTGCGGATCGAACACCTCATCCTCGGGCTGAACCGGACCCCCGGCTGGTTCATCGCAAACAACCGGGAAGAGGAATTCATCGAGGAATTATACAACGGGATAAAGATCGTTCTCGACGCATTTTACGGAAAACCTGTATGGGTCCGCACGATAGATGCGCCGACCGATGAATTCAGGAACATGGCCGGCGGGGAAAATGAACCTGTCGAACATAACCCGATGCTTGGCTGGCGTGGTATCAGGAGAGACCTCCAGAGCCCTGACCAGTTCAGGCTTCAGGTTGAGGCATTCAAGCGCCTGTGGGAGCAGGGCTATGATAACCTCGGAGTCATGTTCCCTATGGTCTCGCATCCCGATGAATTTGTCAGGGCACGCGAGCTCATGAAAGGCTGGGGAGTGGACGTGGAGAAAGCGACCCTCGGCATTATGATAGAGATCCCGGCAAGCGCCCTGATGGTTGAAGATTTTATCAGGGCCGGCATTAAATTTGCATCGTTCGGCACAAACGACCTTATCCAGTACACGCTTGCAATTGACAGGAATAATGAAAATGTGGCCACGATGTACCAGCCCAAACACCCTGCGGTGCTCCACCTGATCAACCATGCAATCGGGCACTGCAGAATGGCAGGCGTAGAATGCTCTATATGTGGCCAGGCAGGTTCAGAACCTCCGATGGTCCAGTGGCTGGTAGAGCACGGGATTACATCGGTATCTGCAAATATTGATGCCATCGCAAAGATCCGTGAAACGGTAGCCCGAACCGAGCAGCGTATTATCCTTGAGAGCGCGAGAAAAAATAATGGAATATAAGGGACGTTCTGAGGAAGAACTTTTTTCCTTCCTCTCTTCTAAAAAAAGAGAGGATTTATGCCACGATCATATCCTGAGTTCCATGTGCACGCTTCCCCATCCGGTGGCAGTTAAGGCGCACTGCATGTTCATGGAGACCAATCTCGGGGACCCGGGTCTTTTCCCGGGAACTGCAGAGCTTGAACACCGGTTGATACAGCTGTTCGGAACCCTGTTTTCCTGTCCAGATGCATGCGGGTATGCAACATCGGGTGGAACCGAATCCAATATCCAGGCTCTCCGGATTGCAAAAAGTATGAGCACGTCTGACAAGCCGAACGTCGTACTCCCGGAGTCCGCACATTTTTCGTTTAAAAAAGCATGTGATATACTCTGCCTTGAGATGAGGTGCGTTCCACTGGATAACGAGTTCCGTATGAACCTGGCAATCGCGGAAAAGATGGTGGATGGAAACACCTGCTGCCTTGTGGGCATCGCCGGGAGCACAGAATACGGCATGGTCGACCCGATCCCGGCCCTCTCAGATATTGCATCAGACCGGGACATTTTTTTCCATGTCGACGCAGCGTTTGGAGGGATGGTCCTGCCATTTATGGAAAAATCTCTCCCCTTTGATTTCCGGATACCCGGGGTCTCAAGTATTGCGGTGGACCCCCACAAGATGGGGATGAGTACCATCCCGGCAGGATGCCTGCTTATCCGCGATCCGTCACAGATATGTGCGCTTTCTGTCGATACCCCCTACCTGACGGTCAAGCAGGAATTCACCCTTGCCGGGACCCGGCCGGGGGCACCCGTTGTCGGTGCGCTGGCAGTCCTCGAATACCTGGGCCGCGAGGGGATGCAGGCCATTGTAAAGGGATGCATGAAAAATACCCTCCGTCTCATCGATGGGATGGAGGCATTTGGAATTTCACGGGTCGTGACCCCCGATGTGAATGTGGCAACATTTGAAAAAGCCACGATTCCGCCCCAATGGAAGGTCTCATGGACCCGGAAGGGTCACCTCCGGATCGTCTGCATGCCGCATGTGCATGCAGGTGTGATTGAATCATTTTTAAGCGATATAGGTGAACAAAATGCTGGAAAGACTTGTTAAATCTCTTGAAACATGCCCGATGGTACGCCGGGGAGAATACAATTATTTTATACACCCGATAACCGACGGTGTGCCGGTCATTGAACCTGACCTGTTGCGTGAAGTTGCGACCGCGATGATCAAGGTGACCGACCTCGATAATGTCGACCGCCTGCTGGTGGCAGAGGCAATGGGAATTCATATCGGTTCCGTGATGTCGATTATGACAGATATTCCGATGAATATCATCAGGAAGAGAGAATACCAGCTGCCCGGTGAAGTTGCCATTCACCAGACGACCGGTTACTCAAAGGGTCAGCTCTATTTAAACGGGGTCAACCCCGGCGACAGGGTCGTTATCATTGACGACGTCGTGAGTACCGGCGGAACGACCCGGGCCGTGCTCGCTGCACTTGAACAGGTCGGCGCAGAAGTGGTGGATATCTGCTTTGCCATCAGGCGGGGCAACCCGGATATCGGCAGACCGTTCAAATCCCTTGTATCGATTGAAGTCACTGACCGGGTGCATGTGATTGACCGGTATTTCTGAATTAATCAGCAGGTTAAAAGAGAGAGAAATCCGGAGGGTGGCACTCCAGTTCCCTGCCGGATTAAAAAGACAGAGTATCGGTATTGCCTCCGGTTTACGGGATGCCGGGTTTGAGGTGATAGTCTCGGGGGACCCGTGCTATGGGGCATGCGATCTCGCACTCGACCTGCTTGAATGGGCAGATCTGCTCGTCCATTTCGGACATACGCCCATCTCGTCCCATCCCGGTGTTATCTATGAACCATGGCCTGTTGATTTCGATATCAGTTCCGTCGAAGCTGCACTCCCTTACCTCCGGGGGCACCGGATCGGGCTCCTGACCACCGTGCAGCATTCCCACCTCATCCCCGGTATCATCGGCTTTCTCTCGTCAAAGGGAATTGAAGGGATTGTTGCAGAGGGGAACGAGAGGACTCCGTTTCCGGGACAGGTCCTCGGCTGTTCGTACCAGGCTGCACGAATCGAGGGCATAAACGAGTTTCTTTTTGTCGGTACCGGGGTGTTCCACCCGGTTGGTGTCCAGCTGGCCACGGGTGCAAGGGTTATCGCCCTTGACCCGTTCACGGGGACTGCCGGTGAGGTGAACTCAGACCGGTTTTTACGAAAACGGTTTGCCCTTATTGAAAAAGCAAGGAAAGCAGAAAATTTCGGGGTTATATTCAGCCAGAAGAGCGGACAGTGCCGCAGGCATCTCGCAGAAGAGCTTGCTGCACTTTCCAAAAATGCATTTCTTGTCGCAATGCGGGAAGTGTGCCCTGACGAGATGCTCAACCTCGGATTTGAATGTTATGTAAATACCGCATGCCCGCGCCTTTCCTATGATGATCAGATACGGTTCCCGGCTCCTGTGCTGGCACCGGCAGAATTTGAAATTCTTTGTGGTATACGGTCCTGGGACGATTACAGGATTGACGAGATCTGATCGATGAAACTGAGACAGCTCGAGATACAACTCGAAAAAATTACAGGATATACACGCCCTTCACCCCGGTGGGAACAGTACCAGACCCCCGCCCCCCTTGCGGCACGACTCTTATTCCATGCACATTCACGGGGAGATATCAGGGGTAAAAGAGTCTGTGATCTCGGGTGCGGGACAGGAATTCTTTCAATAGGCGCTTTGATTCTCGGTGCATCGCAGGTGACCGGGTACGATATCGACGAAAATGCTCTGGACACGGCACGTAAAAATGCCGGAAATATGCGTGTCAACCCTGTTTTTATCACAGGGGACATTTCAGATCCCGCGTTCGCGTCCACTGTCCCGGGCTTTGACACGGTGGTTATGAATCCGCCCTTCGGGGCGCAGCTCCGGCATGCTGACCGCCCGTTTCTCGACACCGCACTTCATGCCGGACAAATAGTGTACGGGATCTTCAATGCGGGTTCCCGGCCGTTTGTCGAGAAGTACATACAGGGCAGGGGTGTGACTGCCGAGGTTACCAGCGGGATTTTCCCACTGAAAAAAACGTTTTTTTTCCATAAAAAGGAAATGCAGGAAATTTCCGTTGAGATTATGATAATAAGGAGATTAAACCCTTGACAGCCCCCGCCCCGAAATCGCCGATCGTATCACTCTTCTTTGCGCACATGGTGACCGACATTTACATGCCGGTGATCACTGCTATTCTGCCCCTTCTTATATCCACATACGGGTTTTCGTACTTCCTTGCCGGGCTCCTCGTGACCTCCTACAATCTCACATCCTCGGCGACACAGCCCATTTTCGGCTGGCTTTCAGACCGGTACGGAAAGCAGCTGCATGTATCGGTCAGCCTGATGATCTCGGCAGTCTTTATAGCCCTAATCGGAGTGGTGACATCATATCCTCTGCTCATCCTGTGTGCGGGTCTTGCTGCATTAGGGCATGCATGTTTTCACCCGAATGCACTCTCGATTGTGAACAGGCTCGCCGAAGGAGGGAACAGGGGAAGGGTTACGTCTTTTTTTGTTGTCGGAGGAAATATCGGGTATGCCATCGGCCCTCTTCTTGCGGGAGCTCTCGTTCTCTATTTTGGCTTAAACGGGCTGGTGCTGCTTATCATTCCTGCACTTTTCATGTCGATCGGCCTGAAAAAACTGCTCCCGTCCGGACTTATGTCTCTCCCTGTAAAGAAGAGAGAGACCGGCCCTGTAGAGAAAAAACCATTTTCAAGGGCTATTGCAGTTCTGTTTGCGGCATCAACACTCCGCGCGTGGGCAATATTCTCAGCGATTGCCTTCTTCCCGCCGCTCCTGATCACGCGGGGATACGATATATTCACTGCTAACCTGCTTGTCAGCCTGATGCTCCTCTGCGGCGTCGCCGGGCAGGTCGCAGGCGGGGTCATATCAGACTCACACGGAAGAAAAGAGTTTGTTATTGCCGGCCTTTCATTATCGATTCCTGCATTTGCGGTCTTTCTTTTCTCATCAGGAATGCTTTCGGTCATCGCCCTCATGATATTCGGGTTCTTTTTGTGGTCGAGCTTCGCCGTAACCGTTGCGATGTCCCACGAGCTGATGCCAACCCGCGTGGGCCTGACATCAGGCCTGATGATCGGGGTTTCAATCGGGGCCGGCGGAGTCGGGGTTGCATTCTCGGGCTACCTGGCGGACCAGTACTCACTCACCACGGCACTCGGCACCGTTCCGGTTCTCGTACTGCTTGCCGCGTTATTCATACTATTCCTTGAATACCCATGGAAAAGTCTTAACAGGCTATTAAGGGCATGATTTTCATCAATACCCCAATTCAAGGGCCGTTGGATACCAGGTCAGAAGAATGATATACAGGAGAACCGTCCGGTCAAAGATTGCAGATATTTATCCGGTTTATATCGGTGAAACACGCGAAAACTAAAAAATATTCGATATTTTAGCCCGGTTAAAATGCAGATATCAATACATAAGCAGGAATAATTATGGAAAGGGAAGGGTTTTGACAGAACCTTTACTTTTCTTCATCGTTGTAAACGGACTGCGAAAGGGATGTCCTGATCCTGCGATGAATAAGCCACCACAAAAACGGTGTGATCACTAAAACAAGGACTGCCACGCCAATATCATCGAATAAGAGGAGATTAAAGAGGGCATGCATAACTATGGCAAGTATGAGGCCCACGGCAATGACCCGGCCCCTGCGGGAGCGGGGCATAAATTTTGCCTGGCCAAGTGCATATCCCCACATTCCTGAGAAGAGTGCATGTCCGGGAACTGACAGCAGTGCACGGATAACGCCGGTCTCAAGGGCAAAGACCATAGAGGTCTCATACGATGAGAAAATATAGATGATATTTTCAAGTGTTGCGAATCCGAGACCTGCGGCCGCTGCATAGACAATCCCGTCAACTGGTTCGTCAAACTCTGCAGTACGGTATACCGTCCGCTTCACAACGCTGAATATCGCATACTCCTCCAGGATTGGGGCCACCAGCACGGCGATAAGAAAGTCACCGGTAAATAACCCGATTGTCCCCTCCAGGAACGCGACAGGGATGGTAACAAAGGCACCAAGAAAATAAATGGTTGCTATCCACGAGAGGGGTTCTGGCTCATAACGGTCTTTCTGGTAGAAATACCAGAGCCAGAAGACAGCTGGTGCGATGGCAATGATCAGGAGGGTCCCGGTATCCATTTTAGTGAGGTATTTGTCGGATATGTCTTATACCTGCCAGATACATCCATTCACCCGATCATTAACAGAACGATTTAAAGCCGGGAAAAAACATTCTCTTGGGAAAAATTGTTTTTTCACGTGTGCCTGAACCTTACCCCGGGGGCCTTGTATCCCAGCACCAAAAATGGAATGCCAGACACAAAAAAACAGGAAACGGCAGAACGGCAGATATGGGTTTGAGGTCACAAATTCATTTTTTTCGAGAACCGTAACCAGCCATATCCTGATCTGAATTAATCGGCACAATTCATTCTGTCCTGGTTTGTAGCAATGAAATGAGTGTTTTTTTGTGTCACATCCAGAAACAGCGGTGAGCCATAAATGTGGACCTGGGTGTTATCATATCCAGCCCCTTTTCCTGAAATAAAAGAGCATTATAAGCACGATAGATATCATTACTCCCCATACAACCGGATACCCGAACTCTGACCTCAGTTCCGGCATATAATCAAAATTCATTCCATATACACCCGCAATAAATGTCAGGGGGATAAATATGGTTGCAATCAGGGTCAGGACCTTCATTATCTCGTTCATTTTATAGGACAGCCCTGACAGGTAAATATCAATCATACCCGATACCATATCCCTGAGCGTTTCCAGGCTGTCAATAACCTGAATAATATGGTCGTAAACATCCCGGATGTAGATCCCTGTGCTCTCCTTGATAAGGGGTGATTCTGACCGTTCAAGTGATGTGATAACCTCCCGTAGCGGCCATACCGATTTTCTTAAAAATATCATCTCTTTTTTCAGGCGGTCAATTTTCTTTAGTGATTCGGGAGTTGCATTGACCACAAGTTCCTCCTCAAGGTCTTCAACATGCTCCTCGAGGTGCTCCATCACCACGAAGTAATTATCCACGATATCGTCGATAAGCGCATACGCAAGGTAATCAGGACCAAGTTTTCGTATTTTACCTTCACGCCGTATCCTCTCCCGAACCGGGTCAAAGACGTCCCCGACATCCTCCTGGAATGAAATAAGGTAATTGGATCCGATAATCAGGCTCACATGTTCAAATTTTATTTCCTTTTCAGAATCGAGCCACTGGAGCATCTTTAAGTTGATATACAGGTAATGATCGAGGTCCTCCATTTTGGGACGCTGGCCCGCATTATGGAGGTCTTCCAGTATGAGAGGGTGAATATCAAAATTTTTCCCTGTTTTTTCAATGACATCGGTATTCAGAAGGCCGTCAATATTAATCCATGTGACCGTATCCGTATTTTTATACGGGAAGCATTCTTCAATATGTTCAACCTGCCTCTCCTGGTAATGAGATGAATCATAATCGATGAGCGTAATTCGAACCTCTCCGAGTTGCGGTTTCCCATCAGGGGAGAGGGTTCCCGGGGGGAGACCGGGTAAAATCTGTGTTTTCCGGCGGATTCGTGTCATGAATATCCAGGTGATTATCTAATGATGTACAAGGACTGCTGATAAGTATTTGCGGAAGAAACCCCTTTTTTTGGTATCGTCAGCTGGGGAGTACCAATCAGTACAAATACCGGTGCCGGCAACAGTTCTGCTGACACATGTATTTGCCCGCCCTGATAACCGGCATTACCGGATTTATCCTTCCAATCATTGGCATTCCCCTGATATACCGTAAAATAAAGAGGACACACATCTATGGCTATCGTATTTCGCGGTATACAATGGAAAATGATACGATCCGGTATGAAGTGAACGCTCGTGGCGGGCGGCTGTCGCCTGAGTCCTGGTCGTAAAACAGCCCTTATCAGGAGAAGAAGGGGGTGTATCGACCCCTTACTGGTATCCGAAAAAGAGTGCAATGAGAACCGAAGCAACGATTAGGCCTCCCAAAAATCCATATATTGCGCTTTCCAATCCCCTTTTACCCTTTCCGGCTCCCTTGATAAATATCCCGATATTCAGGTACAGGGCAAACAGGAGAATGCCGATGCCGGCGAGTGATATCAGGTGCTGGTATTCCGGGGGTGTGGCACTTCGCGATATCGGTTCAGCCACGCTCCAGGCACCTTCCAGTAGATCAGAAAGACCGGGGATTCCAATCCTGAGCCCAATACCGGCAAAAAACGCCGTAATGAATATTTTTTTCCTGGGACTCATGAACCGGGACGTATTTCTTTCACCATTATAAATTGCAGTCCCGGATTATTTTATAGTTCAGGATGTACCGCGCAGCACATCGCGGTTATTGTGAAAATCGGTCTGGTTTTATTCCATGGGGTAACCAAAAATAATCTTCCATCTTCTTACCTTTACAGGATTACCGTCGCTCCCTGATAAAGGCGTTTTTAATTTCCGGCTGTTCAGGAAGGAACGGGAACAATAAATTTCAGATTTCTATATCATGGCTATAATATGGAGAAGGGGTCAATGCCGGTACCGGTAGTTTCTGGCCAGCGGAATTATACGTCCTGAAAGAGAGAATGTGATAGATGCGCCATGTTGTCCCGCCAGATACGTCTTCAGGTGTAAAGGATTTTTCTTTAAACGACGGGAAAGAAACGCCACCCGTTACATTTGATGTCAGGAGGTTCCCGTTAAAAACAATCAGGGTAAATGATATCATGATCGGGTACCGTATTTTTGGTGACGGTCCCCCGCTTCTCCTTATCAACGGCTTCTGCTCGACAATGGATACGTGGAATCCACGAGTCCTTGAAAAATTATCAGGGCATTACAGGGTCATTATTTTTGATAACAGGGGAACAGGATATAGCAGTACCGGCACCGTTCCGTTCAGCATTTCTCTTTTTGCTTCGGACACCATCGCCCTGCTTGATGCGCTCGAAATGAGCAGGATATACTGTATAGGGTTGTCGATGGGGTCATACATCGCTCAGGAGATCGCGCTTCGCTGCCCTGACATAGTCACGAGGCTCATTCTCGTCTCGGGAGACTGCGGGGGAAAAGAGAGTGAGCGGATGAGCAGCGATATCCTTGAAAAACTTGCGGATAAAAGTGGCACGCCAGAAAAACTTGCCGAAAGGATGTTTTCAATTCTCTTTCCCCGGTCATGGCTCGAGACACATAACCCATGGGACTATTGCCCCGAAGTATACGAAACGATACCCGAAGAGACCGCACTTTCACAGATGAAGGCTATCGATTCGTGGGAGGGTACCTGCCACCAGGTGAACGAATTACAGGTGCCGGTCCTTGTAATAGCCGGGAGTGATGACGTAGTGATTCCTGCGAAAAACTCGCTGATCCTCGCAGGCCTGATCCCGGGAGCATGGCTGGTCCAGTTCCGGGGCGGCGGGCACGGCCTGATGTACCAGCTCCCGGATGAATTTGCCGTGCTAGTACTCTTTTTCCTTGGACTGGACGGGTCAGACATCCTTACCCAACAGCTGCATCGCATGGGTTCTTCCCGATAAGACCTCCAACGCCTGCAAATACTTAGTGTGCAATACTGCGAAAATTTTTTTACTCAACGCTAGATTTTTCTCAATTCAGACGCAAGCCTTATCGCATGAAGAAAAATACATTTCCCAAAAGACGGTTCGCACTTCTGTGTGGCATCCTGGCCGTCGTTGCCGGAATGATCGTCGTGTGCGGGTGTACACAACAACCGGCAGGGCCGGGAGCCCCCACTCCGAACCCGACACAGGTACCATACAAAGGACTGGTCTCATTTGATGAAAAAGACAATGGCCGGACCGTTACTCTGTCACCGGGAGAATCATTTGTAATCGTCCTTAAAGAGAACCCGACAACCGGTTACATGTGGAACGCAACATGGACCACCGGCCTTGAACCGGTAGGAGAGGGCTATGAGCCGGACCCCGCGACAGCCGGCCTGGCCGGAGCGGGCGGAACCCATTACTGGATATTCAAAGGAACCGAAATGGGGATGCAACAGTTTTCAGCGGCATATGCCAGACCCTGGGAGAACACAACGCCTCCTGAATCAACCTTTGTTCTCTATATTTCGGTCGGAGAAGTACTCACACCGCCTGTTTCACCTGGAAAAGAGCTCCCTCAATACGGAGAGAACGATAACGGTTCGACCGTCGATGCCTCCAGGGGTTCAGAATTTTCCGTTGTACTCGATGAAAACCCAACTACCGGGTACGAATGGGATGCAACACTTACATCAGGCCTGTTCCTCGTCAACGATACGTACGAAGTGAACCCGCATCCTGAAGGAATGGTTGGCGTAGGAGGAAAACATATGTGGCTGATCCGGGCCGATGACCCTGGCAAACAGGAATTTAATGCCGTGTACGGCAGACCGTGGGAGAATGTCACTCCGCAGGACGCCACCTACGCGCTGAAAATAATGGTCAGGAACCCGTAAAGGTCCTGTACCCTATTTTCTTTTCTTCCCGTCCGGGAATGAAAATTTAATACTCCTGGTTACTTCTTCATGATCAATCTGTGCCCGGCCTTATCGACCGCGTAGCTTTTCGGGTCGTCAAGAACATCAAGGGCATTGATTCTCATATCGATAAGTTCGGAGTAATTGAATGATTCAAATTTTTCATGCCCGCCTTCATTGAAGTAAACCGCAACTCCGTTCTCCATCTTCCGGCTTTTAATTATGTCATACATAGGAGTGAGATACACGGCTATCCGCATCAAAGTTTCCTATGAGCCAGTAAAATTCTTTAAATGAGAGACTATTCCTCATTGGAAAAAAAATCGAAATTTGCAAAAAACAATAATTCCGCACCAATTTACCCCATCTCCTAAATATAACATCTGCCAGAAATACTTGTATGACATTTCTTACCGCCAGAAAAAAGTTATACTCATTTCTGGAGGAGGATGTTCCCCGCACCTCATGCAAAAAGGCATTCCGGTCATTTATGTACGTGTTGATCTCGCTCAACATCGTCCTTGTTGTCCTTGAAACGGTTCCTCATCTTTCGCCTGACGTATTCAGGACCTTTCACGCAATATATTACTTTTCTATCGTCGTCTTCCTCCTCCTGTATCTTATCAGGATCTGGATATGTGTCGAGAATCCCCGCTATCGCTCGCCACTGATCGGAAGGCTCCGCTATATGATTACACCATATGCAATAATCGACCTCGCCGTGCTCATTGCATTTATTTCACCGGTTACCTTCCTGTATGATCCGGTTATATACCAGATCAGCAGGTTCCTGCGTCTTGCAATTATTTTTAAACTCATCAGGTACTCGGATTCCCTTCAGACAATGTCCCGGATCTTTATCTCGAAACGAAAGCCCCTTGGGATGGCCCTTTACATGCTGCTTTTCCTGCTGCTCATCACATCGATCCTGATGTTTTTCTTTGAGAATCCAGTCCAGCCTGAAAAATTTGACAGCGTCGCCGAGTCCATGTGGTGGAGCATCGAGACGCTCACCACGCTTGGATACGGAGATATCGTCCCGGTAACCCCTGCCGGAAAAGTCCTCGGCGGTTTCACCGCCCTGCTTGGAATCGGTATGTTTGCCATTCCTGCCGGCATCCTTGCATCCGGGTTCTACGAGGAATACTCGCGGGATGAGAGGAAGACGAGGGAAGCCCACTATGGTTCTCGTGAAAAGGAAGATAGTGATGACCAGATCCTGTGCCCAACGTGCGGGAGACCCATGACGAACACCAAACCCGATAAAATAGATGAGAGCGGGCGGTGAATTTGTAGTATATTTTTCTCAGGGGTATGGGATTTGACGATACACGATAATGAGGGTTATGGTCATCATCTCATCCACGAACCTGTTATCCACTATTATCTTATCAATCCATCTATCGCTGTCCTGTCACATCGCGGATGACCAAAATAAATAAATTCCACCGGATTATCAACCAAATTTAATTCATTCTCTCTGTCAACCAAACAGTCCCCGCAAAGCAGGGAAAGCCGGACGGCCGAAGACCCCTACCGTTCCCCGCAGGACAAGGAGCGGCCTGCGGCAGGTCATAATAAAGTCATCATTTGCGGTGATTGTAATGGTTGACTTCGAATAACTCAATAATCCCGGACATTTTGCTGTGATGACGGCCGGGTCCCGTCCGAAAGTAAAAAGGCCGGACATTATCCGCACCCCATACGGGGTTGTGGCCTTGGTAATCGTAAGGGTCTGGCCGCCCCGCTCTGTAATTGTTCCGCTTGTCCTGGTCTCTTTATCATAAAAATCCTTTGAAGATCGGCGTGGACTCGTATCGATCCTGTCATCGATACCGTCGCGATCTGAATCCGTAAACGGAATGAACCGGCCGACACCGATTCCCGCCCCGCTAACACCAGTTTCACTCCACCATACCTCTCCAAGCGGGGATATAGTGATACTGATTGGATTTATCCCTGATCTGGGATCAATCGATGAGATCGTTTCGGTAACCGGGTCGAATACGCCGATATGGTTTGGACCCATGCCTGCGAGCCAGATCTTTCCATCGGGGTCCGGTGCAATAAAGTGAGAGTCGATGAAATCATCGGGCAATAGGTCATACCAGGTGACTACGGGGGGATCACCCTCGTCGAACCGGACCAGAAGCGCAGATGTCTTATCGACGACCCACACCGTGGCTGGATCGTGGCCGGTGACTATAATCCCCCACGGACCACGCAGGCCTCCAAGAGGGGGAAGAACCCCATCGAAGAATACCGCAGGATCGGTCCATATCTCACATTCTCCCAAAACAGGATCAAGACGGCCGATACCTCCATTTCCAGTGTGGGAATCAGTTTTCCGGATGGTAAACCACACAGTCCCGTCAGTCTCGAAATCTATTTCCACCGGGACACCAGCGTCATAACCCCCGCCATCCGGAAGATCGAATCGCTGCCAGCTGTCAGCTGAAGGATCATACACCCCGATGCAGGGAGGAACTGACTGGCAGGTGAACCAGACCCTGCCATCATCTGCAACGCTGATACCGTAGGGATGTGGGGATGCGGGGAATCCTGCACCTATCGGGTGCGATTCGAAGCGCGATTCCGACGGGAAGAACTGGACGAGTGTTCCCGATTCATCTGCTATCCAGAGGGTGCCATCCGGTGCGGCATCGAGTGTCCTGAAGTGTGCCGAAAAAGAAGCGGAAATCATATGCAACGTCCCTGCCGGATAATCAAGCCTTATCAATGCACCGGTGGTCGCGTTCTCGTGCGTCATCCAGACAGATCCGTCGGGCAGCGCCTCGATATCATAGGGGTTCATCGTTACGTCCCCGGCCCATTCTTTCATCAGGCCCGTGGTATCCCATGCGTATGCAGGTATGCAGACACAACATATCATTAACAGTAGCAAAGTAATAACGATCAAATGTTTCATGCGAGATTACTCTGAAAAATTATTATAATAAATTAATCATTACACGCCTGGGGAGAGCATCGGCTCAAAAGAATGCACTTCGGAAAATATCCCGTTTCGCGGACCTCTTAATTCACAGAAACAGCATAAAAGAATTTTATTGGGTTGTTGTTCAAATCAAAGAAAAGTGATGACATTTTAGTATTGTTCCTGATGTTGGCATACCTCTGTATTACACGCAAAGTGAACCGGTCAAAATCCATGGTTCGGAATGTGTCCGGGGATTTCACCAATTTCAAAGCCATCCAATACCCTAACCAAAAGTCCACATTCGAAGCATGACATTCTCTGTTTTCGATTGATTTACAACCGAAGATTATTTGAATTTCCCATTGCAGGCCACGAACCTGCTGTCACCTGGCAGTAATGAATGGTACAGTACATCCGCGTCCCGGGTCAGATCCAGATGCCTGGAAATCAGGGCGGATAGATCATAAAAGACCCGGGAAAGCGTCCGCTTACAGGTTTGCACTTCAGAGAACATCTCACGAGCAGGTATGCTCACGATAAAATATTCAGAGGATTGATTGAATTTTTCAATGAAAGAACGATAATTGCAGCGAAGCATGGTTCCCGAGGACTCGCGTACCTCAGTACAACATGCTACGTGAACCGGCTTAACTTCCGGGTTCGGAATGAGTCCGGGTGTTTCCCGGCTGCTATGGCCGCAATTACCGATATATCACGCGGGTCATGGTCCCACTGGCATTCTGATAATGCGATGATACGAATCAGAGCTCACGCTCTTTCATGTAATCTTATCAAAATCGGTCTTTTCGATGTAAGGAAGGGTAATTGCAGCGAAGTATGGTTCCCGAGGACTCGCGTACCTCAGTACAACATACTACGTGAGCTGGCTTAACTTCTGGGTTCGGAATGAGTCCAGGTGGGTCCCAGCTGCTATGGCCGCAATTACCCAAAGCCAAGGTCCGGACTTGAACCGGAGTGTAGTTGATCTGCAGTCAACCGCGTAGCCGCTCCGCCACCTTGGCAGCCGTGGGTAATATTCCTATACGTTATGTGCACAGGATCAACCCTATACAATTGAATTGTATAGGATTTAAGGTTTGCACTCAGAATTTCGTCTGGGTTTGACGTGGCGAGCACTAGTGTTTGGACGTTAGTACTTGCGGACTGAACACGTCGTTGCCTTCGTGCGTACATCCCAAGCCTATCAATCGGGTCTTTTACCCATGTCCTCAACGGAGTCTCTTTTTAGGCCGGGTTTCAAGCTTAGATGCTTTCAGCTTTTATCCCTTGGCGCGTGGCTGCTCGGCATTGCCTTGTCAGACAACCGATCGACTAGAGGCGCCGAATGAAAGTTCCTCTCGTACTATTTCATTCTTACCCTCAGACTCCTGACACTCCTATTAGATAGTAACCGACCTGTCTCACGACGGTCTAAACCCAGCTCACGATCCCCTTTAATAGGCGAACAACCTCACCCTTGGCCGCTGCTGCACGGCCAGGATGGAAAGAACCGACATCGAGGTAGCAAGCCGCCGGGTCGATATGTGCTCTTGCCGGCGACGACTCTGTTATCCCCGGGGTAGCTTTTCTGTCGTCAATAGCCCTCATCAACAGGGCGTATTGGTTCGTTAGACCCGAGTTTCCTCTCGCGATCATTTACTGTTCATGATCGCGTCAGGCCAACTTTTGCTCTTGACACTCTCCTGTGAGTTTCTGACTCACATGAGTTGACCTTAGGGCACCCTTGATATTTTTTCGAGGGTGTGGCGCCCCACCCAAACTGCCTATCTATCGATGTCCTCGTAAGAGTGAGAGTTACAGCAGAACAAGGATGGTGTCTCATTGTTGGCTCCCCGTTCCCCGCAAGGAACGGATCGACGCCTCCCATCTACACTGCGCATGTAATACCGTAACTCAACGACAGACTGCAGTAAAGCTCCACGGGGTCTTCACTTCCCAATAGGAGTCCCTAGTCTCTGCACTAGGACAAAAAGTTCAACGGACTTGTGTTAGGGACAGTAGAGCTCTCATTAATCCATTCATGCAAGTCGCCAATTAAGCGACAAGGTACTACGCTACCTTAAGAGGGTCATAGTTACCCCCGCCGTTTACAAGTCCTTCGTCCCGTTGAACCGGGTGTTCAGATACTTGCACTGGGCAGGAATCAG
>JBFYKV010000001.1:0-5431 GCA_041305745.1 Methanoregulaceae archaeon | reverse complement strand
ACCTCCGCCGTGTAAGGGCGACGTCATAACCGACTATACCACGAGCCCGGTACGACCCACTTATTTTAACCGTGAGGGTATTAAAATTGTTGATAGCCGGATTCCGGCAGGAGTCATTCTAAAACTTTTATCCTGCACCCTGCCATCAGCAGAAAGACCCGGGTCCCCACGATCCGGCAGGAAACATGAATCCGGATTTCATGGATCTTCTTTTCTGAACTCTGCCTGGATTTCAGCCCGGGGAAGGTCTCTTCCGCGTATCCGCATCGACCATGTATGGACATGGAACGAGGCTTCGGTCATCGGGGAAAAGAGTGACCGGGTCTCGTCCGTGTCAAAGTAATGAGTGGTGGTACCGTCACCCCGCCTGAATGTATGGGGCTCTGTCTCATCCCCGGTACCGGCCCGCATATCCAGTCTTGAAAATTCGCGGAAAAAAACAACCCCTCCCGGGCAGAGGACCCGTATCGCTTCATTGACGATCTTTTGCCTGTCCATTGCAAGTGCATGACCGGCAACGTGAAACATGAGCACTGCATCAAACGCGTTCCCGCGGAACGGGAGACACGCAGCATCAGCAATGACAAAACGGACGGTGGAGGCTTTGACGCGGCGGGAACACAGCAGTATCGCCTCCCCGGAAAAATCCAGCGCCGTGAGTATCCATGGCCGTGCCACTGCAGCCGCAAGTGTTTTTCCGTCGCCACAGCCCAGTTCAAGGACGCGTGCACCGGAAAAGAGCGGCGGGATATCGGGAGGAGCCCCGCCCCATCGCGGTCCCCGGGTTTTATATTCGGTATCCCATGCATCGGGTGGTTGAACGGGAATGAAAATCCCTCCGGAAAAGTCCAGGTATGTATGTAGCGGGTCTGATCGAAAAAAGAGGATCCGGTATTGTTACATCAGCCCGAATGATTTCAGGGTTACATCAGGGTTCACGGTACCGCAGTGGTACATGACCCCCTCGGTAAGCTCGTTGATGATCACTTCTGCCGGGGAGAAGAGGGATGTATCGATCTTGTAGAAGTCGAATTCTGCTTCCTTGAAGATCTCATAGAACGGCTTCCCATACCCCTTGGATTTATTGCTCGGTATCTTTTCAAGGTAGTCCCTGATCTCCGGGGCCTTCATGGTCAGCATAATCCTGCCGTGGTAGATGGTTGCATCATTCGTTGTTCCCATCGCCTTCGTGGCATCCTTTTTCACCGGTGGAATTGGTGCGGTCCCGAAACCTGCAGTAATCTTGCGGGTGTCAAACCCGAGTTCGTTCAGTTTGTAGATGGCGGTTTCAACACAGCGTCCCGCCACCTGGATTGAACCGACGATGGATGCCGTTGGTGCGACAACAGCGCAGACGTTTGCCACATCGATCTCGCAGTCTTCTGCGATCTTTGCCATTACCTCGCCGTTCGGGAGGTGGTCTGACTCAAGGGCAATCACTGCAGAGTCAAAGTCGTCCTCGTAATCGATCACTTCGTAGGTATGCTTCGGCTTGAGCGAGAGTGCCCGTGCCGGGCCGCTCCCCATTGCAAAGTAATTGTTGTGCTTGACAGTCCATCCCGCTTTCTGGGCACCGAGACACGAGATTGACGGGAAGTCGGTAAAGATATCGATAAATGGTACAGGAAACTCCCTGATCTGCCCCATCCTGAAGTTGACCTCACCGAGACCACCCATACAGATCTCTGTAAATGCCCGTCCCGCAGCATAACCGCCGCGGGTGCTCACTCCACAGTCCACAATACGTGCGCCATTGTCCAGCTCGTGGTAGGCAGCATTGAATTCTTCTGCATATTCAGCCAGGTTCTCAAAAATTTCGAGTGCTAATTCATTTACGCTGAGCACATGAACTACCCCCTTTACCATAAAACATGGTTGCGGATTTAATAATATTTGTCAAATGATTGTTAAATAAATACCCTACGAGAGGTATTCGATAATCCTGGCCGGATCATAACGAAGACTGATTACACGGGTTCTTCCCTTCCCGTCGCGGTACTGGAGGTTTATAAGGCGCATGCTGTCAAACTTTTTGACCATCTCGTAGAAACGGGTATACCCAAGCCCTGTCACCTCTTTCACGGACTTGAAGACTTCCCCTGCATTCATCTCCGATTCCTTCATACTCAGTTCTGCAAGGATTTTTAGCAGGTTTTTCTCCTCGTCTTTCAGGGTCCGGACAGAATACTGGAGGTGGAGGTACCGGGAAATGGTGTATGCGCCACAGATATCTTCCCGTTCAATCACGCGTCGTGCCTGTTTTTCCGCATTGAGGGCAGCACGCTTGAGAAGATCGATCCCGACCCTCAGGTCTCCGCTTTTTAAGGTCTGTTCAACGACGAGGTCAAACATCTCCTCGGTTAAGCACCCGTGGAAAAACCCCTGCATCACGCGTTCCTTCATGATGGTCTGGACCTCTTCCTCGCTGTACGGCGGGAAGTAGATCTCTGACGGGCGGAAGACCGATGAGACGCGTGCGTCTATCTGCCGCATCATATCCACGTCAAGGTCACTGATAATGACGATCACCCCTATCCGTGTGCCAGGATAGGCCTCATGAGACCGGAGCAGCGTGTAGAGGACCTTGTTCATCTCGTTCTCGTACATCAGGTAGTTCGCATCGTCAAGGGCGACGAGCAGGACGACTTCCTCTTTCAGGAGCATCCGGGCAATGGCATCAAACACCTGTTTGAACGAGGTGCCCGAGGCAGGCGGGAGATGACCCGACAATTTCCGGTAAATCTGCGAGAAGATGGCAAACTTCGTATTGTCGATCTGGCAGTTGATATGGATGGGAACAAGTTTCTTTGTCGTCTCCTCGATCTCTTCAAAGAGTTTCCGGACGCTTGTCGTCTTTCCGGTACCCGGGAGTCCCCGGCATATTGTATTTAAGGGACGCCCTCCCCTCAGACCTGGCCTGATCTGGAACGCCAGTTCCCGCATCTGCGATTCACGGTGATTGAACTGTTCAGGGACATAGTCGATCTCAAAGACTTCAGGGTCCCGGAACAGGGTCTCATCCCACATCAGCAGGCTTTTTGTCATCTCTGGTACCACATCCCGAAATAATACATAGTATCACCGTTTCCTTTTTTTTATTATGGTTTTTTCATGCACCCTTTGCAGAGGGTCCGTGAGGTAAAGAGCCGGCTCATCTTCGCCTGGGCTGCAGTGACCTTCGTTCCACACTCTTCACATGCCGGAACCGCTGCCGTATCAGGTGCAGCGGGTGGCACAGCCGCAGGTACAGCCCCTGCAGTGTCCGGAGCGGTATGGCCGGGTCCGGGGACTGTCAGGGCTGCGTGGGCGTCTCCTGCGGCAGCTCCTGTTTCATCAGAACCGCTGGTGCCGGGGGCAGGGTCCTTCAGGACCTCTGCAGGCAGAGTACATACTCCGTCGTGACACCCGGCAGGGGCCTCCTCCGCAGGAATATCGGGAGCGAATGAAAAAACCCTGCGCCGGTAGCTGTCCACCGCGTCAGCGGTTGCGGGATCCCCTCGTCCCATTCTTTCGAGCAGGTGGTCGAGGAACCTGACAAGTTCATCGGCATCGCTGTAATTTTCGACCTCGCCGCTGACTTCAAGACGGAGGTTCTCGTAATGCTCAAGGTTTACGGTGACCCCGACCGTCAGGTTCCTGCGGTTACCCATGGTGATCTTATTCTTCTCCTGTTCTGATATGGTTTATGCCATGCTGATTGTACAACGTCGTCCGGTATAATCCTTTCAAAAGATATTAATGCAGGATATCCTGGGGATTTCATTTTTCGCAGCCTGTTGGAAAGATAATTCGTGAGAACGTATTTTTCTGGCAAATCCGGATCCGGGTGATCCCGGACAGGGCAGAAAACCGGGGCATGACCTGTGCCTGTGCCGGTTCAGCATCAACCGGAAGCGGTTATATGGTTCAATTGGCAGATACTGTTAATTTAGGTAGATAAATTCTGCGCGGTCATAGAACCGTTTTACAGGAAGTTTCAGGTGTATAAAATGAGATCGAATATATAAATGAATATAAGAGTGAACATCTCATTTTCAGGAAAATAGACCTTGGAAAATACAAATCAGTTGATAAAATAGGATTTGACAATCGAAAAGACCATACCGAATAGGTTATACTCATCGAAGCCTACATCCCTATCCAGTCGGCAAGATTAACTGGCTCTCTAACAGGAATCAGGATCTCTTTTAGCGGGTAATACAACCCTATAATCAGCCATGTTGGCATCTGTGAATGCATCCCCATGTAGAAATGGAGATCACGCTGAATCATAAAATCAAAGAACTTCTCATGGAGTTTCTCCCATAGAAGCTTAACATCTGGGTAAGACTTCCACCAGGAGCGGAAGGATTCAAAGAGTTCCCAGTCCTCGCACATAATATCGTGTTGTTTCCCATTACTACATCCGGCACAATGGAATTTGTACGCGAAGATGTGCGGGATAGTGTCAATGATAGGGATAATCTGATTGTCAAGCGATTGCTGGTATTCTTTCGGTTCCGGAGGTTGCTGGAGTTCTTCACGGGTACAAAAGGCGATCACTTCTTTTGGCTTTATCAGGCCAAGCGACGTTTTATCTTTCTGGTATTGCTCACCCAGGTGTTCCATTGAGGGTGCAAGCTTGGGCAGGACTAACTTATTCCGGTTCTGCCACGGTGCTTTTCCTTTGACTTTTTTTGATGAGAGCGACCGGTCGATGATATTCACCGAACCATCACGGACCCGGTAACTTTCCTTCCGCCCGAGTTTTTCATCGGTCACCTTCTCGCAGTCTGCTTCTATCCAGTCGTACCGCTGGATCATATTACCTCCAAGAAAAGATGAGTAAGGCATGGGATAAAGCCGTATCCAGTCTCCCGTATCCGTAATGCCTGCTGTACATACCACCGTCCCGTGTTTCTTGCTCTTCTCGGGGTATGCCTTAACTGTGACCAGAACTTTCTTTTTCTCCCACGTCACAGGTCAACCACATCCAGCCCATCTTCCCGGAACCGCTCTGCAATAATGCCCCGGTGGCAGTCTGTTGCCTTTGCCTCGAAGCACATCAGGGCTACTTTTTCCCTCTTTGCAAGCAATTTAATGGTTTCAAGCAGATCTTCCTTTTCATTGAGTTCGTTTGCATAGCACCGAAACAGGTCAGCATAACCTTTCTTAGTTAAGTTCTGTCGCTTGTCGCTCTCAATACCTAGATCCGGAAGGTGAAGGTAAGAAATGCCAATTTTTTCCAGTGCACTCATTAACTGGTTCTTGGAATATCCGTATTTCATACTAAACGCGTTCTTCCGCACATCAATGATTTTCCCGACTTTGTTTTCCAATAGGATGCAGAGGTACTTGTCGATGTTCCTCCCTTCGTACCCGATTGTTACAATTCCTGACTCGTTTCGGTCATAGGCCTTTAACTGTCTGATTTTGGAAAAGATGGTCATCT